>JBOHKB010000204.1:0-31643 GCA_050728815.1 Propylenella sp.
GCGCGAGCGTCACGGAGTTGCCGATCCCGGCCACCGCCAGCCGGTAGTCGAGCGAGGCGGAATCGGCGATATCACTGTCGCCGGCCTTCAGGATGAGATCGCCTACCTGGAGGCCGGCGCGCGCGGCGGGCGAATCCTTGTCGACATGGGTGACGAGCGCGCCTTGCGGCTTGGCAAGCCCGAGCGAAGCCGCGATATCCCGGCTGACGTCCTGACAGAGCGTGCCGATCCAGGCGCGCGCCACTGATTTCGAGCCGGCGATCGCCTGTGCGACGACGGTCCGCACCATGTCGGAGGGGATGGCGAAGCCGATTCCGATCGAGCCGCCGCTGCGCGAATAGATCGCCGTGTTGACGCCGATCAGCCGGCCGTCGACGTCGACCAGCGCGCCGCCGGAATTGCCGGGATTGATGGCGGCGTCGGTCTGGATGAAGAAACCGGAATCGCTGATGCCAAGATTGGTGCGGGCCACTGCCGACACGATGCCGCTCGTCACCGTCTGACCGACGCCGAACGGATTGCCGACCGCAAGCACCAGGTCTCCGACTTCGAGCGCGTCCGAGTCGCCGATCTCGAGAACCGGGAACGGATCGTCGCCGTTCTCGACCTTGAGCACCGCGAGGTCGGTCCGCTCGTCGCGCAAGAGGATGCTGGCGGGGAATTCACGCCCATCGGCGAGTGCGACCTTTATTTCCGTGGCGCCGCCGACAACGTGGTTGTTGGTAACGATGACGCCCGATTGATCGACGATGACGCCGGAGCCGAGCGAGGAACGCTGGCTTTCGCGCGGGCCGAAGGGGCTGCCGGGGCCGAAGAAGCGCTCGAAGAACGGATCACCCTCGAAGGGCGAGCGCACCCGCACGCGCTCCGTGGCGTAGACGTTGGCGACCGCGGGCGCGACGCGCTTCACGATCGGGGCGAACGAGAGCCGGATGGTGTCGCGGTCAGGCGGGACCGTTTCCTGCTGCTGAGCAAGGACGACCGGCGCGGGGCTGCCAACCGTCGGCGACCGGGCGATCGAGCCCGTCACCGTCGGCTCCGCGGGCCGCAGATGCTCCGCCCCGTTCAATCGCGGGAGAAGCAGCGCGCCGGCGGCCACGATTGCGGCGGCGGCGGCAATTCCAAACAGACGCAGGCCGGACCTCATCCCTGGTTCTCCCGATTCGATCCCCGCAACCGGGCGGAGATAGGCCGGCGATTGCGCCGCAGCAAGCGGCCGTTCCCGGGCGCTTTCAGCACCTGCTGCAACGCGGTTTACGGATCATTTACCACACCGCGCAACGATCCGGTTCAAGAGCGGACCGACGCCGGACTGGCACGTGGCTTGCTCGTAGGGCGCCAGTCCAGAGGATGCGCCTGAATGGAGGGGCCTGCTCAACGAAAGGGCCTCCTGATGTTGTACACGGTTGCAATCGCCATCTGTCTTATGACGACGCCCGTTCCGGCGTGCCAAAAGGCCACCGCCCTCAGTTGGATCGTGGCGCCCGAGCGCCCCGCTTCGCTCGGCGGCTGCATGCGCCACGGCATGTTCTACGCGGCGACCTCGAACCTCGTCAAAGAGGACAGCTACGCCAAGGTGTTCTGCTCGACCGGAACGACGGCTGGCAAATCGACCGCCCAGCTGCAATAGCGCCCTACCTTAGCCGCGCCTTGCGCCTGCCCCATCCGTGCTCGGCCGCGTCGAGCACGATCTCCGCCGCCTTGTCGCTTGGGCGGACGCCGCCCGGGAGGGACATGACGTCAAGGAGGCGCGCGAGCGGCTTTGCCTGCGCCCGCCGCGCGGGCGTGTCGGAGAGTAGCGCGAGCGTCTCGCGAGCGAGAACCTCTGGTGAGCTGTCGCCGTCGAGGAACTCGGGCACGGCGTTCTCGCCGAGGATGAGATTCGTCAGGACGATCGACGGGACGCGCAGGAAGAGGTGCTTCAGCGCGCGGGCGACCGGATCGACACGGTATGCGATGACGGTCGGGACGCCGGCAAGTCCGAGCTCCAGAGAAACCGTGCCTGACGCGGCAAGCGCCGCATGCGCACGGCGGAAGGCGGCAAATTTTTGCGCTTCGCGGAGCACAAGCTTGGGCGGATGCGCCCACTCCGCCGCCCGCGCCCTGATCTCCGCTTCAAGATGCGGCACGGCCGGCAGCAGCACTTCCACGTCGGGCCGCGCCTCGGCGATCAGCCGTACCGCCTCGCCGAACGGCGCCATCAGGCGCGATATTTCCGTTCGACGGCTCCCCGGCAGAACAAGCAGCGTCGGCCCTTCCCCGAGCGGCAGGCGCTCGCCTGGCGCGGGGCGAAGCTCGTCGAGCCGCTCGATCAGCGGGTGCCCGACATAGGTGCAGGGCGGGCCGCCGAGCCGCCGGTGCGCATCCGGTTCGAACGGCAGCAGCGCTAGAACATGGTCGAGGTAGCGCACCATGCGGCGCGCCCGGTAGGCCCGCCAAGCCCACACGGTCGGCGACACATAGTCGACGATCGGCAGTTCCGGCCGTCGCTTGGCGACGCGCCGCGCCACGGCATGGGTCAGCTCGGGGCTATCGACGATGACGAGCACGTCGGGCTCGGCCGCGAGCACGGCGTCGACCAGCTGATAGACGCGGCGGACGATGCGCGGCAGGTATCTCACGACCGAGACCAGCCCCATCACGGCCACGTCGCCGAGCGGCGCCATGCTCTGCATGCCGCGCGCCTTCATTCGCTCCCCGGCAAGTCCCACGAACGTTGCATCAGGGCGGGCGCGGCGAAGCGCGTCGATCAGTCCCGCACCGAGCTGGTCGCCGGACTCCTCTCCGACGACGAGCGCAAAGCGAAGTGGGCGTTCTGCCATTCCGGCGTCAGCCCGAGGGCTTCAGGCCGAGCAGGAAAAGGCCGGCGCGGCGGAACGCCTCGATCGTCTCATCGCGGCCGGCAAGCATGGTGCGGCCGGCCTCAGCGGCGACGCCCCAAAGCCCCGCTTCCGCTGTAGCCCTCGCAGTGTCCGGTCCGATGGTGGGAAGATCGTGGCGGCCGTCCTGCTGCGGCTTCAGGCACTTGACCAGAACGCCGCCAGCCTTGCCGATGCGTCCGCTCCGGCGATGCTCCGCGACGCGCCGAAGCAGCCCATCCGTGCCGCCGACATCCTCGAGCGCGACGACGCGCCCGCCGACGGAAACGGCCGCCTGCGCGATGTCGAGACCGCCGATGAGGCGCGCAGCTTGCAGCGCCTTCTCGATATCGATTTCGGCCTCGCCGGGCACGCGCCCCGCCTGGCAGCCTTCACCGAGCGCGAGATCAGGCGCGACATCGAGCGGGCTTACCAGCTCGATTCCCTGCTCCGCGAAAATCGCGGCCATGCCCTCGAGCAGGCTGTGGTCGCCGCGGCCGATCAGCTTCAGCACGCGCGGCAGATGTTTGAGCGCGCCGAGGTCGGGTCGGACGCTGGCAAGGTCCGGCCGAGCCGAAATCGTGCCGATGAAAACCACCTCGCGGCAGTCGGCCTTGCGCGCGAGGTTGAGCAGCCGCCCAAGCTCGCCCCAGCGCAGGATATGCACGGGCAACGATCCGAAGGCGGCAGGATCGCCCTCGCCGGCGATGGCGAAGACGATCGGCGCGCGGCCGCCGCGACGGGCGGCTTCCGCGACGAGCGACGGCATTCGACCGCCGCCTGCAAGAATGGCTATCGGTCGCTCGCTGCCGGTCCCGGCCATCGGTTTCGCGTCAGGCGTCGGCGCTGCGCGACCGCGGCGTACAGATCGCCCTGTCGCCTCCCTCGCGAATGAACGCGACGATCTTGGCGACGTTCTCGTCGCCGTCGAACTCCTCCTCCACGTCGGCAAGCCGTTCCTTGAGCGTGCCATCCGGCCCGAACAGCGTGCGGTAGGCGCGCCGCAGCCGATGGATGGCGTCGCGCGAGAAGCCGCGGCGGGTGAGCCCGACAATGTTCAGGCCGCCGAGCGCGGCGCGATTGCCGAGCGCCGATCCGAACGGGATCACGTCGTTCTCAACCCCAGACATGCCACCGATAAAACCGCTCTCGCCAACGCGCACATATTGATGCAGCGCCGAAAGCCCGCCGAGGATGGCGTAATCGTCGATCCGGCAATGGCCGCCGAGTGTCGCGTGGTTGACAAGGATCACGTGGTTGCCGAGCCGGCAATCATGCGCCACGTGGCAGCCGACGAGGAGCAGACAGTCGTCGCCGATCCTGGTCAGCATGCCGCCGCCCTCGGTGCCGGGATTGATCGTCACGTGCTCGCGGATGCTGCAGTTGCGGCCGATCTCAAGCCGGCTGGGCTCGCCGCGATACTTCATGTCCTGCGGCGGCAGGCCGACGCTGGCGAAGGGAAATATCTGCGAGCCGGCGCCGATCTTCGTCTGGCCGCCGACCACGACGTGGCCGTGCAGCTTGACGTTCTCGCCGAGCGAGACGCCCGACGAGACGATGCAGTAGGGGCCGACGACCGCCGTCTCCGCCAGCTCCGCCCCTTTCTCGACGATCGCGGTCGGATGAACGCCCGCCAAGTCAGCTTTCCACCATCATGGCGCTCACGACGGCCTCGGCGACCTTCACGCCATCGACCCGCGCCACCGCGGCGAACTTCCAGATATTCGTGCGGTGGCGGATCTTCTGCACGTGGTACTCGACCGTGTCGCCGGGAATGACCGGCTTGCGGAACTTGGCGTTGTCGACGGTCATGAAATAGACGAGCTTCGGCGGCCCGGAAATGCCCGCGGCTAGCACGCAAAGCGCGCCCGCCGTCTGCGCCATCCCCTCGATCAGGAGCACGCCGGGCATCACCGGCTGAGTGGGGAAGTGGCCCTGGAAGTGCGGCTCGTTGAAGGTGACGTTCTTGATGCCGACGCAGGAATTGTCGCCGTCGATGTCGCGGATCCGATCCACCATCAGGAACGGATAACGATGCGGCAACGCCTGCAATATCCGATTGATGTCGGCGGCTTCCAGCGTTTTGACTTCCTGATCCATCGGCGATCCGTTCCTGAGCCACCAAGTCAACCGCTATTCGCTTTTGCCGCAAGCTTACGCGCAATCATTTCCTGAAACCATTCCTTGACGGGCCGGGCCGGAACGCCGCCCCAGCGGGCGCCGGGCGGCACGTCCTTGTGTACCGCGCTGACCGCAGCGATATGCGCCCCGTCGCCGATTTTCACGTGTCCGTTCACCCCGCTTTGGCCGCCGATCACCACGAAATCGCCGAGCCGGGCGGAGCCCGCAATGCCGACTTGCGAGACTAGCACGCAATGGCGGCCGATCTCGACGTTATGCCCGATCTGCACCTGCGACCCCATCTTCGTGCCCTCGCCGACCACGCTGTCGCGGTTGCTGCCGCGCTCTATCCCCGAATTGGCGCCGATCTCAACGTCGTCCTGCACGATGACGCGGCCGATCTGCGCCACCTTCAGGTGTCCCTGCGCGCCCATGGCGAAGCCGAAGCCGTCGTGGCCGATGCTGACGCCCGGATGGATAATCACTCTGTTGCCGATCAAAGCGTGCTGGATGGTCGCGTTCGCGCCGATATAGCAATCGCGTCCGATCGCCACGGCCTCGCCGACCACCGCGCCGGCGGCGATGACCGTGCCTCGGCCGATCTCAGCGCGGGCGCCGACGACTGCACCCGGCTCAACTCGGACACCGTCCTCCAGGCACGCCTCCGGGTGAACGATTCCGGCGAGGTCGGACTTGCCGAAGAAGCCGGACGGCCGCATCGCCGCAGGGTAAGCGTTGCGAAGGTAGACGCTATAGGCGCGGTACGGCTCCTCCGCCTGCAGGACTGCCACATGCGCCGGCACGCGGGCTGCGTAGCGCGCCTGGCACAGGCAAGCCGCCGCGCGCGTCCCGGCGAGATGCCTGACGTATTTCGGATTGTCGAGGAAGGAGATCTCGCCTTCGCGCGCGCCCTCGAGCGGCGCAGCGCCCACGATCATCGCATCGGGATCGCCGCGTACGAGCGTAGCCCCGACAAGCTCCGCCACCGCCCCGACGCGCATCGGGAGCGGGGCCGGAATGAAGCGGGGATCGTGCATGGGACCGACAACCAGGACGCCAGGCCGGCCGGCGACCGGCCGACCTCGACACTATCAGAAGCGTGTCCCGCCGCCGAACCGGAAGAACTGCAGCCTGTCGTGGCTTTCCGAGGTCAGCACGTAGGCGAAGTCTGCGCGCAACGGACCGAGCGGGGACGCCCACAGGATCGAGCCGCCAACGGAAGAGCGGATGTCCGGGCCGTCGAGAATGACCGACGGTGCGGCCACCGTTGCATCGGAGTCGAAAAGCGTGCCGGCGTCGGCAAAGAACGCACCCTTGAAGCCAAGCTCGGGCGGAAAGAGCGGGAACGGGAACTGCACTTCCGCCGTGCCGGCCACGAAGATGTTGCCGCCGAGCGCATCGCCGGTCACCGAGTCGCGCGGACCGAAGCCGGACGTCTGGAAGCCGCGCACTGTCTCGCCGCCCTTCATGAACTCGTCCAGAATCCGAACTGTTTGTCCGATTCCGACAATATGCCCGCCCTGAACCTTCAAGAGCCCGACGATATCCCGATCGGCAAGCAGCTCGCGATAGTACGAAGCGCTGCCCGTGCTCCTCACATAAGCGACGTCGCCGCCCGCGCCGGCGAATTCCTGCGTGAACTTGGCGAAAATGCCGTCATGCGGATCGCGGTAGTCGTCGAGCGTGTCGTAGATGACCGAGTAGAAAACCGAAGAAACCAAGGTCTCGCCCGCCGCCGAACAGATCGCCAGCGATATGTCCGGAGCGACGCCGTCGCAGTCCGCCGCGTCAACCTGGATGTCCTGCAGCTCGATCTTGTAGCCCGTCTGCACGGTGAGATCCTCGGTGACCGGCAGGCCGAAGGTGATCCCGCCGCCCGTGGTCTGATAGTCGTAGGAGCGGTAGCTGTTCTCCGAGTATTCGCGGCGGAAAACGTTGACGCCCGCGGAAATGCGCCGCCCCAGGAAATACGGGTCGGTAAAACCAACCTCATAGGTTCGGCTGGTCTCCCCCGCGCCGACCGCCACTCTCAAAGTGTATCCGCGCCCGAGGAAGTTCTTTTCCGTCAGGGAGACGTCGCCGACAACGCCGTCGGAGGTCGAGTAGCCGATGCCGAAGGAGAGCTCGCCTGTGGGCTCCTCGACGACCTCGACGATAATATCGACGCGATCCTCGGTCGCTCCGGGCTCGGTGAAGATGCGGACTTCGCTGAAATAGCCTAGGCGCTTCAGCCGGCGTTCGGCGCGGTCGACGAGCACGCGGTTGTAGGCGTCGCCCTCGGCGATGTCGAACTCGCGCCGGATGACATAGTCGCGCGTGCGCGTATTGCCACGGATTTCGATGCGTCCGACGTAGACGTGCGAACCCTCGTCGACGACGTATTCGATGCTGATCGTCTGCAGGTCGGGATCGCGGCTGAGCCGCGGCCTGACCTGCACGAAGGGATAGCCGCTCGACGCCAGATACAGCGTGATCTCCTCGAGCGATTTTTCCACCTCGGTGGCGGAGAAGACATGGCCCTCGCGGGTCAGGACCTGCCGCTGAAGCACAGCCGGATCGATTCCGGGAATAGTAGAATCCACCGATATCGCGCCGTAGCGGTAGCGCAGCCCCTCGTTCAGCGTAAACGCGATGAAGAAGGCGTTCCGTTCGCGGTCAAGCTCTGCGACCGACGAGACGATCTGGAAGTCGGCGAAGCCGCGGTCGAGATAGTATTGCCTGATCTTCTCCTCGTCGGAGGAGAGCCGGTCGGGGTCGTAGTTGTCGCCGCTCCTGAGGAAGCTCAGTATCCCGCTCTGCCGCGTGGCGATGACGTTGCGCAGCCTGGCGTCGCCGAAGGCGTGGTTGCCGATGAAGGTAATGCCCGACACCCCGGTCTTCGGGCCCTCAGTGAACACGAAGACCAGGTTCACGCGGTTGTTGGGCAGCTCGATGATCTCCGGCGTCACCGAGGCCTGAAAGCGGCCGGTGCGGCGGTAGAGCTCCAAAAGGCGCGCCACGTCGTTCTGCACCTTGGCGCGAGTGAACACGTCGCGCGACTTTGACTGGATGACCGCCGAGAGCTGGTTGTCCTTGTATCTCCGGTTCCCTTCGAACGCGATCTCGTTGATGACCGGGTTTTCCACGACGATGACGAAGAGCGTAGCGCCGCGCGTGGAGAGCTGGACGTCCGAGAAGAGACCGGTGTCGAACAGGGCCTTTAGCGAATCGTCCTCATCGCGGCGGGAATAGTCGACGCCCGGACGAATGAGCAGGTAGGCGCGGATCGTGTCGGCATCGACCCGCTGATTGCCCTCGACCTCGATTCGATTGACGACCGCGGCCTCGGCGCTGCCGGCAAATCCCGGCATGGCCAGCATCCAGGCCGCCACAAGGATGAGGACGGCGCGGAGAGCCGAGACATTCCGCCAAAATGATACTGGTCTCATTGGCCGTTGTGGTCCGGTCTTTTGAGCGCACGACAGGTTACGGGACGCCGCCCGAAAGCCGGGCCCCCTCGCAAGCTATTGCAGGGTTTGGCCGTGCTTTCAATCGAAAGGGCTTTTTCACCACCCGCTTTTTCGGGGTGACGTTGCCTTTGGGCAACGTGCCTAAGCATCTAGGAGTTCACGAAAATTCCCTAGAGGTTCGCGATGTCGTTGAACGTCACGAAAATGAACAGCATGATCACCAGCGCAAAGCCGATGCGGAACCCGATATCCTGCACGCGCGGGCTGAGCGGCCGCCCCCTCACCGCCTCGATCAGATAGAACAGAAGGTGCCCGCCATCGAGCATCGGGACAGGGAAGAGATTGAAGAGCCCGATCGATACCGAAAGGACGGCGGTCAGGTAGATGAGGCCGGCTATGCCGCCCGTCGAGGCGACTACGCCGGAAACCTGACCGATGCGGATGGGACCGCTGAGCTGCTCCGCGCTTTCCCGCCCGCTGAGAAGCCTGCCGATGTAGGTCATCGTGCGGTCGATGATGTGCCAGGTCTCGCCCGCGCCCGCGGCGATCGCGGTCAGCGGGTCGTCGCGTTCGAAGCTGAACTCGCCGGACGTGATGCCGAGCACGCCGATTCGGTGGGTTCCGCCAAGCCTGTCCGGCCGCTCCTGGCGCTCGGGAACCGCCGTCAGGGTCACCTGCTCGCCGCCCCGGTCGACCACGATCGTGAGCGTCTCGTCGGCGGAGAGCATGACGAGGCTCTGCAGCTCCGTGAACGAATCGATCCGGTTGCCGTCGACGCTTAGGATGCGGTCGCCGGGCAGGAAGCCGGCGCGCTCGGCCGCGCTGCCCTCCATCACGGTGTCGGCGACGGGGAGGACGTGCGGGCGACCGACCAGCGCGAAGACGCTGGCAAAGATCAGCACCGCCAGAATGAAATTCGCCACCGGCCCGGCAGTGACCACGGCCATGCGCTTCCACAGGGGCGCGAAATGGAACAGACCCTGGCGCTCGGAGAGCGGCGTCCGCGCAAGCATTTCGGGATCGGGAATGCTCGCAGCGTTGTCGTCGCCCTCGAAGCGGACATACCCGCCGAGAGGGATCAGCGAGAGCTTCCAGCGGGTGCCGCGGCGGTCGGTGAAGCCGGCCAGCTCGCGCCCGAAACCGATGGAGAAGGCCGCAACGCGGATGCCGCACCAGCGCGCCACGAGGAAATGTCCCATCTCGTGCACGAAAACGACCGCCGTCAGGACGACCAGCGCCGGGATGACGTAGATCGCCAGGACAGTCGGGAAATCGGCCACGAATGCCAACAAAGGTGTCTCCGGTCAGGCGGCAGCGCCTCGGCGCTTTAGATCGGCCTCCGCCACCCGCCGCGCAACCGCGTCGAGCTGAAGCGCCTCGTCGATCGAGGCTGGCGTCCGCAGCAATCCCTCCGAATCGGCCGCCGTCAAGGTAATTTCCACGATTTCCGGGATCGCGGTAAAGGCGATCCGGCCTGCGAGGAACGCCGCCACGGCCACTTCGTTGGCAGCGTTCAAGACTGTCGCCGCGCCGCCGCCCTGCCTGAGTGCTCCCATTGCGAGGCCGAGCGCGGGGAAGCGCGCGAGGTCCGGCCGCTCGAAGGTGAGCTGGCCGACGCCAACGAGATCGAGCGTGGAAACCGGCTCGCGAACCCGCTCGGGCCAGTGCAGGCAGTAGCCGATCGGCCGGCGCATGTCGGCGGGCCCAAGCTCCGCGTGGATGGAGCCATCGCGAAAGGTGATCAGCGCATGGACCACCGATTGCGGATGCACGATCACGTCCAGTGCATCAGGAGTAAGTCCGAAAAGATGATGCGCTTCAATGAGTTCGAGGCCCTTGTTCATGAGAGTTGCAGAGTCGACAGAGATCTTCGCCCCCATCGACCAGGTGGGGTGAGCGACCGCCTGCTTGGGCGTCGCCTGCGCTATCTTTTCCGCCGGCCAGGTGCGGAACGGGCCGCCGGATGCGGTCAAAGTGTAGGTGCGGATGTCGGCGGCTTCGCGCCGGTCGAGCAGCTGATAGAGCGCGTTGTGTTCCGAATCGACCGGCAGCACGCGCACGGAATGCTTGCGCGCGAGCGCCATGAAGGCGCCGCCGGCACAGATCAGGCATTCCTTGTTGGCGAGAGCGATGTGGCTGCCGGACTTTATGGCGGCGGCAGTGGCGCGGAGCCCGGCCGCGCCGACGATCGCCGAAAGCACCATGTCGACCGGCTCGGCGGCGGCTTCCTCCATGGCGGCGGAGCCCGCCGCCACGCGGATGCCGCTCCCGAAGAGATCGTCCCGGAGCGCGGCGAAATTCGCCTCCTCCGCCATCACCGCGCGGCGGGCATGCAGCCTGCGCGCGGTCTCGGCGAGCTTGGCGCCGTTCCTGCGCGCGGTGACGGCATGCACCTCGAACATGTCGGGCGCGGCCGCGATCACGTCGGCAGCGCTGGTGCCGACCGAGCCCGTCGCGCCGAGGAGCGTGATGCGGCGTGTCACTGCCCTGCCCTCGCGATCGTTTCGCCGCCAGGAAGCGCCAGGATATCCTCGCCCAACCCCGCAAGCGCGAGCAGCCATGCCAGCGCTGCGGCTCCGAACAGTCCGTCCACCCGGTCGAGCACGCCGCCATGGCCCGGGATGAGACGGCCGGAATCTTTCACGCCAAATCGGCGTTTCACCGCCGACTCCAGGAAATCGCCGGCCTGCGCGGCGACCGAAAGCGGCACGGCGAGCACGAGGCCGGCGCGCACGTTACCGCCCATCGTCAATCCGACGGTGGCGCCGCCCGCGGCGATCGCTGCGACTAGGCCGCTCAACGCCCCAGACCAGGTCTTCTTCGGCGACACCCGCGGCCAGAGCTTGGGCCCGCCGAACCCGCGCCCGCCGAAATAGGCCGCGATGTCCGTCGCCCAGACCACGAAGAGCAGGTAGAGGATCGCCGCGCCCCAGCCGAGTGGATCCGCCTGCCGCAGCACGATCAAGCCGCCGCAGGGCAGCGCCACGTAGAGGAGTCCGAGACCGATCCACCGAAAAGCCGGCGCGCCGATGCCGCCGGCCAGCGCCAGCACCGCCGGGACAGCGACCAGCCAAAGCGCCGGCCACACGCTCGAGAGCTCGAGCGAGAGGAGGCCCGCGATCAGGCAGGCCCCAGCGAGAGCGCGCGCCCAGCCAGGATCGTCGGCATCGGTGATGGCGGTCCACTCCCAGAAAGCGACCGCGGCCAGGGCAGCGACCAGCGCGGCAAAGGCAAAGCCGCCGAGAACCACGGCGGCGAGCGCTGCTGGGGCGAGGATGGCGGCTGAGACGACGCGGGTCCTGAGTTCGCCCCGGTTGTTGGACGCACCCGACTCAGACGCCAACGACCCCTCCGTAGCGGCGTTCGCGCGAGGCGAACTCGTTCAGCGCCTCCTCGAATTCTTCGTCGCCGAAGTCCGGCCAAAGCACCGGGAGAAAGATGAACTCGGCGTATGCCGCCTGCCACAGAAGGAAGTTGCTGATGCGCTGCTCGCCCGATGTCCTGATGATGAGATCGGGGTCGGGAATCCCGAGCGTGTCGAGCGCCTCCTCGAAAGCCGCCTGATCGATCGCCTCCGGGGCGAGCTGGCCGCTCGCCACGCGCCCTGCCAGCCGGCGCGCGGCGCGCACGATTTCGTCGCGTGCCCCGTAGTTGAAGGCGACGATGAGCTGGAGGCCCCGATTGGCAAGCGTCAGCGCCTCGGCTTCCTCGATGAGGCCGCGGATATCGGCGGGCAACGTGCGGCGCTCGCCGATCACGCGCACGCGCACGCCGTTGCGATGCAGCTCCGCCAGATCGTTGCGGATGAAGATGCGCACGAGGTTGAAGAGGCCCTCGATCTCCTCGTCGGGCCGCGACCAGTTCTCCGAGGAGAAGCTGAACAGCGTCAGAAAGCCGATGCCGCGATTGGCAGCATATCGCACCGTGCGCCGCAGCGCCTCGACCCCGCGCCGGTGCCCCTCGCCGCGCGGCAACCCGTGCGCGTGCGCCCAGCGGCCGTTGCCGTCCATGATGATGCCGATATGGCGCGGCAGCGCTCCCCAGGGCGCGCCGCTTTCGAGCCGCTCAGGCTCAAGCGCTGTCGCGGTGGCTGCGAGCAGAGACGAACGATTGGGCAAGACCATTCAGACCTGCATGATCTCGTGCTCCTTGGCGGCGAGCACGTCATCGATTTCCTTGATCGTCGCGTCGGTGAGTTTCTGCAGCTCCGCCGACTCGGTGTGCGTGTCGTCGAGGCTGTGGTGGCCGTCCTTCTCGAGCTTCTTCAGGGTGTCCATGCCGTCCTTACGCACATGCCGCACCGCGACGCGCGCCTGTTCGGCATATTTGTGCGCAACCTTTACCATTTCCTGACGGCGCTCGGCGTTGAGCTCCGGAATCGGGATGCGGAGCAGCGTTCCGTCCATGATCGGGTTCAGCCCGAGATTGGCGTCGCGGATGGCGCGATCCACCTTGCCGGCGAGCGCCTTGTCCCACACCTGCACCGAAAGCATGCGCGGCTCCGGCACGTTGATGGTGGCAACCTGGTTGATGGGCATCTGCGTGCCGTAGGCCTCGACCGTCACCGGATCGAGCAGGCTGACGGAGGCGCGCCCGGTACGGAGCCCGCCGAGTTCCGTCTTCAAGACGGCGACGGCGCCGTGCATGCGTCGGGTGATGTCCTTGAAGTCGAGCCCGTCTTCCATGGCGTTTTTCCCTGTTTCGTTGCGGGTAGGCCCGGCACTCAGCCTGCGGAAACAAGGGTGCCCACCGCCTCCCCCGCGACGATGCGCGCCAGGGCCCCCGGCTCATGCACGTTAAAGACGATTATCGGCAGTCCATTGTCGCGGGCAAGGGCAAAGGCGGCGGTGTCCATGACCGCAAGGCCCTTGGAAATCGCCTCCTGGAAGGTGACGTGCTCGAAGCGGACGGCATTCGGATCCTTGCGTGGATCGGCGGAATAGACGCCATCGACCTGCGTGCCTTTCAGGAGCGCGTCGCATTCAAGCTCGAGCGCCCGGAGCGCCGCGCCGCTGTCGGTGGTGAAGAACGGGTTTCCGGTCCCGCCGGCGAGCACCACGATCACCTTTCGGCTCATGTGCCACGACGCGCGCCGATGCACGTAGGTCTCGCAGATGGAGGGCATCTCGATCGCCGACAAAGCCCGCGCCTCGAGGCCCTCGCGCGCCAGCGCGGCTTCCAGCGCGAGCGCGTTCATCACCGTCGCCAGCATCCCCATGTGGTCGCCGGTGACGCGGTCGCCGCCCTTGGCGGAGACGGCGACGCCGCGGAAGAGGTTGCCGCCCCCGATGACGATGGCGACTTCCGTGCCGGCGCGCGCCACGTCCGCGATTTCCGCGGCGAAGCGCGCCACGATCTTGTCGTCGATGCCGAAGGGCTGGTCCCCCAAAAGCGCCTCGCCCGACATCTTGAGCAGGATCCTGTTGGGCTTCGGCCTTGGGGGCATCGTCGACCTCGAAGCGTCCGCCGCGGCGGGCGGCGCGCTGTCCGCATAGGACAAGGGCGCCGACAAGTCACGCCGGCGCCCCACGATTCTGCGTGAACTGAGGCCGATATCCTCAGGCATCCGCAGCCTTTTCGATCCCCTCCCCCAGGCGGAAGACGACGAAATCTGTCACCGCGACCGACGCGCCGACGTCCCGCACCGCACCCTTCAGAACCGATTCGACCGTGCGTTCGGTGTCCATGACGAAGGCCTGCTTCAAGAGCGCCGACTCTTCGTAGAACTTGCGCATCCGGCCCTCGACCATCTTCTCGATGATGTTTTCGGGCTTGCCGGATTCGCGCGCCTGCTCGGCGAAGATAGCGCGCTCGCGCTTGAGCGTTTCCGGATCGATGCGGTCGGCGTCCACAGCGAGCGGGCCCGCAGCCGCGATGTGCATCGCGACTTGCCGCCCGAGCGCCGCGAGCTTTTCCTTGTCGCCGGAGGACTTCAGCCCGACGATGACGCCGATCTTGCCGAGCCCCGGCGAAACCGCGGCATGGACGTAGCTCGCCACCACGCCGTCATCGACGGAGAGCAATGCTGTGCGCCGGAGCGTCATGTTCTCGCCGATCGTGGCGACGGCGTTGGTGATCGCCTCCTCCACGGTCAGGTGGCCGGACGCGTGCTGCGCGAGCACCGATGCAAGCGCGCCGTCGGTCTTCAGCGCCGCGTGGGCGACGAGCTTGACCAGGCCCTGGAACTGATCGTTGCGCGAGACGAAGTCGGTTTCCGAGTTGAGCTCGACCATGGCGGCGCGGCTATTGGAGCCGGCGACGCCGATCAGACCCTCGGCCGCGACCCGGCCGGCCTTCTTCCCCGCTTTAGCGAGGCCCTTGGCGCGCAGCCGGTCGACCGCGGCTTCCATGTCGCCGCCCGTTTCCGCCAGCGCCGCTTTGCAATCCATCATGCCGGCGCCGGTCTTCTCACGCAGCTCTTTCACCATCTGCGCAGTGATGGCCATCAGGCTGTTCCTTTCAATGCAACCAAGTCGGATGAAATCGGGCAGCCGATCTACCGGGCGACTCCCGCTTCGTGTTCGGGTTCGGCGGCGGCTGTGGCCGCTTCACCGGATTCCGCCGCCTCCTCGCGAGCGGCCTCCGCATCGAGCGCCGCCTCCTCTGGAACCTCCTCCGATCCGCCCACGTCGATGCCGCGCTCGCTCTGGCCGCGGGAGATGCCGTCGATCGCGGCGCGCGCCGCAAGGTCGCAATAGAGCGCCACCGCCCGCCCGGCGTCGTCATTGCCGGGGATCGGGAAGGTGATCCCGTTCGGGTCGCAGTTGGTGTCCACCACGGCAGCTACCGGGTTGTTCAGCCGGCGCGCCTCGGCGATCGCGATCGCTTCCTGGTTGGTGTCGATAACGAAAAGGAGGTCGGGCACGCCGCCCATGTCGCGGATGCCGCCCAGCGACCGCACCAGCTTCTCGCGCTCGCGGGTGAGCGACAGAAGCTCCTTCTTGGTCAGGCCCTGCACGCCCGTATCGAGCATCTCGTCGAGCTTCTTCAGCCGATCGATCGAGTGCGAGATCGTCTTCCAATTGGTGAGCGTGCCGCCGAGCCAGCGCGAATTGACGTAGTACTGGGCGCAGCGGCGCGCCGCGTCGGCGATCCCCTCGGAAGCCTGCCGCTTGGTGCCCACGAAGAGCACCCGCCCGCCCTGCGCGACGGTGTCGCTCACCTGCTGCAGGGCGCGGAAGAGCAGCGGCACGGTCTGCGCGAGGTCGATGATGTGGATGTTGTTGCGGGCGCCGTAGATGTACGGGGCCATTTTCGGGTTCCAGCGATGCGTCTGGTGACCGAAATGCACGCCAGCCTCGAGCAGCTGGCGCATCGAAAAATCGGGAAGCGCCATCAAATTCTCCGGTTCGTCCTCGGCGGGAGTTGGCGATCGCCCGAAACGGCAAAAGCCACCGGAAAGCCGGTCAAAGCTTCATGCCCGCCTGTGAGATGGCGCGGGATATAGGGGGAAGCTGGCGGGAGCGCAATAGTTCGGCGTTCCGGCTGATCTGGGGCGCAGCTACTCCTCCGGGACCCCGGCGGCGCGAAGCGAGGCGATGTCCCTCTCCAGCTGCTCGACGTCGCGGCGGAACTGCGTTTCGGCAAACGACTTGGTCGTGAAGGTGGGCCGGGCCGCGATCAGCTCGGCCGCCGTCTTTTGCGCCGCTTCGAGCTTTCCAGCCTGCTCCTGGATCATCACGATGTCGGCGAGGCCGAAACCGGGACTGCGCGCGTGATAGGCCCGGAACGCTGCGATCGCCTCCTCGGTGCGGCCGGAAAGCCGGTAGGCGTTGCCGAGCACCCCCAGATACCAGGCATGATAGATCGGGTTCAGCGCCAGAGCCTTCTCGACCTGGCCGGCCGCCTCCGCCGCGTGGCCGCAACACGTCAGCACGAAGCCGCCGTGGACGAGGACGTCGGGGAGGCTCGGGCCGAGTTCCGCCGCCTTACGGGCGGCGGCCTCCGCTTCCTCGAATCTCGAGCGCAAGAGCAGGACTCCGCCCGCGCTCCGATAAGCATCTGCGCTTTCGGGGTCGAGCGACAGCGCTCGTGCGACATAGGCCTCCGCCCTCTGCAGTGCTTCCTCCCGGTCTCCGCCCGACCAGCCGAGGCGCGCGTCGGAGTAATACATGTCGCCAAGCAGGGCGTTCAGCACCGCCGAATTGGGATCAAGGGCAAGCGCCTTTTCCCAAAGACGGCGCGTCTGGTGCCGCGACTCTCGGGTCTTCGGAAGACGGTCGCAGTTCAGCCCCTGTATCCACAGGTTCCACGCCTCCACGTTTGTCGTCGTGGTGTAGCGGAGGCGTGCCTGCTCGCCCTCGGTCAGCCGGACCTGCATTTCGGTCGCGAGCGTCAGCGTGATCTCGTCCTGCACCGCAAAGATGTCGGAGAGGTCGCGGTCGAAGCGCTCGGCCCAGACATGGACGCCGGTCGTCGCATCGATCAGCTGCGCGGCGATCCGTATGCGGTTGTCGGCCTTGCGCACGCTGCCTTCCACCACGTAGCGGACGCCCAGGTCCTTAGCCACGTCGCGCACGTCGATTGCGCGCCCTTTGTAGGCGAAGCTCGAATTGCGGGCGATGACGGAGAGGCCGGAGAGTTTTGAGAGCGTGGTGAGGATGTCTTCGACCAGGCCGTCAGCGAAGAATTCTTGCTGCGGGTCGTTGCCAATCGCCGAGAACGGCAGGACGGCTATGGAAGGTTTGTCGGCGGCGAGCGGGCGAGCGAAGTTCGCAGCCGAAGTGGCAGTCGCCTCTGGGTCCCTCCCGCCCCACCGCCAGACCTTGAGCGGCCGCTCGATATTCTTGAGCTTGATCTCTCCCGCGTCGGCGAAGGTGATGCTCACCTTTCCGTCTACCTGCGCGTGTACGACATCGGAGATCAGAATTCCGCCCCGCCGCGCCTGGCCCTCGAGCCGCGCGGCAACGTTGACCCCGTCGCCAAAAATATCGTCGCCCTCGATGACGATGTCGCCGAGATTGAGGCCGATGCGGAACTCCATGGGCCGCTCGGCCGAGAGATTGCGCCTGCCCATCGCACGCTGAATCGACACCGCGCATTCGACCGCGTCGACGGCGCTGGAGAACTCCGCCAGCGCGCCGTCGCCCATCGTCTTGACGATCCTTCCGTGGCGCGCTGCGACAGCAGGATTGAAGGTCTCGTTCCAGATCGACCTCAGCGCCGCGATCGTGCCGGCCTCGTCGCGCTCCATCATGCTGCTGTAGCCGGCGACGTCGGCAGCAAGGATCGCGGCAAGCCGGCGTGTGATCGGATGTTCACTCATACGGCCTCCGCGGGCCGAGCACGAATGCAAGCGTTCTACCGCTGACCGCTTCTAAAGGCGACAGATCACACCGGGCCGCACGGCTGCGGCACGCGCGTTCATTTAGTCAGTTCTCGAACCGCTTCCCGATGTCTCCGGCGGTTTCCTGCGTCACGAGCTGCGCGCGCGTGTCGAGGTTCGCCGCAGCGATGCCGCGGTCGATCTGCAGGTAGAGCTGCATCACCGGCCAAAAACCCTGCAGGAACGGCTGCTGCCCGACCGAGCCGGTGAGATCGCCGGACTTCAGCGCCTCCTGCTGGTCGGGACCGAGGTCGAACCCGTAGGCGCAGAGCTTGCCGGTCAATCCGAGCTGGGCGGAAGCCTTGGCGATCGCCGGCGTCCAGAGCGCGTTCCCGGCAAATGCGCCGACCACGTCGCGGCGCGATTCGAGCAGCGTCATCACTCCGGCCACGGGGTCGTTCGGATTGAGATCGATGCCGGTGTTCTGCGGACCTGCATCGACGGTGAAGTTGGCGAGCTTGCCGGCGTCGTTCAGCGCTTTCACGATGGCGTTGAAGGCAGAGGTCACGCGATTGTTCACCTCGACGTTGCCAGGCGCGGTCGACGAGGGAAGCACGATCGAGCCTTTCTCGACGCCCCGTTCCATGAGGCACTTCACTAGAGCCTCGCCGGCGATCGCGGCCGCCGAGGCGTCCTGTCCGGTGTGGCTGATGCCGCTGCGGTTCAGGATCGTGCCGTCGTAGGAATTGGTGGTGGCGACCGGGATGCCGTTGGCGAAGGCGGTCTTCACGATATCGTCGTACGCGCCTGCCTGCGGCGTCGTCATGATGATGCCGTCGATGGTCGGGTCCTGCACGATCTGGTTCAGGATCTCGATCTCGCGCGCCACATCCTCGTTCGGCGCCTCCGATCCGAGCAGAAGTATTTCCGCGCCGATCATGTTCGCCGCCACCTTCGCGCCGACGTAGAGCGGGTCAAAGAAGCCGTTGCCGGCGGTTTGCGTCACGATGGCAAAGGTCAGGTGTCCGTCGGCGGAGTGAAAATTCCTGGTGTCGGGATGCTCCTTCGCCGCCTCCTCGAACGAATAGCCGCCGACCGCCTTCTCGACGCTGCCGGATTGCGCGGCCGCGTCCGTCGCTGCGAGGGCAAGTGCCGCGGCGCCCATGACGAGCGAAGCCAGATTTCCCATGGTCACCTCCCTCCTCGCGGCGGCAACGCATTCAAAATCGCGATCGCACGCCCGCGACCCTGTTTTTTGCATTCTACGCCTCAATCACAGACGCAGCGAGGGCCGACGCGTTCATCACGCCGGCGCCGCCGCCTCGATCGCCGCAAGCGGCTCCCCGCCGATCGCCGCCTCGAAGCCGCGCAGGCGCTTGTAGACCGACAGAAGCTCCACGATCGTCGCCCAGGAATTGACCAGATACTGGAACGACGAGCGCACCTGTCCGAACGCGTTCAGGATCTGCTGCAGGGGGCCAAGCGTGATGGCTCCGGCGACGATCGTCGGAGCCAGGATCACGTACGGGAAGATGACGTCCGTCTGCAGGTAAACGATGCGGGCGATGTTGAAGTACATGTAGTTGAGGTAGAGGCGGAAATAGTTCTTGCGGACGTTGGAGAACAGCATCGCGGTGGTCGGCGGCTGCGCCGCGTTCGGGTTGTCCTCGCCGTAGACGAGCTCCTTGCGGTAGGCCGCCTCGACCCTCTGATTGCGGAACTCAAGGCCCGGAAGCCTGATCCCGACCAGCGCCAGGAACCCGGTGCCGAACAGCGACCAGAGGATCGCCGCCACGACGAGCGCATGCGGCACCTCGCCGACGATCGGCAGCTCCGTCACCGATTCGGAGAGCCTCAGCAGCACAGGCAGGAACGCGATCAGCGTCATGACGGAATCGACGAGGCTGACGCCGAGGCCCTCCATCGTGGTGGAGAACCGCATGGTGTCCTCCTGCACGCGCTGCGACGCGCCTTCGATGCCGCGCACCTCCGACCAGTGCTCCATGTAGTAGTTGTTCATCGCCGTGCGCCAACGGAAGATGTAGTGGCTCACGAAGAAACGGGTCAGCACGCCGACGATCACCGCAACAAAGGCAATCCAGGCAAAGACCAGGAGCTGGCCGTAGAATTGCGCGAGCGTGACTGGCGCGGACTTCGACACGGCGGCCTGCACGAGGTCGTAGAACGGCCCATACCAATTGTTGATCGCCACGCTCACCTGGACCTGAAAGTAGGTCGTGAAGAGGATGAGAGCGGAGCCGAGGATCGACCAGTGCGCCCAGGGATGCGGCATGAACCACATCCAGAAGGCGGCGAAGATCGCCGTCGCGGCGGCGAAGTAGATGTAGAACCAGAGGAACGGCGGCGACCAGAACACCCCGACGCCGACGTCCAGCGGGCTCGCGCCCTCTGGCAGAGCGAAGCCGAGCTGGTCGCCGAGCGCGCCGCCGCCGGCATACCAGGCGACGATGCAGATCCCCGACCAGATCGCTGCCGACCAGAAGAACATGCGGGGACGGGGGAAGAAGGAGACGAACACTTCGAGGCCCTCCAGCTGCGGCGAGACGGGACCGCCGCCGTCCGGCCTTTGTGCGCCAATACAGGCGCGACCCTAGAGCAGGTTGCAACGGATATCCGGCGGCGGCGCGCCGGTCGAGGGCCGGCGTATCGGCTCTCACACTCGGGAGCGGACCGGCGTCCTACCGCATCTCCACGTGCAGAATGCCCGGCATCGCCTTGATCGCGCCGTAGACTTCCGGGGTGGTGCGGTAGTGCTCGGGGAGCCGCATCTCCACTTCGCGGCCATTGGTCATGACGATGACGGAAACGGAGCCCTCCCCCTTGTCGAGGCGGCTCGCCAGCCGCTCGATCGGACCGGGCGCGTCGACGAAGACGCGGAGCGACTTGATCTTTTTCGCCGCAACCGCCTCCAGCGCCTCCAGGTTCTGGATGCGGAGGCGCATCTCCTCCGTCTCCGGATCGAACTCCCCGCCGAGCTGCACCAGGAGCGATCGGCCGGGCTCCAGCAGGTCGCGCCAGTCGGCGAGCCTCTCCTGGTAGACGGTCGCCTCGAACTGCCCGGTCGGGTCTGAGAAGAGCACGATGCCGATGCGCCCGCCGGTGCGGGTGCGCCGCTCCTGCCGCTGCACGACGGTTCCAGCCAGAAGCGCCGTGAACTGCCGGTTCCCGCGAAGCCGATCGTGGAAGGCCTTCCACGAAAGCCCGCCGCGCCCCTCGATCAGCGCCCGGTAGTCGTCGATCGGGTGTGCGCTGAGATAGGTGCCGATTGCCGCGAATTCGCGGTTCAGCCGCTCCGACTGCGGCCAGGGGTCGGCCTCCGCCAGGAAGAGCGGCGTCGGCTTGCCGGAATCGCCGAAGAGGTCGGTGATGCCGCTCGCCGCGCGCTCCGTCCGCTCCTGCGCGGCGGCAAGCACGCGGCCGATATTTTCGAACACGCGTGCGCGGTTCGGGTCGATACCGTCGAACGCGCCGGCCTGCGCCAAGCATTCGAGCGGCTTCCTTCCCAGAATCTGCGGATCGATGCGCGAGGCGAAGTCGGCAAGGTCGGCGAACGGCCTCCCGCCGCGCACCTCGACCAGGTGCTGCACCGCGTGGGTGCCGAGGCCCTTCAGCGCCGCAAGCGCATAGACGATCTTGCCGCTTTCCACCTCGAAGTTCACGCCCGAGCGGTTCACGTCCGGTGGCAACACATCGATACCGAGCCGCTCCGCCTCCAGGCGGAATTCGTTGAGCTTGTCGGTGTTGTTCATGTCGAGCGTCATCGACGCCGCCAGAAACTCTACCGGGAAGTTCGCCTTCATGTAGGCGGTCTGGTAGGTGATCAGAGCGTAGGGCGCCGAATGCGACTTGTTGAAGCCGTAATCGGCGAACTTTGCGCAGGCGTCGAAGATCGCGACCGCATCGGCGTAGTCGATCCCGCGCCCGACCGCGCCCGAGATGAAGCGCTCGCGCTGCTGCTCCATTTCCGAGCGGATCTTCTTGCCCATCGCACGGCGCAGGAGATCGGCCTCGCCGAGGCTGTAGCCGGCGAGATCGCGCGCGATCTGCATCACCTGCTCCTGGTAGGTGATGACGCCGTAGGTCGCCTCCAGGATCGGCTTCAGTTCGGGATGCAGGTAGTCGATCTCCTCCTTGCCGAGCTTGCGGGCGCAATAGACCGGGATGTTCGCCATCGGGCCGGGCCGGTAGAGCGCGACCAGCGCGATCAGGTCCTCGAAGCGGTCGGGCTGCATGCCGACGAGCGCGCGGCGCATGCCCTGCCCTTCCACTTGGAAGATGCCGACCGTTTCGCCGCGTGCCAGCATCGCAAAACTCGTCTTATCGTCGAGCGATATCGAGGAGAGATCGATCTCGATGCCGCGCCGGCGGACGAGTTTTACCGCGTGTTCCAGCACCGTCAGCGTCTTCAGGCCGAGGAAATCGAACTTCACCAGCCCTGCCTGCTCCACCCACTTCATGCTGAACTGGGTGACCGGAAGCGCCGAGCGCGGGTCGCGGTAGAGCGGCACCAGTTCCTGAAGCGGACGGTCGCCGATGACGATGCCGGCCGCATGGGTCGAGGCGTGGCGATAGAGCCCCTCGAGCTTCATGGCGACGGTCAGAAGCTGGTCGATGACCGGCTCCTGCTTGCGCGCCTCCTGCAGCCGCGGCTCGCCCTCGATCGCCTTCTCGATCGTGACCGGATTGGTCGGATCGGCCGGCACCATCTTGCAGAGGCGGTCGACCTGTCCGTAGGGGATTTCGAGCACCCGCCCCACATCGCGCAAAGCAGCGCGCGCCTGCAGCGTCCCAAACGTGATGATCTGCGCGACGCGGTCGTGACCGTAGCGCTGCTGCACGTAGGCGATCACCTCGTCGCGCCGCTCCGGGCAGAAGTCGATGTCGAAGTCCGGCATCGAGACGCGGTCGGGGTTCAGGAAGCGCTCGAAGAGCAGCCCGAAGCGGAGCGGATCGAGGTCGGTGATGGTAAGCGCCCAGGCGACCACCGAACCGGCGCCGGAGCCGCGCCCAGGCCCCACGGGAATGCCGCGCGCCTTCGCCCATTTGATGAAGTCGGCGACGATCAGGAAGTAGCCGGGATACTTCATCTTCGTGATGACGCCGAGCTCAAGCTTCAGGCGGTCGCGATAGTCTTCCTCTTCAAAACCCTCGGCCGTGCCTTGCGCCGCGAGACGGCGCGCGAGCCCCTCCACCGCCTGGCGGCGGAGCTCCAGCGCTTCCGCCTCCTCGGCCGCGGCGGCGTCCGCCACATCGGTCACGTAGCGCGGCAGGATCGGCTGCTTCACGTGCGGCCGCGTGCGGCAGCGGAGCGCGATTTCGACCGTGCTCTCCAGCGCTTCCGGCAGATCGCTGAAGCGCCGCATCATGTCCGCCCGCGTGGCGAAGTGATGCTGCGGGGTGAGCCTGCGGCGGTCATCGCTGGAGAGAAGCCGCCCTTCCGCGATTGCGAGCAGCGCGTCGTGCGCCTCGTAGTCGCTAGCGGCCGGGAAGAACGGCTCGTTGGTGGCGACCAGCGGCAGGCCGAGGCGGTAGGCGAGATCGACAACGCCAGGCTCGGCCTGCCGCTCGATCGCCATCCCGTGCCGCTCGACCGCGACATAGAGCCGGTCGCTAAAGGCTCGGGCAAGCGCTGCCGCGCGCGCCTCGGCGAGCGCGGTCTCGCCTTCGGCGAGGATCGGATAGAGCGGCCCGTCATGCCCGCCGGTGAGCGCGATCAGGCCGCCAGACACGGCGGCAAGCTCGTCCACAGGGATCGGTTCGGCGCGGCCGGCTTCCCCGAGATAGAAGCCGGTCACCAGCTCGATCAGCCCGCGGTAGCCGGCGTCGGTGGCGGCAAGGAGAAACAGCGGCGCGACATGCCGCGACGGGCGATGACCCGGCCGCCGCGACTCATATTCGGGCTCCGGCTCGAAACGAACCGGGAGCTTGCACCCGATGATCGGCTGGATGCCCGCTCCCGCCGCCTTTTCCGAGAACTCCAGCGCGCCAAAGAGATTGGCGGTGTCGGTGACGCCGACGGCCGGCATGCCGTCGCTGGCGGCGAGTTTCGCGAGCGTCGCGAGCGGCAGCGCGCCCTCAAGGAGCGAATAGGCCGAGTGGCAGTTCAGGTGGATGAGGCCGGGGCCAACGGACAAAAGCGCGTTCCTTCTTTGGTCACCGGTTTAGAGCGGGCGGGCCGGAGAAAACAGGGCCAGAGCGCCCTATCCCCGTTGATCTATCGCCAAACGCCGTGTTGGCCGGCGTCCGCCCATCTTTCAGCCTCAAAACCAACCCAAAGAGCCGCCTGCAATGCCCATCGATGCTAGGCAGAGCCGCTGCCGACGAACAAGGAATCACCAATGCTGATGACCTATCAGGGAGGCTGCCACTGCGGCGCCGTGCGCTTCACGGCCGGTATCGACCTCGCCGCCGGAACCAGCAAATGCAATTGCTCCATCTGCCGGAAGGCGCGGTTCTGGAAGGCGGTCATCAAGGCCGACGACTTCCGCCTTGAGCAGGGCGCGGATGCGGTGACGGAGTACCGGTTTGAGGGCGCGACCGGCGCTGGCATCCGCCACTTCTTCTGCAGCCGCTGTGGGGTGAAGCCGTTCGGGCGCGGCAGTCATCCGGACCTCGGCGATTTTGTCGGGATCAACGTCGCGTGCCTCGATGCGCCGGACGAGGAGATCGCCGCGGCGCCGGTCGTCTTTCAGGACGGCAAGAACAACGCCTGGGGTTCGACGCCGGCTGAAACGCGCCACCTTTAAGGCAAACGATGCGCCAAGCAGGAATTCGTGATGTCGCTGACCCTCTACTACCACCCGCTCGCGTCGTTCTGCTGGAAGGTTCTGGTCGCCCTCTACGAGAACGACACGCCATTCGAGCCGGTCGTCGTTGATCTCGGCGACGCCGCATCGCGCTCGAACTTCGCGGCGGTTTGGCCACTCGCGAAGTTCCCGGTGCTCCGTGACAACGCGAGAGACAGCACCGTCGCCGAAGCGACGATCGTCATCGAATATCTCGACGCACTCTATCCCGGCAGGACCCGGTTCCTGCCCGCCGATCCCGACCTGGCTTGGCGGACGCGGATGTGGGACCGCGTGTTCGACCATTACATCCACGAGCCGATGCAGAAGATCGTGACGGACTGCATCCGCCCGGCGGGGAAGAACGACCCGCACGGGGTTGAGGAAGCTGTCCGCCTCCTCCGCGAGTCCTATGCGCTCGTCGAGCGGCATCTCGGATCGAATGCGTGGGCCATGGGGGAAGACTTTTCGCTGGCCGACTGCGCGGCCTCCCCGGCGCTGTTCTACGCAAACACAGTGGTCCCGTTCGACGCGACCCTCACAAAGCTGCGGGCCTACCTCGACCGCCTGACGGCCCAGCCTTCGTTTGCGCGCGTGCTTACGGAGGCGGAGCCGTACTTCCCGATGTTTCCGATGGAACGGAAGCCGGAGATCAGGCGCAGGGCGGCAGCTGCGGGGTAAGCGCGTCAGCGTCGTGTCAGAATCGTGGCCGGCCGACCGTCGTTCAGAACTTCTCGACCCAGGGCCTGAGTTCGACCTCCCAGGTCCAAGCGCTGCGATCCTGTTTCAGGATGTTGAGGTAAGCGATTGCAATGGCGTCGGGATCGAGCATCGAATCGGGCCGGTCCGGCGGCTCAACGCGGCCCGGATTGCGGATCGCGCCGTCGATCACGAAGTGCGCGACATGGATCGAGTGCGGCGCAAGTTCGCGCGCCATGCTCTGCGCCAAACCGCGGAGCGCGAACTTCCCCATCGCGAACGGAGCGGATTGGGGATAACCCTTCACGCTCGCCGAGGCGCCGGTGAAGAGGATCGCGCCGAAGCCGCGCTTCAGCATGCGGCGCGCCGCCTGCTGCGCCACCAGGAAGCCGCCGAATGCGCTGACGATCAGCGCGCGCTCCACGTCGGCCGGATCGAGATCGACGAGCGGTCCGCGGGAACGGGCGCTGGCATTGTAAACTGCGACGTCGGGTACGCCGATCTCGCGCTCGACCTCGGCGAACAGCCGCTCGACCTCGTCGGGCTTGCTGGCGTCGCAGGTGAAGGCGTGGGCGCCGGTCTCCGTGGTGAGCGACGCAAGCTTCTCCGTGCGCCGGGCGGCGAGCGCCACGCGCATCCCCTCGCGCGCGAAGAGCCGGGCGAGCGATGCGCTCAGCCCCTCCCCCGCCCCGACGATCAGCGCTGTTTGGTACGAGGGCGCGGCCATCGCTTTCCGCCCTCACCCAACCTTTGCCGGCACTATGGCGCCGTCTTCGATGGTGACGGTGCGGTCCATCTCGGCGGCGAGTGCGTAGTTGTGAGTGGCGATGAGGGCCGCGAGGCCCGACTCCCGAACCAGCCGCTTCAGCGCGTCGAAGACGTGGCCGGCCGTCGCCGGGTCGAGATTGCCGGTCGGCTCGTCGGCGAGGAGCAGGCGCGGCGCGTTTGCCACTGCGCGGGCGAGCGCCACGCGTTGCTGCTCGCCGCCGGAAAGCTCCCCGGGGCGGTGCGCCGCGCGCTTCTCGACTCGGAGGTAGGCGAGCACCTCCTGCGCGCGCCGCCGTGCGTCGGTTCGACCAAGGCCGGCGATCATCTGCGGCATCACCACGTTCTCAAGCGCCGAGAACTCCGGCAGGAGATGATGGAACTGGTAGACGAAGCCGATATGCGCGCGCCGGAGCGCCGTGCGCTCCTCGTCCTTCAAGCGCGAAGCGGCGCGGCCATCGATGTAGACTTCGCCGGCATCCGGCCGCTCCAGTAGCCCGGCGATGTGGAGGAGCGTGGACTTCCCCGCCCCCGACGGCGCCACAAGCGCCACCATCTCACCTTCGGCGACAGAGAGGTCGGCGTGCTTCAGCACCTGCAGCGGACCCGATCCGGTAGGGTAGGCGCGCGCGATATCCTCCAGCTCCAGCGCGTTCTTGCGCGCTTCCGCTTTCAGCGCTCCCATCGGCGCTGCGCTCGCAACGATATCGTCCTGCTGCGCCTCGCTCATTCGTAGCGCAGCGCCTCGACCGGATCTAGGCGCGCCGCCCGCCAGGCCGGATAGAGCGTCGCCAGGAACGACAGGCAGAGGGTCATAAGCACGATCGCGGTGGTCTCCGTCGGGTCCATCTCGGCCGGCAGCGTGGAGAGGAAATAGAGTTCTGGCGAGAAAATCTCCGTGCGGGTGATCCACGCGGTGAATGCGCGCAGCGACTCGATGTTGACGCAGATGATCGTGCCGATCAGGAGTCCGGCCAGCGTCCCCACCGTGCCGATCGACGCGCCGGTGATGAAGAAGACGCGGAGGATCGCGCCCCTGGTGGCACCCATTGTGCGCAGGATGGCGATGTCGCGGCCCTTGTCCTTCACCAGCATGATCAGGCCGGAGATGATGTTGAGCGCCGCGACCAGCACGATCAGCGCAAGGATCGTGAACATGACGTTCCGCTCGACCTGCAGCGCGTTGAAGAAGGTCACGTTCCGCATCCGCCAATCGGTCGAATAGACGGGCCGGTCGGCAGCCTCGTCGATCGCGTCGCGCAGCTCGCCCACGCGATCTGGGTCGTCGATATAGACCTCGATCGCCTGCGCCTTGTCGGGGCTGTTGAAATAGAGCTGCGCCTCGGAAAGCGGCATGAAGACGTAGGTGGAATCGTATTCAGCCATGCCGATCTCGAAGATAGCGACGACCGGGTAGGATTTGATGCGCGGGGCGGTGCCGAGTGGCGTGATCGCGCCGCGCGGGCTGATCAGCATGATCTTGTCGCCGACGAGGAGGCCGAGCGATTGCGCGAGCCGGGTGCCGATCGCAACGCCGCCGGAATTGTCGAAGTCGATGAGCCCGCCGCCATCCTCAACCGAGCCGGCGATCTTCTCCATGCTGAGCAGGTCCGGCCCGCGGACGCCGCGCACGAGCACGCCGGAGCTGCCGGTGCTGGGCCCGGAGGCGAGCGCCTGCCCCTCGATGATCGGCAGCGCCGCCTTGACGCCGGGCGCCGCGGCGATCCGCTTCGCCACCTCGTCGTAGTCGGTCAGGTCCCGCTCGATCGGCTGGACGATGATATGGCCGTTGATGCCCAGAATCTTGTCGAGCAGCTCGGCGCGGAAGCCGTTCATGACGGCCATAACAACGACCAAAGTCGCGACGCCCAGCATGATGCCGAGAAACGAAAAGCCGGCGATGACGGAGATGAAGGCTTCCTTGCGCCGCGGGCGGAGATAGCGGAGCGCGAGCATCCATTCGAAGGGCGCGAACGGCCGCGTCGCCTTCATGCTGTTGTCTCTGCGCCGGGCCATCTATCCGGCTCCGGCGACAAGACGGTTGACGGCGGCATCGAGCGAAAGCGTTTCGCGCTCGCCCGTGGCGCGCCGCTTGATCTCGACCTCGCCGGCAGCGGCGCCGCGCGGACCGACGATCAGCTGCCAGGGGAGCCCGATCAGATCCATCGATGCGAACTTCGCCCCGGCCCGCGTGTCCATGTCGTCGTAAAGCATCGAAATTCCGGCATTTTCGAGCCGCGTTGCGAGCGCCTGCGCTACCTCGTCGGTCTTGGCGTCGCCGGGCTTCAAGTTGATCAGGCCGACGGCGAACGGCGCCACGCTTTCGGGCCAGATAATTCCCGCCTCGTCGTGGCTCGCCTCGATGATCGCCGCGACAAGGCGCGAGACGCCGACGCCGTAGGACCCCATATGCACCGGCTTTTCCACGCCGTCGGGCCCGGCGACATGCGCCCGCATCGGCGCCGAGTATTTCGTGCCGAAATAGAAGACATGCCCGACCTCGATGCCGCGCGCCGACAGGCGCCGCTCTGCGGGCAAGGCCTCGAAGGCTGTCGCGTCGTGCATGTCGTCCGTGGCGGCGTAGGAGGCAGTCCAGCGATCGACGACCGGCGAGAGGTCGGAGCGGAAATCGGTGTCCTCGCCCGGCACCTGCAGTTCCAGTAGCGCGCTGTCGCAATAGACAGCGCTCTCGCCGGTATCGGCGAGGATGACGAATTCGTGGCTCAAGTCGCCGCCGATCGGCCCCGACTCGGCGCGCATCGGGATCGCCTTCAGCCCCATACGGGCGAAGGTGCGGAGATAGGCGACGAACATGCAGTTGTAGGCTTGCCGCGCGCCCTCGTAGTCGAGGTCGAAGGAATAGGCGTCCTTCATCAGGAACTCGCGCCCGCGCATGACCCCGAAGCGCGGGCGGATCTCGTCGCGGAATTTCCACTGGATGTGGTAGAGGTTGAGCGGTAGCTCGCGATAGCTGCGGACATAAGCGCGAAAAATGTCGGTGATCATTTCCTCGTTGGTGGGGCCGAAGAGCATGTCGCGCTCATGCCGGTCGCGGATGCGCAGCATCTCCGGACCGTAGGCGCCGTAGCGGCCGGATTCCTCCCAGAGATCTGCCGATTGTATCGTCGGCATCAGCACTTCGAGGGCTCCGGCGCGGTTCTGCTCCTCGCGCACGATGTCCTCGATCCGCTTCAGCACGCGAAAGCCGAGCGGCAGCCAGGAATAGATTCCCGCTGCCTGCTGCCTGAGCATGCCTGCCCGCAGCATCAGGCGATGTGAAACGATTTCCGCCTCTTTCGGCGTTTCCCTGAGGATCGGCAGGAAGTAGCGGGAGAGCA
Organism: Propylenella sp.; assembly: GCA_050728815.1. Lineage (GTDB taxonomy): Bacteria > Pseudomonadota > Alphaproteobacteria > Rhizobiales > Afifellaceae > DASWJZ01. The sequence continues at coordinate 29,302 of JBOHKB010000204.1, forward strand.
GCATCGCGCGTGAATCGTCCGAGGTTAGGCCCGACATGACCGTATCGAACCCGCATTGGCAAGGGCGGAGGCCGTGACGCCATGGCGGCAACTTGGCGGTTGCGTCAAATTCGGGCAGAACGCCAAAATTTCCGGCAGCGCGGCGGAAGGGTAGTGACAGGCCATCTCCGATGGGCTATGGTCCAGACCAATAAGGTGCCTTGACACCGAATACCCGCGGTCCAAGTCTTGGGAGGACTTCGTCAGGCAGCGCGTCGAGAGCGTTGGATGATGAACGGCTAATCGCGAAGTTCTTGAGCAAGGCTATGCCTTGCTCTTTTTCTTTCCACCACACGCTTCCAATAGGCCGCTACTTCAGAGCGGCAAGTCCTGCAACGTCAATTCATACACGCCGAAGTAGAGGTAGACGCCGGCAAAGATCAGCGCCGAGAGCAGCGTGGTGGCGAGCACCTTCCAGAGGAGCAACGGACGCGTTGGCGCGCCGGGGTCAGTGCCGCCTTCGACGACGCCGGTCTCGTGCTGGCCCTTCACCCCGAACGGCAGCACGACGAACAGGCACAGCCACCAGAGGATGAAGTAGATCGCTAGTCCGCTGACGAGGCCCATCGGGGCGCCTCCTCAAGCTCGATCAGCGTGCCGCAGAATTCCTTCGGGTCGAGGAAGAGAACCAGCCGCCCGTGCGCGCCGATCTTCGGCTCGCCATCGCCGAGAATCCGCGCGCCCGCTCTGGCGAGCCGGTCGCGCGCGGCTCTGATGTCGTCGACCTCGTAGCAGACATGGTGCAAGCCACCATCCAATCGCCGCGTGAGGAACGCGGCGATTGGTGAGTCTTGCCCGAGGGGTTCGAGCAGTTCGATCCTCGTATTCGGAAGGTCGATGAAGACGACGCTCACGCCATGCTCGGGCAGCGCCTGCGGTTCAGACACGCTCGCGCCAAGGGTATCGCGGTAGAGCTGCGCGGCGGCGGCGAGATCAGGCACCGCTATGGCGACGTGATTGAGCCGGCCGAGCATCCGCTAATCGCTGACATGCGTGACGTGGACGATCGTCTGCGGCTTCTTCCCCCAGGCAGCTTCGAGCCCGCCGCGGAGCGCGCGCCGGATCGCGTCGCCGACCGCGCCGGCATCGCGACGCTTCGGCTTCGGCAGCGAATCGAGAGCCTCGTCGACAGCGTCCTCGGCGATGGCGCGGAGCGCCTCGCCCTGCGCATCGTTTTCCGGCAGCCCGAGGAGCGTCACCGACGGGTCCTCGAGCACGTCGCCGCTGTCTGAGAGCACAATCGCAACGCTGACCACGCCGGCGAATGCGAGCCGGCGGCGATCGACCACCCCGCTCGCCGCATGCGAGGCCACGAGCCGGCCGTCGCGGTAGAACCGCCCGGTCGGAACGCTGTCGATCATCTCGGCCGGCCCCGGCGCGAGCCGCACCATCCGCCCGTTGCGCGCCTCGACGACTTCGGGGATGCCGGCGGCGCGGGCGAGCTTCGCCTGCTCGTGCAGGTGCAGCGCTTCGCCGTGCACCGGCACCACGATGCGCGGCTTCACCCAGTCATAGAGCTGGCGCAGCTCGTCTCGGCGTGGATGCCCCGAGGTGTGAACCAGCCCATCGCGGTCGGTGATGACCTCGGCGCCGAGATCGACAAGCGCGTTGATGATCGTGTTCACCGCCCGCTCGTTGCCGGGAATGGTGCGCGATGAAAAGATCACACGGTCGCCGCGCGCCAGGCGGATGGCGCGGTGGTCGCCCGACGCGACGCGCGAGAGCGCCGCCCGCGGCTCGCCCTGGCTGCCGGTCAGGAGCGCCGCGACCTTGTTGCGTGGCAAGTGCTGGAAGGCGTCCTGGTCGAGGAACTCCGGCAGGCCTTCGAGATAGCCGAGCTCGCGCGCCACATCGAGGGCGCGGCGGATGGCGCGGCCGACGACCACGACTTCGCGGCCGGCGCGGACGGCGGCGGCGGCGACCGCCTTCAATCGCGCCACGTTGGAGGCGAAAGTGGTGATCGCGACGCGCTCCGGCGCTTCGGCGATGAGCCGCTCCAGGACGACTGCGACCTCTCCCTCGCTCGGGCTCACACCGTCGCGGATGGCGTTGGTGGAATCGCAGACGAGCGCGAGCACCCCTTCCTCGCCGAGTGCGGCGAGACGGTTGTCGTCGGTTGCAAGACCGATGCCAGGTGCGGGATCGAGCTTCCAGTCGCCGGTGTGGAGCACGGTGCCAGCCGGCGTGCGGATGGCGAGCGCGTTCGGCTCCGGGATGGAATGGGAAACCGGGATGTACTCGACCTCGAACGGGCCGACGCGGACCGAGTCACGCTGCTTGACGATTCTCACCGGGATCTTGAC
>JBOHKB010000205.1:0-3587 GCA_050728815.1 Propylenella sp.
GTGCGGAAGCTCGCGGCAATGTCGTCGGCGGTCGTGGAGAGGAGGTAGCGCCCCGCGCCGATCGCGGAGATCGAGCCGCCGTGGAACCAAGCCGCCCGGCCGACCGGCGGCGGCTCTGAGATCGCGAGAGTCTGCGCGATCACCGCCTCGACCGTCGCGAGCGTCGCCGGCCAAGCCTGGATCTGCAGGATCGCCGCCGGCCGTACTTCGCTGAGGCTGGCGCGCGCGCCGTCGGCGGCGTGCGCCGTGAGGCCGGCGAGGGCTGAGCGCCATTCAGCCATGCATGCGGCTCCCGTCGGGATCGAAGAAGCAGGGATCGACGACCTCGACCGCGCCATGGCCGCCGCGGAGCGGATCGGCTGCGTAGAGCGTCTCGCGGTGCCGTAGCCGCCCGCGCCTCAGGAGCGCGAGCGCGATGTAGCCTTCGAGCGCCGGGCTGTAGCACATGGCGGTGACGTGGCCTTCAGAGCGGCCAGGCTCCTTGGCGTCAACGCCGGAGACGAGATGCGCCCCCGCGGGCACGGGCTTGCCGTCGAGCGATCGGAGCCCGACCAGCTGTTCACGGCCGGGATCGGTCAGCGCCGGCCGAAGCGCCAGCGGCTTGCCGACGAAATCCTTCCTCGTCGAAAACATCTTTTCCAGGCCGAGATCGTGCACGGTCGTCCGGCCGGTGATTTCCGCTCCAGTCACGTGCCCCTTCTCGATCCTAAGCGCGCCGAGGGCCTCAAGTCCGTAGGGCACGACGCCGAATTCTCCTCCCGCCTCAATCAGCCGCTCCCACACGGCGAGCGCGTGACCGGCTGCCACAAAGACCTCGTAGGCCAGCTCGCCCGAGAACGAGAGCCGCGCGACGAGCACCGGTATGCCGGCGAGATGGCCGGCTTTCACCCCCATGAACGGGAGCGCTGCATCGCTCACGTCGACATCGTCGAGCGCCTTCGCAAGGAGTGCGCGGCTGTTCGGCCCGGCGACCGCCGCGCCCGCCCAATGGTCGGTGAGTGAGGCGAGGGAGACGCGCAGCTCCGGCCAAGCGAACGCCAAAAGCCGTTCGAGATGTTCCAACACGAGCGCGGCATTCGCCGTTGTCGTCGTCATCAGGTAGCGCGTCTCGGAGAGCCGCCAGGTGGTGCCGTCATCGAAGAGAAACCCGTCGTCGCGGAGCATCAACCCATAGCGCGCCTTACCGACGGGGAGAGTGGAGAAGGTGTTGGTGTAGACGTGGTCGAGAAAGACCGCCGCGTCCGGCCCCTGCACGTCGATCTTGCCGAGTGTCGAGACATCGGTGATGCCGACGGATGCGCGGACCGCGCGCGCCTCGCGCACGTAGGCCTGCTCAAGTGTCTCGCCACCGCGCGCGTAGACGCGCGGACGCTGCCACAGCCCGACATTCATCATCTCGGCGCCGGCGCGGACGTGCCAGTCGTGGAGCGGTGTGCGGCGAAGCGGCTGCATGTGGCCGCCGCGCGCGCGCCCGACGAGCACGCCGAGGCTCACCGGGTTGTAGGGCGGGCGGAAGCGCGTCGTGCCGACGGCCGAGGCACGGAGGCCGCGCTCCTCGGCGAGAATCGCGATGGCGTTCAGATTCGAGGTCTTGCCCTGATCCGTCGCCATGCCGAGGGTTGTGTAGCGCTTCAGGTGCTCGACGGACTCGAAGCCCTCGCGTTTCGCGAGCCGCACGTCGGAGGCGGTCACGTCATTCTGCAGGTCGACAAACGCCTTGCCCGTGCCCGGTATCTCGAACAGCGGCAGGTGGTTCTCGGCAGGCGTTTTCGCCTCCCGAGGCGCTTGAGACGCTGCGTTTGCACTGGCGGACAACCCCTTCAGACCAAGTGCTTTTGCCGCGGCCGTGCCTGCCCGGGCGCCTTCCGCGGCGGCAGCCTCCGCGTCGAACGTGCCACGCACTGCTCCCGCTGGGCTCCAGGCTCCGCGCGGCTCGCCCGGCACGAAAGCGGAAAGCCGCTTGTCGTAGCGCGGCGCGCCTCCCGCCTGGCTGGCGAGGTGGACAAGCGGGCTCCAGCCCGCTGCAACAAGGAGGGCGTCGCACTTCAGATCGTGCGGCGCACCGGAGGCTCTCCCGGATGCGGCGTCGAAAGCCTCGATGCGCACCGATCTCAGAGCGTTGCCTCCCTGGGCGGCGCTCACCACGTGGCCGGCGAGGCATTCCGCGCCGGTCTCCTTCAACTCCTGCGCGGGGCGCTCCGGAGCTTCTCCGCGCGGATCGACGACCGCGCGGATGGGAATGCCGGCGCGCGCCAGCGCCGCGGCGGTGCGCCAGCCGCCGTCGTGGTTGGTGAAGAGCGCCACCTCGCGTCCGACCGACACGCCGTAGCGGCGCGCGTAGGCGAGCGCCGACTGAGCGATCATCACGCCGGGACGATCGTTGCCGGAAAAGACGAAGGGCCGTTCCAACGCGCCGGTGGCGAGCACGACCCGCCGCGCCTCGATGCGCCAGTGACGCTCGCGCGTGCGTCCGGGTTCGTCCGAGGCGACGCACTCCACCGCGCCGAGGACGTTGCCGTCGTAGTAGCCGTAGACGCTCATGCGCGTGAGTTGGCGGACGTTTTCGAGCGCGTTCAGCTCGGATAGCGTCACGAAGAGCCAGTCCGCCGGTTCAGCTGCGCCGATCCGGTCCTCGAGATCGAGCGCGCCGCCGACGATCGGCGCCTCCTCGCAGAGGATAACGCGCGCCCCGGCGCGGCCCGCGGCAAGCGCCGCGGAGAGGCCGGCCGGCCCAGCGCCCACGACCAGCACATCGCAGAAAGCGTTGACGGTCTCGTAGCGGTCGGGGTCAGGCTCGAAGCTCGCTCTGCCGAATCCCGCGGCGCGGCGAATGAACGGCTCGTAGAGCATCCAGCCGCGAAGGCCGGGACCCATGAAGGTCTTGTAGTAGAAGCCGGCGGCGAAGAACGGCGCGAAGAGCCCGTTCACTGCCCCGAAATCGAGCGAAAGCGCCGGCCAGGCGTTCTGGCTGCGGACCGCCGTGCCGTCGAAAGCCTCGACAACGGTCGCCTTCACATTCGGGTCGCCGACCGCGCCGCGCCCGAGCGTGACGAGCGCGTTCGGCTCCTCCGGGCCGGCGGAATAGACGCCGCGCGGGCGATGATACTTGAAAGAGCGGCCGACAACGGTGCGGCCCGACGCGATCAGCGCCGAGGCGATTGTATCGCCCTCAAAGCCGCGAACCGCGCCTCCGTCGAAGGTGAAGCGGAGCGGCCGCATGCGGTCGATGCGGCTGCCGCCGCCCGGCAGGCGGTACCCCGACATCAGTCAGGCTCCCGCGCGGCCCACGGGCCGACGAGCTGCGCGCTGCTCACCTCATGGGTCTGCGTATCCCGCGTGACCGCCAGCCATTGGCGGCAGCCGTGCACGTGGTGCCAGTATTCCTGATGCGCCCCGCGCGGATTCTTGCGATCGTAGACGTAGGCGGCCCAGGGGACGGGGTCGCGCTCGGCGATGTTCGGGCGGACGACGGTGGCGTCGCCGCCATAGGCGAATTCCTCGTGATCGCGCAGGCCGCAGACCGGGCAGGGGATCAGCATGTGTTCCTCCCACGTCGCTTGTGACGGGGGAGGGGGACCATGCGAAGC
>JBOHKB010000206.1:0-3541 GCA_050728815.1 Propylenella sp.
GTCTTGAGGCGCGCGTCCTGATTGCGCCCCAACGCGCGCACGCTGCGCCGCGCGCGGCGCATCGCCATCGGCACGAAGATACGCGCGCAATCCACATCCGCGGTCGCTTGCGACACATCCCCGTGCACCGCCTCGAGCGCCGCCGTCGCGCGGCTCAGCGCGGCCGTGGCGTGATAGACGTCGATGGCCGCGTTGGCCATTCGCTCCTGCAGGAACTGTTTCTCGATGATCCCCTTGCCGTGCCGGATGACCAGATTCTCCACCGCGAGACCCAGGTCGTGCACGACGTCCTCGATCATGTCGCTTTCCTTCCTGAAGGCTTCGTGCACGAGCTCGAACTTCGGCTTGGTGATCTGGCGTTTCGCGCGCCCCGCGAGGTAGGACCCGATGACGCCCATGGAGCTCAGCGGATCCTTGAAGGCGTCGCCCAGGGCGCGGAGGCGCTCGCCGGCATCCTGCAGACCCCTGAGCGCGACGAGCGCGCGGAGAATCTCGGTGGTGCCCTCGAAGATCAGGTTGATGCGCGCGTCGCGGACTGCCTGCTCATACGGGAACTCCCTCGAGTAGCCGATGCCGCCGGCGATCTGCAGCGCTTCGTTCGTCGCGCGAAAGACCATCTCGCTTCCGAAGACCTTGCAGCACGCCGTCTCGAGCGAGAAGTCCACACCGCCGCGGTCGACCAGGTCGGCGGCGATGAACCAACCGGCGTCCGCCGCGTAGCACTCCACGGCGAAGGCCGCGAACTTGCGCTGGATCATCTCGAAGGAGCCGATGGGGCGGCCGAACTGCTGTCGCTGTTTGGCGTACGCCAGGGCCTGCCCCAGCAACACCCGCGTGGCGCGCGCCGCGGCCGCCGACAGGCCCAGCCGCCCCGAGTTGAGCACTTCGAGAGCGATCTTGAATCCCTGGCCGACGTCGCCGAGGCGGTCCTCGACCGGCACCTTGACGTCCTCGAAGAAAACGGGGCGCGTGTCGCTCGCCTTGATTCCCATCTTGTCTTCGAGTTTTCCAAGGCGCACGCCCGCGGCTTTGGCGTCGACGATGAACGCGGTGACGCGCTGCTTCTGCTTGCCCGCCTCGGTCACCGGCACCTTCGCAAAGACCGTGAAGACGCCCGCGAAGCCGGCGTTCGAGATCCAGATCTTCTCGCCGTTCAGGACGTAATGCGAGCCGTCGGCGCTTGGCACCGCTGTCGCCTTCATGGCCTGCGCGTCCGATCCGGATCCAGGCTCGGTGAGACAGAACGCCGCGACGGTCTCGCCGCTGGCGCATCGCGGGAGCCAGCGCTTCTTCTGGTCTTCGGTGCCGAAAAGCACGATCCCCTTGCAGCCGATCGACTGATGCGCGCCGAAATAGACCGCAAGCGCGCCATCCGTCGCGCCCACCTCGCCGAAGACACGGTTGAACACCTTTGCGCTCGCGCCGAACCCGCCGTACTCCTCGGGAATGTTGAGCCCCATGAGCCCGAGCTCCGCCATCCCTTCGCGGACGCCATCGGCGAACTTCCCTTCTCGATCGTGCCTTTTCGGGTCGACCGCGCCCTCTGCCCACGAGCGGAAGGAATCGACGATCATCCGCTGCGCCTCGGCGTCCTCGGCGCTCAGCTTCGGAAATGGGAGGACGAGATCCTCTCGAAGCTCGCCGAGAAAGATGCTTTTCGTGAACGACGGATTGACGTCCGGATCGGCGAGGTGGGGGCGATTCGCGGCCATTGGCCTGAAGTTATAGACCCTGCAGTGTTCCCACCGGTGGTACTGTCTCGCTTCGCAATTCCCACTTCACTGGAAGGCGCGGCGGCCTCGCAGCCTACGCCACCGTCACACTGACATCTTCGACCGCGACCGCGATCGTGCCGTAGATCGGTCACCGCCGCTTGAAGCCTTCCACGAGCTGCGCGGCGGTGGCCGAGTCGGTTCCTTCCACGACGAAATCGAGCCGCAGGGAATTGAACACCGTGACATCGGGGCGCTTCTGCCGGCCGCGATCGACGACGCCGTGCACCGTTAGCTTCACGTTCTCGACTACCGCGCCCTGGTCTCGCGCAATCACGTGCACGAGCTCCACGCCGCACGAAGCGACGGCCGAGAGAAACAGCTCCGGCGGCGTCAGTTCCTCACCGGGACACCCGTTCTGTACCGGGCCGTCGACAATGAAGTGATGGTCGCGCGCGCTCACCAGGACACGGCCGAATACGTCCGTCGAGCGCGCATCGACGCGGTACTCGCGAATCGTCGGTGCCGGCGCTGTCATCGGGGAGGCACCCTCGGCAGGGTCGCTTCCATGTTGGCCGCGACGTTGGCCACCACGGCGAAGATCGCGGCGTTCTTGGCGAGGTCCGTCGGATTCAGCTTGTCGATCATATCCGCGTCGGAGTGGTGGTACCAGAAGTAGCGCCAGGGGTCGACGTCGATCGTCGCGACGGGAACGCCGAGCGCGTACAGCGGCGAGATATCCGCCTGCGGACCGCCGACCTTCGCGCTGTCCACGCCGACTGACCGGAGCAGCGTGGCGATGCTTCGCCCCATCTCGAGGCCACCGGGGCCAGCGCCGATGTTGAGCGCGCGCGGCCGGAATACGCCGTTATCGGACTCCATGGCCAGCACGTGATTGTCGACTTCGGATCGGTGTTGATCCCGATAGGCGACGGCGCCGATGAGGCCGATCTCCTCGGCCGTCCAGAGCACGACCCGGATGGTGCGCTTCGGCCGCACGCCGAGCTGCTTGATCAAACGCAGCGCCTCCCATGCCGCGACGCATCCGCCGGCGTCGTCCATCGCGCCCTGCCCCACGTCCCAGGAGTCGATGTGGCCGCCCATGACGATGATCTCGTCGGGCTTCTCCGAGCCGCGAATCTCGGCGACCACGTTGTGCGACTGCACCTCGCCCATGTAGCGGGCTCCCATCCGGAGGCGCACCACGATGCGTTCACCGCGGTCCTGCATGCGCTGCAGCATGTCCGCGTCCTCGAGCGAGATCGCCGCCGCGGGAATTCGCGACGCATGTCGCACGGTATCGGACGCCGCCGTCCCGCCCGTGTGAGGAGACCGGAGCGAGAACGGATTGACCGATCGCACGAGCGCCGCGACCGCGCCGACCGCATGGGCGGAGTCGGGACCGGCGCCGCGATAAACAACGGTGCGACCGTAGGCCGTGCCCGGATGTATGGTCGTGTCGAAGGGCACGTTGAAGAACACGATCTTTCCGCGAGCATCCGCGGCCCGCGCCCGCAGTTCCGCGAAGCTGCCAACGACGAGAACCGGCGCGGTGATCCCCTGGGGCGGCGTGCCCACGCTCCGGCCGAGGCCGAGCATGGCGAGTCGTGCGGAACGCGGGCTCACCAGCTCCGCCGATTCCTCGCCCCGGACCCAGCGCGGAATGATCACCGGCTCCTTGCGGACGTTCTCGAACCCGTCCCGCCGCATTTCGGCCACGATCCAGTCGATCGCCCGCTCGAGGCTCGGGGAACCACTCATGCGATGGCCGAAGCCGTCCACAAGTTGCGCCAGGCGCTTGTACGCGAAGCTGTCGCGCAGCGCGGCCC
>JBOHKB010000207.1:0-19792 GCA_050728815.1 Propylenella sp.
CCGGGAGAGGGGTTCGCCTTAGCTATCCCTGATCGTCCTGTCGGGTCCTCTTGGCCATACTCCCATCGCGAACCTGCCGCCGTTCGCGCGCCGGCGCCTCCAGCACACGTTGTCGGATACCCCTCCAAAAGCTATTGTGAGACTTTGGCTGCCAGCTCAGGGGCTTCCCCCGGCTAGCATCCTGGCCTGAAGATGGATGGAACACGCCGATGCTCGGGATCGAGATTCCTCAGATCGACATCATAAGTCTAGTACTGGGAGCCGTGCTCCTTCCGGTAGCAGTCTCGGCCGGGCTCCTGCTCCGCCGTTTCTTGAAGCGCTCTCTGCACTTTCTCCTCGAGGGCATCCTCTTTAACCTCTCCTTCGCCCTGACGAAGGCAATCTCCTACGCTTTGACAACGCGAAAATACGCCAGAATACAGCTTGCCGGTGATAGTCAGTATATGCAGATACCTTCAACTCGTCCGATAACGGTGAATGTCGATCGGATCTTTGTTCCACTATCTATGTATGGGGCAAATCCAGGCTCCGGCACGTTCGATCATACGTCCGTTCTAACGGCAGGAAATCGCCTCCAGGTGATCGGCGATCCTGGTTCTGGGAAAAGCTCGATATCGAAGAAGCTCTTTCGTACTGAGTGCGACAAAGCACTCCGCAGCTTCCGCAATTTCCGCTTTCCCATCCTGCTCCAACTTCGCTCCATTGACTTCGGCGAAGCACCACCCGGCAAAGAAGCTGAGTGGCTCATGGACTACATCCGGCACAGTGTGGCTCGCAGCAAGCTTTACCAAATAGAGGCATGTCTAGATAGCTACATCAGGACGTCCGGATTGCTTCTTATTTTAGACGGGTTAGACGAGATAGCCTCTCAGTCTTATGAGCGCGCCTGTAGGGCCATAAATGGAATCGCAGAAGCTCTATCCGCTGTTTCCGCAGATAACTGTGTTATTCTGACAATGCGTACACAGTTCTACGCGCAAATTTCCAGGGATTTCGTCGACAAGTTTCCTGTTACCCTCTCTATTAGACCGTTCGCTCCCTCTGATATATACGACTTCCTTAACAACTGGGAGTTCCCCGGCGATAAGGGACAGACCGTTGCGCGCATCTACAACGATTTGTCGGACACGCCCACGCTGCGCGAGATGTGTTCAAATCCTCTGATTCTGTCAATGTACGTTGCGCAAGATCAGGAAGGGCATTCCCTCGCACCTGACTCGCGGACTGAATTCTACGCCAGAGTGGTGGACGAGCTTCTTGTTCGTCGGAGGGCACTGCAGACCGGCGCGCGGAGCGGGCTAGCGGCAGTGCGTCAGCAAAGGCAGAAGGTCCTGGGGAGATTAGCGCTAAACCACTTACTAGACACGGGTCGGGCCGCGAACTCCTTGGACTGGACCAAAGCGGTCGTCGATACGTCTGCTGCAATTGGGTTGGGTCACGAACAGGCCGAGGCGGTTCTGCGTGAGATCTCAAAGGAGACGGGAATCATAACCGAAGAGCAGGAAGGCGAAAGTCTGAGGTTTATTCACCTTACATTCTGCGAGTTCATGGCGGCTTTTGAGGCTATTGAAGGATTGGCGAGCGGGTGGGATTCTCTGAAGGAAACCTATAAGCGACATCTGGTCGAGGCGAGCATCGCTACTCGGAGTCGGCTTGCAGAGGTTATTCCATTCGCTTGTGGACTGATGCCGAGGCATAGGAGGCCGAGGGCCTTGGCAGAACTTGTCGAAGTGGCGCCTCAGCGAACATGCCTGTTAGCGCTTCTTGAAACAAAGGAGTACCAAAGCAGCATCGGCAGTGGGTTGCTTGTGAACACAAGGGAACAGATCGCGGTGGGTGCGATAGATGGAGGGCAGAACTTAGATTACGAGCTAATTCATCTTTACCTAGTGCTTTGTGTCGATGCCGACAGGGACACAGCCATTCACGATGTGGCACGCGCATCTTGGGTGGATGGCTTTTTCTCGAGACTCAATGAAGTCCGACCAGACTTCGTCGAACAATTCGTTTCTACCTATGCGAAACAGGATGCAGTTGCCGCTCTGAGGGTCGCTCTACTTTATGGTGTGGATATATTTCAGTCATCGATAGAAATTGTGATCGAAAACTGCGATCAAGTCGCATTCCTTGGAACGCTGCTCGGTAAAGTGGAATCCGATCCGAGCCAGCGGATATTCTGGACATCGGCACTTGCGGAGTCCGGCCTTCGGTCGCGCGCGGTTGCTTCAATGATCTCTAAATTGGAGACGGATGCCTGGAGAGACGAGGCCAGTAATGCCGACCAGGAATTCGTATGGTATCGCGGCGGCTTCGTTGGACGGAGCCCGTACACTGAGTGCTTGACAGTTGCGAGCGCGCATTTGCAGGCAGGAGACCAGCGGTTTCCGCTGCTGTTAAAGCTTCGTGAGGTAAGATCACCGGGACGCCGCTTTGGAGATGTAGCTTTAGCATGGATGACACTGCTTACTATGTTGCTTGGATATGGGTTGGGTGTTTCTTCATTAATAGCATTGGGAACAACGATTGGTCTGGCCGTATTTTTCTCGTTAATGATCTCGGTGCTAATAGCTTTGCGTCCCAGCGCCGCAGTATCTAGGCGAGGAATTACGCTAGAGGCGATGATTTCTGCGGTCGACTCTGGTGTTCGGGTGGAAAGATTGCGCAAAACGGCGACCGGCCGCATTATGTTGAGACTTTATCCGGAGGACGATTTACTTTCAGATCGGAGCCTCAGTAGATCATTTCGACGAAGAGAGCTCGAGGCTATTCGAGAGTTTGTTGAAGCTAGGCGTCGTCTGCAGCACGCGTGACGCTCCGAAGCAGGGGGGCTCGGCTAGGGCTGGTTAGCTCGAGAATCTTATGCCCGACTCTCCATCGTCCCATACAATCCCACCGCCGCTGCTCATGGAGGGACCGGATGGCCACCGGAACCGTTCGGGAGCGGCGGGCGGCGCCGCGACGAGAACCCCGGAGGTTTTCGGCCCGGCGGTCTTCGGAAGGGTCCCCCGAGCGCCACTACGAGCGCTCTGCCGGATGTTGTCGGCTGCATGGCCCTAAGGAGGCGGCGCAAGCCGCCCTCGAAGGGACGGAAGACGAGGACGAGTCGAAGGCCGTAACCGCCGCGCGGGGCGCCTGAAGGGCGCCAGTCACTACTATGCGAGGCACTCTTTCGGCGCCCCGCTCCCTCCTCGAAATGGGGAGGACAAACAAGACTCGGGCCATGCGGCCGCGGGAAGGATGAGGCGCGTACGGTGATGCAGAACGCGAGTCTTCCCTCCCCCTTGCGGGGAGGGTGGCCCGGCGAAGCCTTTGGCGAAGCCGGGTCGGGTGGGGTTGTCGACGAAGCGCGCGGCGCAGGGAACCCCACCCGCCTCGCGCTTCGCGCTCGACACCCTCCCCGCAAGGGGGAGGGAAGACTCGCGCGCTCTCCTCCTTCGCCCGCCCTCCTCCGTCTTTCCTCCGCTGTCGATTCATGCAAGGTCGGAGCCGGTGCCGACCGGCGGCATTTCGGGCGCAGCATGAACCGCGGCACTGATCTCCAATCGAGCGCGTCCCTGGCGGGGCCGTTCGCGCGCGACCTCGAGGCTTTCGACGATCCGCACAAGGCCGTCGCGCGGATCGCCGAGATCTACGACCGGAGCCTCGCATCCATCCGCGCCGCCTTCGCGAGCGGCGCGAGGGGCGAGACGATCGCCCGCGTCGACGCCTGCTATCCCTATGTCGTGGTGCCGGTCGGCCGCTCCGACCTCCACGTCGACGCGCGCCTCTCCTACGGCGTGCTGCTCGAGCCCGGCACCTACGGCACGACGCTCACGCGCCCCGACCTCTTCGACCGCTACTACCGCGAACAGATTTCTTTCGTGCTCGGCCACCACCAGGTGCCCGTGCATGTCGGCGTCAGCAACCGGCCGATTCCCCTCCCCTTCGTCATCGAGGAAAGCGTCACCGACATCGCGGAAGAGGAAGTGCGGGCGCTGCAGAGCTATTTCGCGCTGCCCGACCTTTCCGCCACCGACGACGGCATCGCCAACGGCACGTTCCTCGGCGCGCCGGGCGAGCCCAGGCCGCTTGCTCTCTTCACCGCCGAGCGCGTCGACTATTCGCTCGCCCGGCTGCACCACTACATGGGCACCGCGCCCGAGCACATCCAGAACTTCATCCTGCTCACCAACTACCAGCGCTATGTCGACGCCTTCATCGCGTTTGGGCGCGAGCATGTCGGCAAGGACGGCTACACCGAGTTCGTCGCCCCCGGGAACCTGATCTTCCCCTCCGCGCCGCGCGCCTCCGGCGGGCCGGAGCCGGAATCGCCGCTCTACCTGCCGCAGATGCCGGCCTATCATCTGAAGCGCGCCGACCAGGACGGCATCACGCTCATCAACATCGGCATCGGACCGTCGAACGCCAAGACGATCACCGATCACCTCGCGGTCACGCGTCCGCACTGCTGGCTGATGCTCGGCCATTGCGCGGGGCTCCGGCGCAGCCAGCTTTTGGGCGACTACGTGCTCGCGCACGGCTACGTGCGCGACGACCACGTGCTCGACCAGGACCTGCCGAACTGGGTGCCGGTGCCGCCGATCGCCGAGGTGCAGGTGGCGCTGCAGGAGGCGACGGCCAAGGTCACCGGCTTGCGCGGCCACGAGCTGAAGATCCGCCTCCGCACCGGCACCGTCGCCACTACCGACAACCGCAATTGGGAGCTCCGCTTCGACGAGCTGTTCAACCGGCTGAACCTCGCCCGCGCCATCGCGGTCGACATGGAATCGGCGACGGTCGCGGCGAACGGGCTCCGCTTCCGCGTGCCCTACGGCACGCTCCTCTGCGTCTCCGACAAGCCGCTGCACGGCGAGCTGAAACTTTCCGGCATGGCGAACGCCTTCTACCGCGAGCGCGTCAGCCAGCACCTGATGGTGGGGATCGAGACGATGCGGCTTTTGCGCGAGCAGGGCGTCGACCGCCTGCATTCGCGAAAACTCCGCGGCTTCGACGAGCCGGCGTTCCGCTGAGGGATTCGCACGAGCCTGAGGCGCCTCGCTAACGCCGCATTAATGCCACCTGGGCTAGCGTGCGCGAATGAACCCCGTCGTTCCGTCCAGCTCGAAATCCGCCGCCGCGCGTGCCGGCGGCTCCGTTTGGGCCGAGCGGCAATCCGCGGCGTGGTTCGTGGTCGGCGTGTTCGCCACCCTTCTCACGATGCTCGTCGTTGACCGCCCGCTCGCTTCTGCGGTTCGCGACTGGCCGACGCTCGCGGCGTATGTCGGTGCGGTCACGAACGACATAAAGGGCTTTTACCTGATCGCCCTCGCGCTCCTGGCGGCGCTCCTGTCGCTGCTGGCGTTCTTCCTCGGGCCCCATCGGACGCGCGCCGCCTTCCGCGAGGGCGCGGTCGCCGCCGGCTTTGTCTTCGCCGTGACGACAATCGGCCTCGTCGCCGTCACGATCCTGAAGATCTCGATCGGCCGCGCGAGACCGGAGCTCTTCGCGACCTATGGCCCGTTCGCCTTCTCGCCATTCTCCACGGCCAAGGAAATGAATTCCTTCCCCTCGGGCGAGGCGACGATGGCGACGGCATTCTTCGGTGCCCTCGCATGCATGGCGTGGGACAGGCTCGGCCGCGCCTGGGCAGCGGTCGTTATTCTTCCTGCGGTTCTTATTGCCGTCAGCCGGGTGATTGTCGGCGCGCACTATGCGAGCGACGTGCTCGCCGCGATCGTCCTCGCCCTGTCCCTGCTCGCCTGGCTCTATCCGCGCGCTATCGAACGGCACGCAGCGATTGCAGGCGCATTGGATCGCCAACGCGCACGGCTGCGCAAAGCGCCGTCGGACTCGGCACGAGCTTGATGTTCGGCATCATCGGTTCGTCACAAAACCGTAACCTTACCTTTACATGATCTAGAGTTGTGGCATTGTCGCCTTTCGAGGAGGCGGCAAATGAACGTTGTTGCGTACGGGCGTGTTTTCGAACCGCCGAGACAGGGCTCCTGGGAAATCGACCTCACCCATTTCCCGCGGCCGGCCACCCGCTACGGTTCCGAGATCTTCATCAAGAGCTTCATGCCCGGCTTTGCCGAGAGCACGCGGCTCTACGGCCTGCTCCTGCAGGGGCTCGACTACGTCGACGTCAACGGGTTCATGTACTACACGCGCCGCGCGGTCGGCGCGCCCGAGAGCTCCAAGGGACCACCTCCGAAGGCGCTGTTCAAGCTGCTGACGGTCGTGCACCCGGAGATCCGCCGGCGGCTTGCACGCTCGCGTGAGGCCGTGCAGGCGCGAGCCTGGCTGGAAGACCTGCGTTACTGGGACGAGGAACTGAAACCGGCGGCGATCCGCGAGCATCTCGCCATCCAGCGCGTCGACCTCGAGAGCCTCGACGACACCGCGCTCGCCAAGCATATCGAGGCCGCCACCATCAACGCCGACAACGCGGTCTACCGTCACGGCCGCTTCAGCCTGACCGCCTACCTCCCCGTCGGCGACTACCTTGCGCATGCAGCGCAATGGACGGGCGAGCCGCTGCACGTTTTGCTGCGTCCGATAAAGGGACACAGCGAGGTGTCGAATGGCGTCGCCGCCGCGGAGCTTGCCGCGCTCGTCGCCGAGATCAAGGCAGAACCTGCCGCGGCGGAGACGCTTCATCGCCTCTCGCCGGAGCGAGCGATCGACTGGTTGCGCGGAGCACCCGGCTCTTTGGGCGAGATCGCACGCGTCTGGCTCGACGCCGCCGGCTCAAGGATCGTCACCGGCTACGACCTTTGCGACTACACCGCGATCGAGATGCCGGAGATCCTGATCGGCG
Source organism: Propylenella sp. (assembly GCA_050728815.1). GTDB lineage: Bacteria > Pseudomonadota > Alphaproteobacteria > Rhizobiales > Afifellaceae > DASWJZ01. Next base: position 6,800 of record JBOHKB010000207.1, read on the forward strand.
GCGTGCGCGCCGCGCTTTCCGGGAAGCAGGCGAGCGACGCCGACGTGAAGGGCACGGAGGAAGCCGCCGCGAGGCTCCGCGCCAAAGTGCCGGCCGAGCATCGTGCGGAGTTCGACGAGCTTCTCGACGATGCGCGCCGGATCTACAGGCTCCGCGAGGAGCGCGACCACTACAACGATGGCTGGGCTATCGGACTTCTCCGACTGGCTCTCCTTCACGCCGGCCGACGTCTCGTCGAGAGGGGGCGCATCGACGACCCGGAATACATACTCGACGCGGTCCGCGACGAAGTGCAGGCGATGCTCCTCGGCACAGGTGGTCCGTCGAACGACGAGCTTCGGCGGCGGACGGAGTGGAGGCGGAGCGCTAATGCCTCAGATGTGCCGCAGCGGCTCGGCTTCCCGAAGGCGCCCTCCCTGCCGAAGGACTGGCTGCCGCCGCCTCAGGCGCGCCTCGTTCGCGCGCTCGAGACATTCCTGTCGGGCCTGTTCTCGGGCGGCAGCGAACCGGAGACACAGGCCACGGTCCGCGGCATTCCCGTCAGCCCCGGAATCTACGAGGGCCGCGCCCGGCTGGTGCTCAGCCCTGACGATTTCGCAACGGTGGCGTATGGCGACATCCTGGTGACGCGCTCGACGTCGCCCTATTTCAACGTGCTGCTCCCCCTCCTCGGCGGCATCGTCACGGATCACGGCGGAGCGCTCTCCCACGCGGCGATCGTGTCGCGCGAATACGGCATCCCCGGCGTGGTCGGGACGAAGACGGCCACCAGGGCGATCAAGGACGGCGACCGCCTTCGCATAGACGGCGATGCCGGCGAGGTGCTTGTGCTGAGCGCATGATCGTCCGCCTCTCTGACTCTAACGATTCCGCGACCTACGGCGGCAAGGCAAGTCACCTGGGCGAGGCCATTCGCGCCGGCCTTCCCGTCCCGCCGGGCTACGCCTTGTCGGTCGAAGCGCTTGCCGACATCGCCCGCGGCGATAGGGCGCTGAGGGCGCGCGTCGAGGAGATTTGCGCCGAGCTCGGCTTCCCGCTCGCGGCGCGTTCATCCGCCATCGGCGAGGATTCCGCGGACGCGAGCTTTGCGGGGCAGCACGCGACCGTCCTCAACATCATATCGACCGGAGCGCTGATCGCGGGTCTGTGCGATGTCCATCGCTCGGCGCACAGCGAGGGTGCAGTCGCCTACCGGAAGCGGAAGGGAATCGAAGGGCCAATCCGCATAGCCGCCGTTGTCCAGAAACTCGTCGAACCGCGTTGCGCGGGCGTGATGTTCACGCGCCATCCGCTGACCGGCGCCGACGAGCTGGTGATCGAGGCGGCTTGGGGACTCGGCGAAGCCGTCGTTCAAGGCATGGTGACGCCGGATCACTACCGGCTCTCGCGCGACGGAGGACTGCTGGAAGAGCGGCCGGGCGACAAGCCGACCGCAATTCGGTGCGCGCCCGGCGGCGGGACGGAGGAGACCGAGCTCACGCCCGATCTTGCAGAGCGAGCCTGCCTGGAAGCCGACGATCTCGCACACCTCGCCGACCTTGCCCATCGTTGCGAGGCAGTGTTTGGCAGGCGCCTCGATATCGAGTGGGCATTCGCCGACGGCGCGCTCTATCTCCTGCAGACGCGGCCCATTACAACCCGCTAATGCCCGGGGGCAACGAGCCGGCTGGATTGTCCGGTCTGACGATTGCGGCGATGCTGATCGCCGCAGCGCAGACGCCGCTTGCCTCCACCATGATCGCGGTCGCTCTTGCCGATATCGGCGCGAGCCTCGCGGTCGACCTTTCGCTCGCCACGGGTCTCCTCGTCGCCACCTACATGGTCCTGACCGTCGTCGGACAGAATCCGGGCGGCAAGCTCGCGGACATTTTCGGCCGCTGGCGCACCCTCGAGACTGGAATTGCGATCTGCTTTTTCGGCGCGCTCATTGGCGCGGTCGCCCCTGCCTTCTGGCTGCTCGTCGTCGCGCGGTGCCTGATCGCGCTCGGCGGCGCGTTGATCGCCCCGTCGGTGCTGGCGCTGCTGCGCGCACATGTCCCCGAAGAGAGGCGGGGCCGGATGTTCGGCGCTTATAGCGCGACCGTGGGCCTCGCTGCCGCGCTCGGGCCGCCTGTCGGCGCGGAGCTTGTGCATTTCCTTGGATGGCGCGGAGTCTTCGTCGTGAATCTGCCGCTCCTGCTGCTCGCCGCGGCGCTCGGCCGGGCAGGAGGCGTTCCGCCTGGCGCTCCTCGCCAGCATCATGGCTGGCGGGTAGTCGCGAAGTCGTTCGACTGGCTCGGCACGATCCTGCTCGCCGCCGCGCTCGCCGCGCTTTGGAGTGCGCGCCTGTGGACCCTCCTAATTGCAGCCGGGGCGGCGTCAGCGTTCATCCTGTGGGAGCGCCGCGCCGCGGACCCGGTGCTGCAACCCGCCCTCCTCGCGAACCGCACGTTCGCCGCAGGCTGCTCAGTCATCCTGCTGCAGAGCCTCGCGATGTACGGGGTGATCTTCCAGCTTCCGCAATATTTCGAGGTCGTGCGCGGAGCGACGCCGCGCGAGTCAGGAGCCGTCCTTTTCGTCATGATGGCCGGCCTCTTCGTCGCGTCCATATTCGGCGGCACGCTCACCGACCGGCTCGGTGCGCGCCCGACTGCGCTCGGCGGCGTCGGGCTGATGGTCGTGGGAATTCTCTGGCTCACCCGCATCGGCACTTTCGAGCGACCGGCCGAGGCATTCGCTCCGGCGCTCCTGCTCGGGCTCGCGCTCGGTGCGACCTGGACCTCGGCGCAGAGCGCCGCGATGTCGGCGGTCGCCGAGGGGCAATCGGGAATGGCGGCGGGCACGACTTCGACTTGCCGCTATCTCGGCGGAGCGATCGGCGTGCTCATCCTCGCCGCCTTCGTCGGCAGGCCGACGCTCTTTCCACCCGATGCGCACGCCCAGGTGATGTGGGTATTCGCCGCGGCGATCGCGCTGTCGACTATCGGCTGCATGGTCCTGCCCGGCCGCATCCAGCGATAGGGACGACAGCGTCAAGGCCGGGCGTAGCCCTTCGCCCGCAGCGCAATTTCGAACGTGCGTGGATCCTTGGCGAAGAACAGGCCGCCGCGGCGGGTAGAACCCTCCGCCACATAGTCGAAGGTGGCCTCGCTGGTCTCCACGACCTGTCCGTCCTCACTGAGCGTTCCCTCGATCACTGCCTGCGCCGCGGTTTCATCGCCCCTGTTCGACACCCTGACTTCAAGCAGGAAGCCGTCGTCGCTTGGGCGAACCCCAAGCGCTTCGACGACGAGAACCGGCGGCGCGCTGTCCCCGCTCACCGCCTCCCATGCGATAATGCCGATCGTGCCCAGGGCGAGCGCCGCCCCGAGCGCTCCCGCAATGGCTTCGAGCCGGCGCTTCTCGCGTTCCTCCTCGCTTGCGCGCGCTGGCCGCGCCATCGCAGTCAGACGACCAGCCGCGCCGTGGCGGCGCCGAGCGAAGCCGGGAAGCCGAGCACGACCATCATCATGGCTATCTCGGAGAACGTCACGCCGACCGTCCGCTCGAAGACCCAGAGGACGTAGAGGCTGACGAGGAGCGCGATGCCGTAGCCGGCGATTGTGAAGTGCACGAAGGTCAACCAGAAGCCGGCGTAGTCGGGCGGCTCCTCCTGGCCGGCGAAGCCGACCGTGTAGACGAAGCCATGCAGGAGCAGGACCGAGACGGCGGCGAGCGCAAGGGCGTGTGACGGCGTCATCGTGTAGGCGATCAGGATCATCTCCTCCGTCGGCGCTACGTTGAAAGCCACGAACACCGCTCCCGCCGCCATCAGGAACAGCTCGCCGCTATAGCTTGCGCGCGTCTCCTGTGAATCGGCGTCTCCGCGCGCGTGAAGCTGCTTGCTTGCAACGATCGCGCCGATCGAAGCGGGCACGGACTGGATACCGATCTTCCCGGCAATCTCGCTGAGCGGCATGTCGAGGGTGATCATGCCGAAGAGCGAGAGCAAGAGCGCCGACGCGATCCATCCGATCCCGTAGGCGACGAAGGCGTCGGCGATGTCCTCGATCAGAGACGAAGTCGGCTCAAAACCCGAGTAATAAGAGAGGCCGACGAGCACCGGCAGCGTCACCGCGATAAACACCAAGAGCCGCCCCGGATCCATCGCTACGCCGAGCTGCCACATCTCCATGGTCATCAAAAGCGGCACTGCGAAGAGGATGGCGCCGCCGAAGGCGCGTCCCAAGCTTCGCGCGAAGGCGAGCCGCGCGCGATGGTCGATAGAAGCCTGTCTTGTCATCCGCGTCTCCGGCGCAGGAAAACCGATAGCCACGTTAGAAGTTCCGATGCAGGCTCCTATCCGCGGATTCCGTCGATCCAGGTCGCTTTGACGTTCAGTTCGCCGTCGAGCAAAACCATGCTCGCGCGATAGCCGGGCGCGAGGCGTCCGAGTTCGCCGTCGAGCCGCAAGAATGCAACGGGATTGAGCGACGCCATCTTCAACGCTGACGGAAGGGGTGCGCCGGCTTTCCGAGCCATGTTTCGCACCGCCGATGCCATGTCGAGATCGGAGCCGGCGATCGTGCCGTCCTCGATCGTGAGGCAGCCGTCCTTGCGGAGAACTGTCCGTCCTTGCAGTTCGAACCGAGTCACGTCGGTCCCAACCGTCGGCATCGCGTCGGTGATGAGCATCACCCGGTCCTCGCCCTTGGCCGAAAGCGCCACCCGCAGGGTGGCTTCAGCAACATGGTGCATGTCGACGATCAGGCTGAACCAGGTCTCCTCCTCGTCGAGCGCCGCGCCGACCGGCCCCGGCTCGCGGCTTGCGAGCGGAGGCATCGCGTTGAAGAGGTGCGTGTAGCCCCGAAGGCCGCGCGCTCGCGCCGCGGCGAGCACCTCGTAGCTCGCCGCCGTGTGTCCGGCGGACACGATCACGCCGGCGCGGGTGAGACGCTCGATGACGTCGGGTCCGACGATCTCGGGCGCAATCGTCACGACCGTCCGACCCGCGCCGAGCGAAGTCATGATGCGGATGTCCTCGTCCTCGACCGGCCGTATCAGCGCCGCATCATGGACGCCCTTGCGCGCGGGGTTGATGAAAGGCCCCTCGAGGTGGATGCCGAGAAGCCCAGGTACGCCCTCGGCGATCCCCTGCCGCACCGCCTCCATCGCCTCGGCCATGCGCTCGCGCGTGTCAGTGATGAAGGTCGGAAGAAAACCGGTCGTGCCGAAGCGGCGATGCGCCGCGGCGATGGCACGGATTCCGTCGACGTTCGGCTGGTCATTGAACAGCACCCCGCCGCCGCCGTTGACCTGCACATCGATGAAGCCGGGTGCGAGCAGGCCCTCGACCCGAAGGGTTTCGATCCCGGGTTCGAGATCGGCCTCGGGCACGACCGCCGCGACATGGGCGCCGGCGAGCACGACTGTGTGGCGGTCGAGCATTCGCTCGCCGTCGAAGATGCGGGCGCCGGCGAGCGCGAGGGTCATCAGGAGGTCTCCGCCGCCGCGCTCCGCGCCGCGGCGAGCGCCCGTCTGGCGATCAGGATCGCGCCGTCGAGCGCATCGCCGCGCGCCTTCACCAGGTGCTGGCGGGCGGAGGGCGGGAGCCACGTGGAAAGCGGCTCGGCCAAGCCGCCGATCAGAGCGACGGCGGGCGCACCCACCTCGATCAGCCGGGCGATGATCCGGGCCGCATCGGCCGCCGCCTCGTTCACCAGGGCGAGCGCCAGCACGTCGCCCGCCTCGGCATGCTCGAAAACGAGCGGGGCGAGAGCGGCATAGTCGGCCGGCCGCGCAGTCGTCGCGAAGGCGATCACGCCCTCGCCGCTCCCGCCGTGACGGGCAATGAGCTTCTCGGTGAGCAGCGTCGCTGCCGCGCGCCCGTCATGAGCCCACAGCGTTCGGCGGAGCGCCTCCCGGCCGATCCAGTGGCCACTCGCCTCGTCGGACACTTCTGCGCCCCACCCGCCCACATAGGACTGCCGTCCGCCGGCGACTGCCAGGCCGCAGGAGCCGGTTCCGAGTATCAGGATCGCGCCATCCTCGCCTTGGAACGCGCCGAGCCAGGCGGCAATAGCGTCCGTCTCGATCTCGATCGAAGCAAAGGGGCTTGGTTCGGCAAGGAGATTCGCGCGGGCGCTGGTCAGCGCGGCGCCGGCAAGGCCGAGCCCTGCATGGACGCGGCGGAGATCGGCCTCCGACAGGCCGGCTTCGGCAATCGCGCCGCGGCTCGCCGTCAGGATGGAATGCATGACGCGCGCGGCGTCCGCCCTGACATTGGCCGGCCCGCCGACGGCTTCTCCAAGCGTCCTGCCTGCCAGATCGCACAGCCGTGCCCGGCACTGCGTGCCGCCGCCGTCGACGCCGATTAAGAGGGGTTCTTGCATATGTGCCGCGTCATATCAGCCGGCGGAGAATAGTTCGAGTTTGTGCGCGTCCGCGTCTTTGGCATAAGCAAAGCACCCCTGCCCACCGCCGGAGACAGCATGAACTGGGATTTTCCGTACCCCTCCACCCGCGTGCCGCTGCTTGCGCGGAACTGCGTCGCGACCACCCAGCCGCTCGCCGCGCAAGCCGGGCTTTCGATGCTCTATCGCGGCGGTAACGCCGTCGACGCGGCTATTGCCTCCGCGATTGCTCTGACCGTGGTGGAGCCGGTCAACAACGGCCTAGGCAGCGACGCCTTCGCCATCATCTGGGACGGAAGCGAGCTGGTCGGCCTCAACGCCTCGGGCCATTCGCCCGCGGGCTGGACGCCGGACCGCTTCACAGAGTCGGAAATGCCGTACGAGGGCTGGGATTCCGCCACTGTGCCCGGCGCGGTCTCGGCCTGGGTAACGCTCAGCGAGCGCTACGGAAAACTTCCGTTCGACACGCTGTTCGAGCCGGCGACCCGCTATGCGACTGACGGCTTCCTCGTCCCGCCGGCGGTTGCTCGCATCTGGCAGAGGCAGGTGGAGCGGCTGCGCGGCCAGCCTGGATTTGCCGAGGCGTTCCTGCCGTACGGCCGCGCGCCGACGGCGGGCGAGCATTTTCGTCAGCCCGACCAGGCGGAGACGCTCAGAGAACTCGCGGAGACGCGGGGCGAGAGCCTTTATCGCGGCGGGCTTGGCGAGGCGATCGCGCGCGCCTCCGCGGCAGGCGGCGGATGCATGACGATGGAAGACCTCGCCGCGCACCAATGCGACTGGGTGACGCCAATCCACGTCGACTTCCGCGGCTGCCGCATCTACGAAATCCCACCCAACGGCCAGGGGATCGCGGCGCTGATCGCGCTCGGCATCCTGGAGCGCTGCAATCTCGATGGCGTCGAGCCCGACAGCGCCGAGATGCTTCACATGCAGATCGAGGCGCTGAAGCTCGGAGCGGAGGACGCCGCGGCGCACGTCGCCGATCCGGCGTACATGGAGGTCGCGCCGAAGACGCTGCTCTACCCGGCGCGACTTGACGAGTTGGCGCGTACGATCAGCCTCGACGACATCGCCGCGCCGGCACCCCGCGCGCTTGCCGCAAGCTCGACGGTCTATCTCGCCGCCGCCGACGATAGCGGCATGATGGTGTCCTTCATCCAGTCAAACTATGCCGGCTTCGGCTCAGGCGTCGTTGTGCCCGGCACCGGGATCGCGCTCAACAATCGCGGCGCGTGCTTCGTCACCACGCCCGGCCATCCGAACCGGGTCGGTCCGCGCAAGCGTCCGCTCAACACCATCATCCCAGGTTTCGTCACCAAGGGCGGCGAAGCGCTCGCCGCGTTCGGCGTGATGGGCGGAACGATGCAGCCGCAGGGTCACACGCAGATGGCATGCCGAATGTTCGTCTCGGGGCAGAACCCGCAGGCGGCGATCGACGCGCCGCGCTGGCGCTACAACGCGGATGAGGACGCGCTGTGGATCGAGGCGGCGATGCCGGAGGCGGCGCGCGCCGGCCTCGAGGCGCGCGGCCACGCGTTGGTCGAAATGACTCCGCTCGATTTCGGCGCTGCGCAGATCATCCACAAGGTCGAACACGGCTACGTCGCCGCGACAGAAACGAGGCGAGACGGCTGCGCCGTGGGGTTCTGAAGCTTCGTCAGACTCCTACGAGCACGCGCTCCGCCGTGCCGCGCAGCACGAGCGCTTCGTCTGGCGCGGCGAGCTTCGCCTCGCGCACCGTCTTCACCGGGTCGGGGTCGCCCATGTCGAAGGGGTAGTCGCTGCCTAGGAGAACATGACCGGCTCCCGCCTCGCCGACGAGGAACCGGAGCGCCGAGGCGGAGTGCGTTACCGTGTCAAAGTAGAAGCGGCGGAAGGAATCCTCCACGGACCCTGACATCGACGCCGCTGTCTCCGACCGCACCTCCCGTCCGCGCTTGAGCCGGCCGAGGTCGGCGGGAAGAAAACCGCCGCCATGCGCGAGCAGCACCTTCAGCCGCGGATGGCGCTCCATCACGCCGCCGAAGATGAGATGCGCCGCCGCGAAGGTAGTTTCCAGGGGATTGTGGATGAGGTTGTTCAGGTAATAGCGCTGATACTCGGGGCCGGTGCCGCCGAGCGATGGGTGAATGAAGACGAGCGCGCCGAGCGCCTCCGCTTCCGCCCAGAACGGCTCGAGCGATTGATCGTCGAGGAAAGTTTCCGGGCCGGCGCGCGTGTTGATCTCCACGCCGAGCAGCCCAAGCTCGCGAACGGCGCGGCCGAGCATTTTCGCCGTGCGCTCCGGCGCGCGGAGCGGGGCCGCGCCGATGCCTGCAAAGCGGTCGGGCATCGCGCCGACGAACTCGGCGATCGCCTCGTTGACCGTCTCGGCGAACCACAGGCCAGCGTCGGCCTCCAGCCGGTCGTCGACGAGCGCGATCCACGGCGAGACGAGCTGAGCCGCGACTCCCTGCTCCGACATGGTCCCCATCCTGAGATCGACATCGCGCATGTCGGGCGTGACCGGCCGCCGCATCGGTGCGCCCCCGACGATGAGGCGCGGCTCGCCGCCTGCCTCGACGCCGAAGCCTGCCCGCCCCGCTTTCGCGAGGCGTTTCGCAAGGCCGTCGGGGACGACATGCGCGTGGATGTCGAGCGGGCCCGGCTTAAGCCGCGCGATCGCTGCGCGCGCATTCAGATCGGTGGTCATCTAAGGAGTTAGGCTTCTGCGACGGCGCCGATCAAGCTTCCACGCTACTGCCGAGCGCCTAACGCCCGGACTTTCTCACCGACCGGCGGTCGCGGACCGCCCTCCTACCCCAATCACAGATTGTAGTTCGATTCGAAAGCGTTAAATTTCAGATTGCATTCGTTAATTCCGCAATGCAACATGGTCGGATGAAGTGCTGCGCTGGGGAGTTGAATTCGGTCGAGAAAGCGAGGCGCTCTTTGACTTCGCGCAAATCCCAGGGCGCAACCTGTGTGTGTTAACCAAGTTAGTGAATTCTTGGTGACTGAAAGTGGTAAATGATCTCTTAATCGACGGTGCTTGGCGGAGGCCGCCAAAGCTACTTGCGGCGGAGTATGCGTAATGGCCGGCGTTGTGCACGCGGTCCGTTCCCTCGGATTCGCCCCATCCCTTTTTGTTTCGGATCGTTCGGTTGCGGCGCTCCACCATCCGCCGCGGACGGGGTTCGCACCGCCGTTCGAGAACCTGCGCGTCGAGTTCGAGAACCGGCATGGAGTCTACTGGTGCTTCATGCGCCCGCGCGAGCGGCCGAGCTTCACGCCGGGACTGCTCGCCGACCTCGCCGACATGCAGCGCGGGCTGGTGGGAATGTACAGCGACGAAACGCCCGTCCGCTACTATGTGCTCGCCTCCGACCTGCCCGGCATCTTCAATCTCGGCGGCGACCTCACCGTTCTCGCCGACCGCATCCGGGTACGCGACCGCGACAGCCTCGTGCGCTATGCGCGCGCTTGCATCGACGTGCTCTACAACAACGCCGTCAGCTTCGACCTTCCGGTGGTGACGGTGGCGCTGGTGCAGGGCGATGCGCTCGGCGGCGGCTTCGAGGCGGCGCTCTCCTGCGACGTCATCATTGCCGAGAAGGGCGTCCGCTTCGGCCTGCCGGAAGTGCTGTTCAACCTCTTCCCCGGAATGGGCGCCTATAGCTTCCTTGCCCGCCGGCTCGGCGCGGCGCGCGCCGAGAAGATGATCCTGAGCGGGCGCATCTACACCGCTGAGGAACTGCACGAACTCGACGTGGTGCAGATCCTCGCCGAGCCGAGCATGGGAGAGCAGGCCGTCCGCGATTTCATCGAACGGGGCAGGAAGCGCCACAACGCGCAGAGCGGCGTGTTCCGCGCCGGGCGCCGCGTGACGCCGCTCTCCTATGACGAGCTGCGCGATGTCACGGAAATCTGGGTCGACACCGCGCTCGGTCTAGGCGAGAGCGACCTCCGGAAAATGGAGCGCCTTACGACGGCGCAGAATCGCCGCTTGAGCGGCCGGCCGCAGCTCGCAGCGGCCGAATGACGGTGGGCGCAGCCGCGTCCTTTGCCGCGTCGCCAGCACCGCAATAATTCTCGCGGAGCTCCCGGCTCACGCGCGCAAACTCGGCCTCGATCTGACGCGCCTTCTCCGCGCCTTCCTCGGCGAAGTCGGCCGCGCCGATTCCGCGGAGCGACAGGCACAACTGGTATAGCGGCAGCGCCCCGATATTGGCGGCGCCGCTTCTCAGCGCGTGCATACGGTCGCGGAAGAGCTGGCAGTCGCCGCTTTCGACGCTCGCCTTCAGTTCCTCCACGATGCGCTCGCCCTCCCTGACAAAGACACCGGCGAGATCGGCGACGAAGTCGGCGCCGCCGAGGCCCTGCAATTGCTCGATGGTCGCGGTGTCGATGGCGCGCGCTTCCAGGCGGAAACGCGGATGCGCCGCTATGTCGGCCACGATATCGTCGGTCGCCGGTATTTCCGCACGCTTCTCCACGCGCTCGCCCGCGTCCTCGGGCACAAGGCTGTCGATGACGCGGAAAAGCTCGGCGGCGTCGATCGGCTTGGTGGCGCAGGCATCCATGCCCGCCGCTTCGCAGCCTGCGCGCGCCTCCGCGGTGGCGTCGGCGGTCAGCGCGACAATGGGCAGTCGCTCGCGGCCAAGCGCGGCAAAGCGATAGAGCTTCGTCGCCTCGATGCCGTTCATCACCGGCATGTTCACGTCCATGAGCACGATGTCGAACTTTTCGGCAAGCATGAGGTCGACGGCCCGTTCGCCGTTCTCGGCGATCCGGACGCGATGCCCCGCGCGCTCCAGGATCTTGGTGATGACCTTCTGGTTCACGCCATTGTCTTCGGCGACGAGGACCGAGAGCGAGCGCTTGATGCTCCGTGCCGCGGCGTCGGCGATCGTGTCGGTCTCGCGCGACTGTCCGCTCGCGAGGTTCGCCGCGGCGAGCAGTTCCGCCCGGTCGATGTCAAGATTGAGGGCAGCGCAGTAGATCGCGCGCCGCTCCTGCGGCAGCGGTCCGTTGTCGGCGCCGCTTCCGATCAGCGCCGCCCACATCTTGCCGCCGGTCTCGCCCGCAAGCCGCTGGGCGACCAGATCGCAGTCGGGCAGCCGCTCGTCGATCATGAGCAGGGTCCTCCTGCCCGCAGAAAGCTCGTTCTCCGCGTCCTCGGCGCTTGCCACGGCGGCAACGCTCGCGCCCGTTTCCTCCAGCGCACTCCCAATCGCGGGCGCGATCGATTGATCCGTGGACAGCACGAGGAAGCGCAGCCCCTCCAGCCGTCGCGGCGCTTCTTCCTCGCGCGGCTCGAAAGCGAGCTCGAGCCAGAACGTGCTCCCCGCGCCTTCCACGCTGTCGACGCCGATGCTACCGCCGAGAGCTTCCGCGAGCTGACGGCAGATCGCCAGCCCGAGGCCGGTCCCACCGAACCGGTTCAAGATGGTCTCGTCGGCCTGCGTGAAACGCTCGAAGATGCGGGAAGTCGCCTCGGGCGAGATGCCGATGCCGGTGTCGCTCACTTCGAAGCGGATGCGGCTCTTGCCGTTCTCCGTCGCCACAAGATCGGCGCTGATGACCACCCGCCCGCTCGCGGTGAATTTCACTGCGTTGCCGACCAGGTTCACGAGAATTTCCTGCAGGTGACGGCCGTCGCCGCGGAGCAGGTAAGGCGTACGCGGCGTCACGTAGAGGCCAAGACGGAGGCCCTTGGCGCGGGCCTGCGCCTCGAGCATGTTCCTGACCGCCGTCAGCGTCCGGTGCAGGTCAAAGTCGATCGTCTCGAAGCGCATGCGCCCCGCCTCGATGCGGGAGAAGTCCAGGATGCCTTCGATCAACGACAGGAGCGAGCGCGCCGAGCTCGAGATCGTGCTGATCATGTCGCTTTGCTCGGCGTCGAGCCGCGAGTCGCGCAAAAGGTCGCTCATGCCGATGACGGCGTTCAGCGGGGTGCGCAGCTCGTGGCTGACGCTCGCCATGAACTGCGTCTTCGCCTTGCTCGCTTCCTCTGCCTGGCGCTTGGCCTTGTTCAGGTTGCTGATCAGCGTCGAGGTATAGGCCGGGAGCGCCAGCAGGCCGACAAGGAGGCCAATGCCGAGATGCCCGGTGGCGCTCCAATAGGGCGACGTCCACAGCAGGAGGCCGAACCCGATGAGAGCAAGGCTCATCGAAGCAAAGAGGTATCTCAGACCGAAGCGGAAACCGTTTCCGAAGATGATCCAGAGATAGATCGGAAAGAGCACTGCGGTCGTGCCGCCGCCGACATAGAGGCAGTAGGTCAGCGCGCCGATGTCGACGCACATGCCGATAATCCGCCGCGTATGGCAAGTGCGCGGCATGATCAGCATGTGGGTGAAGAAGCCGAGCGAGATCAGGCCATAGACGGCGTTCGCGATGACCGCCTGACGCACCTCCATCGTGTGCAGGATGCTGGAGACGGCGAGGTAGATCATCAGGAGCGTGCTTATGGCCAGCCGGTTGATGACCATCTCGTGCTCCCGGTCGGGCCGGTCGCGGAAGCGGCTCGCGATGAAGCTGGCCGCGGCCTTCAGGCCGCTTGGAGGATGCCCGGTTTCAGCCATCGTCATCTGCCTCATGCCGACTGGGCGACCGCCGGCTCGTCGGCGCGCAGAAG
>JBOHKB010000208.1:0-21921 GCA_050728815.1 Propylenella sp.
GCCCGAGTATCTGCGCCTGGATGGTGACGTCGAGCGCGGAGGTGGGCTCGTCGGCGACGATGATCTTGGGCTCGCAGGCGATCGCCAGGGCGATCATCGCACGCTGTCGCATGCCGCCCGAGAGCTCGTGCGGATACTGGTGGGCGCGCCGCTCCGGATCGGGCATCTGGACAAGCCGCAGGACTTCCAGGGTCCGACGCCATGCGGCGCCGCCCGAGGCCTTGCGGTGCCGGCGCACGCCTTCCGCGATCTGGTCGCCGACCTTCATCACCGGATTGAGCGCGGTGAGCGGCTCCTGGAAGATCATTGCGATCTCCTCGCCGCGCATGTCTTCGATTTGCCGCCTATCGAGCGACAGGACGTCGATGCCGTCCACCTCGATCTTTCCCCCGGTGATCTCGCCGGCGTCGGGAAGCAGCCCGAGCAGGGCGAGTGCCGTCATCGACTTGCCGCAGCCGGACTCCCCAAGAATGCAAAGCGTTTCGCCGCGTGAGATCTCCAGGCCCATCTCCGAAACGACGGGGAACGTACCGTGCTCGCCGTGGATCACCACCGTCAGGTCCTTCACCGCAAGGACCGGTCCCGTGGCGGAGGCGATCATGGGTAACGGGCTCCGAGATCAGCCGCGCGTGCCGTTGACGTCGCCCACCATGAATCCGTAGTCGCCGCTTTCGACGAGGTTGCGGGAGAGGTGCGAGAGGATCATGACGCCGTCATTGTCGAAGGGCATCGGGATTTCCTCGAGCGTGCGGAAATCGTAGGGGCTGACGACACGCCCGAGCAGCGCGCCCTTGGTGATTGTTTCGCCGAGTGCGGGGGCCAGGGGCTCCAGCCAGCCCCCTTCGGTTGGCCGGACGGTTACGATCTTGTCGACGACGATCTGCGTCGGGGCCGGTTTCACATCCCCGGAGATGGCGCCAAGGCGCCTGAGCATGTTGAGCACGCCGTCGACGGTGCGCTTCACATACGGCGTCTGGTCGACGATACCGCCGCCGAGCTCGACGACCACACAGGGGATGCCGCGCCTGTCGATGGTCACCGCCTTGGTCGTACCGGAGAAGACCGTTCCTTCCTTGGAGGCGGCCGGACGATACAGCACCTTCGATCCGAAAGCGCGGCTCAGCCCCTCGTCGTTCCAGATGTAGACATAGTCCACGGTGGGGCGGTCCGTGCCGGCGTGCAGGTCGATGTGAATGTCGATCTTCTCGAGGAACTCGCGCGTGATGGCGGCGGCAAGCTGCTGCGTATAGTTGCCCTTTCGATCGCCGGGGAACTCCCGGTTCAGGTTAAGCTCATCAATCGGCGTGAACCGGTGGTTCACGGCCAGTGCTCGCGGGTTGGCGACCGGGAACAGCAGGATACGGCCCTTGAGGGGCGCCTCGGCAAGCAGCCGGTAGAGATCCAGGATCGCCTGCGAGCCTGCATTCTCGTTGCCGTGGATCGCCGCCGAAATGCCGATCGTCGGGCCATCGGCTTCGCCCACAAGCTCGTGCATGACGAGCGCCGCGTCTGACCCGTCGGCGTGCGTGGTGAACTTCCGCGTCAGCTTGTTGATCGCTTTGACCATTTATCGACCCCTTCTCATTCGGACGGCCTGTCTCAATTCGCTGTTCTGACGGCGCCGCGCGAAATCTGTCGCGGGTCGAGCATGTCGCGGAGACCATCGCCCAGCAGGTTGAACCCAAGGACGGTGACCATGATTGTCGCGCCGGAAATGATGGCGAGCCACGGCTCGTCGCGCATGAAGCGTGTGCCGTAGGCGAGCGTCCACCCCCAGGTCGGGGTCGGGGGCGGAAGGCCGAAGCCAAGGAAGGACAGCGCCGATTCCGCGATGATCGCCGTTCCCAGGCCAAGCGAGGCAAGAACCACGATCGGTCCGAGCGCGTTCGGAAGGATTTCACGGAACAGTATGCGCGGCGGGTGGGCGCCAAGCGCCCTTGCGGCAAGCACATAGTTCTGTTCCCGCAGCGCCAGCGTCGTCCCGCGCACAACGCGGGCATACTCGGTCCAGAAAACCGCGATGAGAGCAAGCGCGATGTTGCCGATGCCGGGCCCGAGCACGGCGACCAGAGCGAGCGCTAGAATGATCGCCGGAAAGCCGAGGAAGATGTCCGTGATGCGCATAAGCAAAAGATCGAGCCAGCCGCCGAAATAGCCGGCGACGAGGCCGACGACAGTGCCGATCAGAGCGGCGCTCCCGACCGACATCAATGCGATCGACAGCGACACCTGTGCGCCGTAGACCATGCGGCTCCACAGATCGCGGCCGAAATTGTCGGTCCCGAGCCAGTGTTCCCAGCTCGGGCCCTCGAAACGGTTGCGCATGTCCATCTGTTCGATGCCATGGGTCGCCGCATAGGGCGCGAGCAGCGCGCAGCCGACGATGAAGAGCGTGATGACGCCGCCGACCACAAGGGAAGGGTTCCGGAGAGGCCGGGAAATCCGCATCGCTCAGCCCAGCCTGATGCGCGGATCGACGGCCGCGTAGAGAAGATCGACGACGAGATTGACCAGCGCGAAGATCATCGCGAATGTGAGGACGATCCCCTGGATGAGTGGCAAGTCGCGCTGCGAAATCGCCGCTATCGTGAGCTGGCCGAGACCGGGCCACGCAAATATGGACTCGGTCAGCACCGCGCCGCCGAGCAGCGCCCCGAAGCGCAGCCCCACGATCGATAGGACGGGAAGCAGCGCGTTCCGCAGCACGTGGCGGAGTATGACGCGAGGCCGGCGCAGACCCTTGGCGTAGGCGGTCCGGACAAAGTCCTCGCGCATCACTTCCAGCATGGAGGCGCGGACCAGCCGCGAGATGATCGCCGCCGAGTTCGCCGCAAGCGCAAGCGCCGGCAGCAGTATGTGCGAAAGCGAGTCGAGAAGCACATGCGGTCGTCCAGAGAGAGCCGCTCCCAGGGCCGGGATCAGCGGTTCGCCCCTGCCGATGGCCGGAAGCCATCCGAGCGTCACGGCGAATGCGAGCATCAGAAGCAGACCCAGCCAGTAGACCGGCATCGACACGCCGAGCTGGGCGAGCAGCATCGTGACTGTGTCGACGATCGAGCCCTGCCGCATCGCGGCGATCACGCCGAGCGCCAGGCCGAGCAAGGTTGCGAGGACTAGCGAGAACACCGCCAACTCGATTGTTGCGCCAAGGCGCCCGGCGATGATCACGGCGACGGGCTGGTTCTGAAAGATCGACCGGCCCATGTCGCCGCGCAAAAGCGCGGCAAAGTAGTTCCAGAGCCTCGTGTACCAGGGGTCGTTGAGCCCGAGCGCCTCACGCAAGCTGGCGATCGCCTCTGCCGATGCCTCCTGGCCGAGCAGGACAGACGCCGGGTCGCCGGGAATGAGCAGCAGCAAGCCGAACGTCACCACCACCATGCCGGCGGCCATGGGGATGAAAAGGAGAAGCCGCCTCGCGACGTATGCAATCATTTCGCCACGGTACTACGGATGAGGCGGAACAATGATGGACTATTCCAGGTGGGGCCCGAAAAACGGGGAGGAGCGGGCCGGCAGCGTCAACGCCGGCCGCTCCAGCCCCGGAGGACTATGCACTCCGGTCAACGCTCCGGCCGTGCGGGCACGACCGGTGCGCACATTGCCCGGTCAGCCGCCGAGCCCGATCAGCCCTCGCAGGTTGCCGCGCGGCGTCGCCTGCACCTCAAACGGCAGCTCCTTGTCGTAGAACAGCTGATAGCCCTGATAGGAGATGATGAAATAGGGCAGCTCCTCCGCAAGGATTGTCGCGGCCTCCTGATATGCGGCGGTGCGATCCGCCTGGTCGAGTGACGAGCGTCCCTTCTGGAGAAGCTCATCGACCTTCGGGTTGGAATAGCCGCCCCAATTGGTCGATCCGCCGGTCGAAAGCTGGGCAAACAGCAGGCGGTCGGGGTCCACGATGTTCAGCCAGCCGAGCAGCGCGATCTGGTGCTGCGATTTCTGCACGTAGTTGGTGGAGAAGCTTGGCCAGTCGGTGATCTGAGTCTTGGCGTCCACGCCGGCCTGACTGAAGGTGGCCTGCAGGAACTCCACCGCCTGGATGCGGTTCGGATCCTCGCTGTGCGTAGCGAGTATGACTGTCAGCGGAGCGCCGTCCTTGTCGAGGATGCCGTCGCTGTTGCTGTCCTTCCACCCAAGCTCGTTGAACAAGGCGACCGCACCTTCGACATCGAAGGTGGGTTGCGCGACTTCGGGCGAATGCGCCCATGACGAGGGTAGCACGATGGATGTCGCGACCTTGTCGACGCCCTGGTAGATGTCGTTCACGATGGTCTGCTGGTCGACGAGCTTGGCGAAAGCCTGCCGCATCTTCGGGTCGGCGAGCAGCGGGTCCTTGGTATTGAAGTTGAGATAGGTCACCCCGAGACCCGGCTCGATGACGTTGCCGAAGCGGTCGTCGGCCGCGAGCCGTGCGATGTCCTGCGGGGAAAGCGGCGACTGGATCACATCGAGATCGCCGGCCTCGAACGCTTGGGCGCGGGCGGAGTTGTCCGAGATTATCTTCACGGTGACCTGGTCCGCCTTCGGCGCGGTGCCCCAGTAATCCGGATTGGCTTCGAGCACGATCTCGGCGCCGCGGTTCCACGACACCAGCTTCATTGGGCCGGCGCCGACCGGATTGATCGCGATGTCGTGACCCGCCTCGACCAGCTCCCGCGGGACGATGCCGAGATCGAGATAGGACAGGAGCGGAGCGTAGGGCGCGCTGAGGGAGAACTTCACCGTCAGTTCGTCGACCTTCTCCACCGAGGCGATGGGCGTATAGAGCGCGCGCAGCGGAGCATTGAAATCGGGATTGGTCAGCGTGGTGTAGGTGAACACCACGTCGTCGGCGGTGAGCGGCGTGCCGTCAGAGAACTTCAAACCTTCGCGCAGCTTGAAGACGAACGTCTGCGGGTCGGGCGTTTCCCAGCTCTCAGCAAGATCGGGAACAGGCTCGAGTTGCGGCGTAAGATGCACGAGACCGGAATAGATCAGGTCCGCGGTACGGTAGGCGGTAGTGTCGCGGGCGAGCCGCGGATCAAGCGTTCCGGCGTCTACGTCTGCGCCGATGACGACGTTCACCTGGGCAAAGGCCGCCGTCGCGGACAACGCGCAGAGTGAGACTGCGCCGGCCAACAAGAGCTTCCTCATTGGACATCCTCCCTTACGGTGGACGCTTCGAGCACGCGCTAGCGGCCGGCGTCCGTAATCCCAAATGTCTACGAAAGCGGGGGAAACTCCAAGCCTTTCATGCGCCGTTCCTGCATGTCGGCAAGGGATACTTCTCGGCCAGGCTGCGTAGAATGAGCATCCGACTCGCCTTCGCGTTGCGTTTACAGCCCAACAAGCTCCATGCCGGTCGTTTGTTGCCTCGCGCGAGCGCTCATCATTTTGCGTTCTTCCTTCCGCCGTGCACCCATGCCGGCAGCCAGGCGCCGTGCGCAGCGATGAGGCGGTCGGCCAGCGCCCAGATCTGGTCGAGATCGAGTTCGGCGGCGGTGTGCGGATCCATCATCGCCGCGTGGTAGATGTGCTCGCGGTTCTCCGTCATCAGCGCGCGCACCGTCAGCTCCTGGACGTTGATGTTGGTGCGGATCAACGCTGTGAGCTGCGGCGGGAGCGCGCCGATATACGTGGGCTGGATGCCGTTCCGGTCGACGAGGCACGGGACCTCTACTGCGGCGTCGTCGGGCAGCGAAGTGATCGAGCCGTTGTTTCTGACGTTGCCGTAGATGACGGCGGGCTCGCCGGTCCAGATCGCGTTGATGATCGACGAGGCGTATTCGTGGCTCGCCCCGACCTCGATCCGTTCGGCGCTGCGATATTCCTCAGCCTGCCGCTCCCAGCGCTCGATCTGCTCCACGCAGCGTTTCGGATATTCGTCGAGCGGAATGCCGTATTTCTCGATCAGGTCGGGGCGGTCGCGCTTGATGAACCAGGGCGTGTACTCGGCAAAATGCTCCGAGCTTTCGGTCACGAAGTAGCCGAGCCGGGTCAGCATGTCGTAGCGCACGCGGTTCGGGCAGCGCGGGTTCGAGCGCGGGGCTCGCGGCGCGCGTCCCTCGCGGTAGGCTTTGACGAGGTCTGGATAGAGGTCGCGGCGTGAACCGTCGTCCATGGCCTCCTCGAACGCGAGATAGAAGGCCATATGGTTTATGCCGGCCGCCCGGTAGCGGATCCTTTCCACCGGAATGCCGAGGTCGTCGGCAAGCTCCTGCGCCGTCCCCTGAACCGAATGGCATAGGCCGACCTGGCGCACCGCCGGATATTTTTCGGTGATCGCCCAGGTGTTGATCGCCATCGGGTTGACGTATTGCAGCAGGAGCGCATCGGGGCAGACGGCGAGCATGTCCTCGCAAAGCTTCCAGAGATGCGGCACGGTTCTCAGCCCGCGCATGATGCCGCCGACGCCGAGTGTGTCGGCGATGGTCTGGCGGAGGCCGAACTCCTTCGGCGCCTCGAAGTCGACGACGGTCGCCGGCTCGTAGCCGCCGATCTGGAAGGCGACGACGACGAAATCCGCGCCGTCGAGCGCGCGCCGCCGGTCGGTGGTCGTCTCGACCGCCGCAGGCGCGCGAAGCGTGGCGATCAGCTTCTCGGCGACGATTTTCGACTCGGCGAGCCGCCGCTCGTCGATGTCCATCAGCGCGATCCGCGCCCCGGCAAGCGCCGGTCGCTGCAGCGCGTCCCCGACGATATTCTTCATGAACACGGTCGATCCGGCGCCGATGAACGCGATTTTCGGGTTGGCGGGCACGGGAATCTCTCCGGGTATCAGACGCGGTCTGGAATCAACTCCAGCATCAAGCCCCAGTCGTGATCGTCGGGACGCTCCGGCAGATGCAGCAGCGAGCTTGGCTGCACGGCAATCGGTGCGCCCGGCGCGCGCCAGACGCCCTCGCGCGGATCGAACCAGCTCGGCTGGTAGCTGGCGCCGTGGAGCGCTCCACGCACGTAGGCCGGCTCGCCCGCGTCCTTCTCGAAATAGAGGAGGAAGAGATCGCGCTCCGTCGTCGCGGCGCAATAGGACCAGCCGCAATAGGAAACCGTCTCGCCGGTCTTGTTCGGCACCACGAGCTCCGCGTCCGGCTCGAGCGCGCGGAAACGCGTGCCGCGAACGAAGGCGAAAGTCCTGAGGTGCCGGACCTGGTCGGCGGAGCGCCACTGGAACGCATCCCACATCTTGTGAAGCGACTCCGATTCCACGTCGGCCTGCCAGATGCCCTCCGCGCCGTAGATGAAGCCGGCGAAGCCGCCCGACAGGAAGCTGCCATAGAGAGCGGAGCGAACGTAGAACTCATCCGCTTCGCTGTTCGGCGGAACGCGGAGCGGGTAGGGCGTGCCGAGTTGATGCAGTCCCGCATAATAGGGCTCGCCGTTCAGCGCCGGCTTCTTCGGCTCCGAGCGGTGGATCTCGGTCAGGTACCAGTAGGTGTGGTGCTCGCGCACATTGCCGATCTGATGCAGGTCGAGCCACTTGCACTCTCCCGGGCCGCCGAAATTGACGAGCGTCGAGGGATTGGGGTTGGCGGAAAGCAGCGTGCCGAACGGCGGCTTGCCCCAGCACTCGACCACGAGATTGCACGCCTCGTTGTATTCGCGCGCGGTGATGGTCTGCTGGAAATAGTCATAGTGGATGGGCGAGAGGATCGCGATGTTCGCCTGCAGCCGGGCGAACAGGTACTGCACGTAGCGGGCAAATGAGAGCGGCCAGTCGTAGAAGCGCTTCCACGCCTGGCCGGTATCGCGACGGGCGGCTTCGACGAAGGGGACGAAGCCGATGCTGTTCAGGTAGTCGATCTTGCGGTCGACGACCTTGAAGTAATCCGGGTTGATGCGGTCGACGTCGGGAAAGACGTTTTCGTAGCCTGGCGCCTTGCCGGGGAACTCGAACGGCCGGCCGCCTTCGTTGTGCATGTCCTTGGCGCTGTCGGTGCCTGGCTGCCGCCATGCGGCGCGCACCCACGTTCCGTCGTGAAGCTGGATCGACGGCGGATGTCCGTCGTTCGCCCAGGCCGGCTGGGCCGCTATCAGAGCGATGCAGTTGAAGCCCTGCGCCTTGCGATAGTGCGAGTAGTCGTTGAGCGTGGCGCCGGGGCCGAGTGGCTTCGGCTCGTCGCGCTCGGCGAGCGGAAAGCGGAAGCTCGGCACGGACCACCAGGTGTCACCGAGGAGAAAGAAAGGCGTGCCGTCTGCATATTCGAGGCCGCGCCCGTCGGCCGTCGCTCGGATCATGCCGCGCCTGTTCGGGTTTTCCTGAAGTTCCGCCTCGGACCACGGGATGGCCTCGAACGATCCCGTCTTGCCGGAAAGGCCGCGGTCGGCGGGCTCGCTCCCGCTTGTCCAGCGCCAGATTCCCGGAGCCGTCGCGAGCACGCGCACGACGAAACTGCGTCCGCCGTCCCAGAAGCCGTAGACGCGTTTCGAAAAGCCGGGGCCTTCGAGGTCGACCCAGACGGTAACGTCGCAGTAGGGATTGGCGTGGTTGGCGTCCGCGTCAAGCGGGATGTCGATGCGTGTCCAGACGCGATGCATCGGCGGTTCGCCGGCCATCACGACAGAACCATCCGGGTGACGAGATCCGTGGCGGCGGCGAGGCCGTCGACGCGCGCCTTGCCTGTCCCGGCGATGTCGTAGGCCGTCCCGTGGCCCGGCGTCGCGATCGGGAGCGGCAGGCCGGCCAAGAGCGTGATCCCCTTACCGAGGCCGAGCAGCTTCAGCGCGATCTGCCCCTGGTCATGGAACATCGTGACGACGGCATCGAAGCCGCCGTTCAGCGCGCGCAGAAAGACCGTGTCGGAAGGGAAGGGGCCTGCAGCGTCACAGCCAAGCGCCTTCGCTTGCTCGATCGCCGGTGCGATCACGTCGATCTCCTCGCAGCCGAAGGCGCCGCCTTCGCCGGCATGCGGATTGAGCGCAGCGACAGCGATCCGCGGCGCGCGCTTGCCGGCGCGCCCGAGCGCCGATGCGATGAGCTTGATCGCCGCGACGACGCTCTCGGTGGTGATCAGATCGCCGACCGCGCGCAGCGGCACGTGCGACGTGACGCGCGAGGTCCAGAGGTCGCCCAGAATGTTGACCTCGCCGTAGCCGCGTTCCAAGCCGAGATGCCGCACCACGAAATCGAGCTCGTCGCCGGCGGCGTGGCCAGCGAGCCGCATCGCCTGCTTGTTGAGCGGCGCATAGACGATGCCGTCGATATGCCCGTCACGGCTCGCGTCGAGCAGGAAGGCCAGGTTGCCGAGCACCTCCCGGCCGGCCTCCTTGGAAACACGTCCCAGGGGCGACACCTCCGCGTCAAATGGACGATCGAGGAAGATCCAGGTCGAACCGTCGTCCCGAGCAGAATCGATGCTCGCCACCGTCGGAAATGCGCTGACTTCGCCAGTAATGCGGCGGCCATGTGCGAACACGCGGCTGTCGCCGACCACGACGTACCGCAACTCACCCGAACGCAATGTCGGCAGCAATCGCGCGACAAGCTCCGGGCCGACGCCGTAGCGGTCGCCGAGCATGATGGCGACGAGTTTCGTCATGCGGTCGCTGGCGGCCCTCAGCGCTTTTCGGCGGACGGCTGCGCGTCCTTAAGCGCCTGCCCGATCGCGGCGAGGCCGTTGGCGAAATGCTCACGCAGCAGCCGGGAGAGCAGGGGGCCGTCGCGGCGGGCGAGCGCGGTGAACATCACCGAATGCTCGTGCAGCGCCTCGACCCATCGCTCCGGCCGGAGATTGGCAAGCGCACGGGCGCGCTCGACGCGCGGCAGCAGAATCTCCCAGGTCGACTTCAGGACCGGATTGCCCGCCGCCTCCACGATGCGCCGGTGGATGAGGTGGTTGACCTTCAGGTAGTTGGCGCGCTCGCGCTTCTGATAGAGCACCACCATCTCGTGCTGGAGCGCGGCGATCTCGGCGATCTCTTTCTCGGTGATCTTCGCACAGGCGATCTCGCCGGCGAGGCCCTCGAGCGCGCCGAACACCTCGTAGAGGTCGGCGATTTCCGAATCATCGAGCTCGGCGACGACGACGCTGCGGTTCGGAAGAAGCGTGATCAGTCCCTCGGCGGCGAGCGTGCGGAACGCTTCGCGCACCGGCGTCCGCGAAATCCCAAGTTGCGTGCAGAGCACGACCTCGCGCAGGCGCTCGCCGGGCGCCAGCTCGCCGGTCAGGATCATGCGGCGGAGCGCCGTGACCGCGTCGCCGTGCAGCCGCCCCCGCCGGGCCGCGCGCTGCGGGGCGCGTCGGGTTGCGCGCGGGCGGACCAGATATGCGGCTTCGCTCATTGTTCCGAACCTTCTGCCACAGCCAAACCAATATCCCGTCCCGCAGGCAACGGCGATTCTTGTATACAAGATTTTTGTGCTAGGACGATGTGAAACCTGTGGCAGAGGTTCGGCCAGGCGACATGCAGCGCAAGACGCCGCCCAAGGAACTGAGGGAATTGCGCGAAAGCGGCGGCGGCAAGGACAAGGAGCGCCGGTCCGCGGCCCCGCGCGCCGCCAAACCGGCGGCGAAGCCTCTCCCGCTCGCCGGCTTCCGCGTGCTCGATGTCAGCCAGGTTATGGCGGGGCCGTTCTGCTGCATGCTCCTCGGCGACATGGGCGCCGACGTGATCAAGGTCGAGCCGCCCGGCTCCGGCGACCAGACGCGGCGATCGATGGAGTTTCGCCTGAAGGGGGAGGACAGCCCCGGCTTCCTGGCGCTCAACCGCAACAAGCGGAGCATCGCTATCGACCTGAAGAGCGCCGCCGGCCGTAACGTGTTCTACGCGCTGGCGAGGACGGCCGACGTCGTGGTCGAGAACAGCCGGCCCGGCGTCGCCGAGCGACTTAAGATCGACTATGCGACGCTCGCGAAGATCAATCCGCGCCTCGTCTATGCCAGCATCTCCGGCTTCGGCCAGACCGGGCCGTGGGCGGAGCGGCCGGGCTTCGACCTGATCGCGCAGGCGATGTCGGGCATCATGAGCGCCACGGGGCACCCCGGCCAGGAGCCGGTCAAATCGACTATACCGGTCGCCGACCTTGGCGCAGGCATGTTCGCCGCCTACGGCATCCTGAGCGCGCTCCTCGGGCGCGAACGGACCGGGCGCGGCCAGTACATTGACGCCTCGCTGTTCGAGGCGGCGCTCGGCCTCTCCGTCTGGGAGACGACGGAATATTGGGCGACGGGGAAGCCTCCCGGGCCGATCGGCACCGCGAACCGCATGAGCGCGCCCTACCAGGCGGGGAAAGCGTCCGACGGCTATTTCGTCTTTGGCGCGGCCAACCAGAAGCTTTGGCGGGCGCTCTGCGAGACCGTCGGGCGGGCCGACCTCCTCGCCGATCCCCGCTTTGCGCAGAATCCCAATCGCGTGAAGAACCGCGAAGCGCTGATCGCCGAACTCTCCAAGGATTTTCAGCGCAAGAGGGTGAGCGAGTGGGTTGAGCGGCTGCTTGCCGCTGGCGTTCCGGCAGCACCCATCCATGACTATGCCGAGGCGCTAGCCTCCGACCACGTGCGGGCGCGCAGGATGGTGATGGAGGTCGAGCATCCGACGGAAGGGAGCTACACGAGCCTCGGCTTTCCCGTGAAGCTTAGCGACACGCCGCAGGAAGTGCGCCTGCCGCCGCCGCTCCTCGACCAGCACCGGGACGAGATTCTCGCGGAGATCGGGCTCAGCGACCAGCTTGCCGAGCTCGAGCAGGAAGGGGCGTTCGGCAAGTGACCGAAGGAACCGTGCGCTTCGAGGAGCGCGGCAGGGTCGGTCACGTCACGTTCGATCGCCCGTCGGCGCGGAACGCTTTGACGTGGGCGATGTACGCCGAGCTTGCCGACATCTGCCGGCGGATTGCGGCCGAGCGGAAGGTCGGCGTCGTCGTTTTCCGCGGCGCTGGCGGCAAGGCGTTCGTCGCCGGCACCGACATCGCGCACTTCGTCGATTTCGCATCGGGCGAGGACGGCATCCGCTACGAGGCGGAGATGGACGCCTTCCTCGCTACGCTCGAGGCGCTGCCGATGCCGACAATCGCCGTCGTCGAAGGTTTTGCCGTCGGCGGCGGACTCGCCATCGCGACCGCCTGCGATTTCCGCATCGCGACGCCCGATGCGCGTTTCGGGGTGCCGATCGCGCGCACGCTCGGCAACTGCCTCTCCGCGAAGGGCTATGCGCGGCTACTCGCCGCAATCGGCGTCTCCCACGCCAAGCGCCTGCTCATCCTCGGCGAAATGATCGATGCGACCGAAGCGAAGGCGGCCGGATACGTTCATGCGATTGCCGAGCCGGGCGCGATTGGCGCGGCGGCCGACGCGCTCTGCGCGCGGCTGCTCGAGAACGCGCCGATCACCATGGAGGCGAGCAAGGAGGCGTTGCGGCGGGTGGTGGCCGCAAACCTCCCGGATATCGAAGGCCTGGTGCGCCGGGTCTACGGCAGCGAAGACTTCAGGCGCGGGGTGCGCGCGTTCCTCGACAAGAAGCCGCCGGAGTGGACGGGGCGATGAACTCTGCTTTTGGGTCGAGTCGCAGGCGCCAGAATAACCTCCCCCTTGAGGGGAGGTCGAAGTTCGCGAAGCGAAGCGGAGAGAACTTCGGGAGGGGGTGCTGTTCAACACCCGCGCCAATCGGCTTGAAAACTCCGACCTCCCCTCAAGGGGGAGGTTAAGCCGCGGCCACGCGCCACCCTCTCATCCGCTGCGCCGGTAGAACCGCGAGATGGACATGCCCTCCGCCATCTCGTTGCCGGCCTCGGTGAAACGCCGGTACTGCTCGACCGCCGCTTTAACGACCGGCAGCTCGCAGCCGTGCTTCTCCGCGAATTTCTTTACGTTCTGCATATCTTTGTTGAGCTGGTGCGCGGAGCCGAACGGGCGCGAAAAGGCGTCCTCCGCCATCACCGGATAGACTTTTTGCAACACGCCGCCGTCGGCAAGACCGCCCGCGAGCGCCTGCGGCAGGAGCGCCGGGTCGATGCCCGCTTCCTTGGCGAGCGCGAGGGTCTCCGCCATCAGCACGTAGCCCGTGCCGACGATCGCCTGGTTCAGGATCTTGGTGGTCTGCCCCGCGCCGAGCGGGCCCATGTGGGTGAGATTCCCTGAAATCTCGGCGAGCACCGCCCGGCAGTGCTCAAGCACGGCCGCGTCGCCGCCGACCATGATCGTGAGCTTCCCCTCGCGCGCGGCCGGCGGGCCGCCCGATACCGGCGCGTCGAGCCAATCCATGCCGTTCGCCGCTTTGAGACGGGGCGCGAGCGCAAGCGTCTCGTCGGGGTTGATGGTGGAAAGGTCGATCAGCGTACGCGCGCCGTTCTTGGCCTCGGCGATGCCGGCGGGGCCAAAGCAGCAATTCTCGACCGCCGGTCCGTGGAGCACGCACGTGAAGAGAATGTCGCTTGCCTCGGCGACAGCCGCGGGCGAAGCCATGGGGCGGGCGCCCTTGGGCTCCACCAGCGCGTAGCGTTCCGGCTCGCGGTTCCACACCGCGACGCTCCAGCCGCGCGCAAGCAGACGCTCGACCACGGCGGAGCCGAGCATGCCGATCCCGATGAAGCCGATTCTCGGTCGTTCCGCCATCGCTCGCCTCCGTTCGTTCTTCGCGCCCCTCTCATAGGGCGATGCGATAGAATTTTAGCGCGTTGTCGTGGAAAAGCTTTCGCCGCTCGTCTGCGGAAAAACCTTCGGTGATTTCGAAGAAGCCGTCGTAGATCGTGCGGAAGGAAGCGACCAAGCCGTCGACCGGAAAATTGCTTGCGAACATCGCACGATCCACCCCGAAAAGCTCGATCGCGTCGAGCACGACGCGGCAATTGCTATCGGCTGTCCACGGCCGGCCGGGGACGCCAAGACCGGAAACCTTGACGGCGACGTTCGGCGCGCGGGCGAGAAGCGCCATCGCCTCGCGCCAGCCGGTGAGGCCGGCATCGCTGCGGTCGGCGGGGAGCCCGGTATGGTTCACGATGATCTCCGTCTCCGGAAAAGCTTCGGCGAGGTCGAGAGCCTGCCGAAAGTGCCACCACGGCGTCTGCAGGTCGAAGGAAAGGCCGTGCCGGCGGAGCTGCGCAAAGCCGCGCCGCCATTTCGGATCGGTCATCGAGCCGGGCAGGTCGTCGCTCATCTCGGCTGGGCTTCGCGCCGCGCGTGGCTTGTGGCGGATTCCACGCACGAGCGGGAATGCGCTTTGTGCAGCAAGCACCTCCTCGATGCCGTCGCGGTCGAGCCACGCCTGGCAGACCATCGCCGATGGCAGGCCTTCGCGAGCCGCCAACTCATGCACCCAGCGCGTCTCGCCGACCGAATCATTCGGGTCCCACTCTGTCTCGACGAAGACCGTGGCGGCGATCTCGAAGCCGGCCGTGTCGCGGCGGTAGTCGGCCGGCAGGTAGTTGCGCTTGAGCGCGCTGTAGTCGCCGTAGCGAAAGGGGATCGGCGGCTCGTCGCCAAGCCAGGGCAGGTAATTCCTGTCGAGGTCCCAGAAATGCTGGTGGGCGTCGACGATCGGCAGCGCAGACAACGCGGGCGCCCGCCTCTCAGGCCTTGCCCAAGCCCGCGTAGTATTTGTCGATGGCATCGGGATCGACGGTCGAATCGAGCTTCATGCCGAGCTTTTCGTAGTGCTTGCGGCGCGAGCGCATGTCGGCGACGAGGATGGCGCGGGCGTGCACGGCCACTTCTTCCGCCACCTCGATCGGCACCACGACGATGCCGTCATCGTCGCAGCCGACGATGTCGCCCGGGCGCACCTGCGCGCCGCCGACGCCGATCTTGACCTGACTCTCCACCGCCTCGACGCGGCCCGGGATGATCGTGCGCCCGCGCCGCCGGCAGCAGATCGGCGTCTCTTGAATCGCTATCTCGGCCGTGTCGCGGCACTCGCCGTTGGTGATGATGCCGACGCCGCCGCGCTCCATCACGCCGAGCGAATTCTCCGATCCCCAAATGCCGACGGAGTCGGCGCTGCCGACGTCGGTGACGACGACGTGGCCGGGCTTGATCTGGTCGGCATAGCCGAAGGCGCCGCGGCCCATCTCTTTGAACCAGATGCCGTGCGCGTTCACGATGTCCTCGGTGGTGTCGAGCTTCCACATCGGGCGATTGGCGGGAACGCAGCGGAGCGTGAAGGCAACGCCCCAGAATTTCATGCCCGGCCAGAGCGGGCGGATTTCCGGCGAGACGAGGCCCACGTTGAAATAGCCGATGCCGTCGAGCGCGTCGCAGACGTCGACCACGCGGAGGGGCGCAAAATGCTTGCGGATCGCGAACGGATCGGCGGCTTTCTTCTGGTTCATTTCTCGTCCTCCCGGCTTCCAAGGGGCTGTTCGGCTTCTGCGCGACCCGCTGCCCGACGGGCATTCTTGTATGCAAGATTGGCGGGGTGTCAAATAACGCCAGGCGCCGAAAACGGTGTCCTGTGCAACTTGCCGGAAGGAGAAGACGCCATGGTGAACGGCAGCGCGGCCTATGAACCGATCGCGTTCATCGGCGCGGGAACGATGGGCGCGCCCATGGTGCGCAACCTCGCCAAGGCGGGCGCTCCGGTTGTCGCATTCGACGTGCGAAAGGCAGCGCTGGATGAGCTGGCGGGGGAGGGAATAGCGACGGCCGCGAGCCTCGAGGCCGCGCTCTCCGGGCGCCACTTCGCGATCACCATGCTGCCGGATACGCCAGATGTCCGCGCCGCGGCGCTCGGGGCGGGCGGCATCGCCGAGCTGATGCCTGCCGGGTCGCTCTTCATCGACACGAGCACGATCGCTCCGGCTGCCGCGGCCGAAATCGCGGGCGCGCTCGGAGCGCGTGGGATCGGCTTCCTCGATGCGCCGGTGAGCGGTGGGGTCACTGGTGCGGTGGCCGGCACGCTTTCCATCATGGTCGGCGGAGAAGCCGCGGATTTCGCCCGCGCCGAGCCGGTTCTGACATGCGTCGGCAAGAGCGTGATCCATGCCGGGCCGGCCGGTATGGGGCAGGTGTTCAAGTGCTGCAATCAGCTGATGGTGGCGAGCCATATCCAGGCGATGTGCGAGGCGGTGGCGCTCGGCCGCGCCTTTGGCGCCGACCTCGAAAGGCTGACCCGCGTACTCGCCGCCGGGGCGGCCGGATCGTGGATGCTGGACAACATGGCGTCGCGCGTCATCGCCAAGGACGATTCCGCGGGCTTCCGCATCGACCTGCAGCTGAAGGATCTGCGGCTCGCCGGCGACGCCGCGTTCGAGAAGGGGGTGCCGCTGCCGGGCTTGGCGCTCGCGACGGCGCTCTACCTGGAAGCGCGCGCCCACGGCGAGGGAGGCAAGGGTAACCAGGCGCTCTTCCGCACGTTCGACCGGCTCACCAACCAGGCATGACGTCGCCTCCGTCGAAGGGAGCCGTTCCGCCCGTTTCCCAGCTCACGACGATTCTTGCATACAAGATTTTTGTGCTATCGTGCCCGAAAGGGGTCGGACGCACGTCCCAAAGAACCCCGCTGCAAGAGGCATGAAGGGAGGTAACGATGACACTTCGCAGGAAGGCGCTCGGGTTCCTTTGCAGTGCGGCTGTGGCCGCGGTCGCGATCGCCGGTTCGATGGCGCCGGAGCCCGCAACCGCCCAGGAAATCCGCTTCAGCTGGTGGGGCGGCCAGCTGCGCAACGAGAAGACCGACAAGATTCTGCAGCTGTTCGAATCGGAGAACTCCGGCGTGAAGGTCGTCCGCGAGAACTCCGACTGGCAGCCGCACTGGGACAAGCTGACGATCCAGGCCGCCGCGGGCAATCAGCCCTGCACCATCCAGATGCAGACCCGCTGGCTCGCCACCTACGCGAAGCCCGACATCCTGCGTCCGCTGGACGACCTGGTCGAATCCGGAAAGCTCGACGTCTCCGGCATCGCCCAGCCCGTCATCGATTCCAGCCGCGGCGACGACGGCAAGCTCTACATGATCCCATCCGGCGTGTTCTATTTCGCGCTCATGTACAACAAGACGATGCTGGAGAACGCCGGCCTTCCGGTTCCCGCCGAGGACTGGACGTGGAGCGATTTTGCCAAGCTCGTGCGTGACGTCGCGCCGAAGCTGCCGGAAGGCGTAAACCCGACGCACAACATGGGCCGCGAGACGGACTCCTTCGTGACCTGGGTACAGACGCAGGGCCATCCGATGTTCAAAGGCAAAGACCTTGGCTTCCCGGAGAGCGTGACCGCGGACTGGTTCAATTTCTGGGAGGAACTGCGCAAGGAAGGTCTCACCGACACGCCCGAAGAGGCGGTCGCCGACAACGGCAGCCTGATCGAGGAATCGAACATCGCGAACGGCCGGACCTTCATCACCAACCGCCCGCCGAACCGTCTCGATTCGCACCAGAAGGTCGTCGACTCCGTGCGCCCGGGCGAGAAGCTCTCGATCCTTCCCTATCCTCGCAACGACGACGGGACGACCGGCATGGACCTCGGCGCCAACGGCATCGCCATCGGCGCGCCCTGCCCAGAGGAGAACCTCGACGCATCGGTCGCGTGGATCAACTTCTTCACGCAGGACCCTCGCGCCGCCGCCATCTACGAGTCGGACAACGGCGTGGTGGCGATCGACAAGTTCCAGGAGGAGCAGGCCAACGGCCCGAACACCAGCGCCGGACAGCGCGAGCAGATCCTGCTCTTCAAGAAAGTGGCGCCTGAAGCGAAGCCGGTGAGCTGGCCGTCAGGCGGCTACGGCGCCGTCACCGAAGCGCTCGGCCGCGCCTACGATGCGGTCGCATTCGAGACGATGAGCCCGGAAGAGGCGGCGGCGCAGTTCGCGGCCGAGATGAAAGAGCTGGTGAAGTGAATCGCTAGCAATGCGCGCGGAGAGGCTCGTCCCCTCCGCGCGCTCCTTCTTTCGCGTTAGATCGCGCTTGCGGGCACTCCCTTCACGGGACACGATGCTCGGCCGAGGATGACGCCATGAGTGCGGCGACCGACGCACCCGCCCTGCGCCCCGCGGCCGCTCCTAGAGCGCTCTTGCGGGCAATTCCGGTCGGCCGCAAAGGCTCCGCGGTCCGCCGCGCCGAGAACCGGGCGGCCTATCTGTTCCTGCTCCCGTGGTTCGTCGGGCTGTTCGGGATCACGATCCTTCCGATCGTCGCGTCCCTCGTCATCTCGTTCACCGACTTCGACATCCTGAGCCGTCCGAATTGGGTCGGGCTGGAGAACTACGAAAAACTCCTCACCGGCGACCGGCGCTACATGAACGCGGTCGAGGTGACGGTCAAATACGTCGTCTATTCGGTGCCACTCATCCTTGTCTTCTCGTTGACGATCGCGGTGGCGCTCAACCGCGGGCTTGCCGGCCTCGCCATCTACCGCTCGCTCTTTTACGTGCCGTCGCTGATCGGGGGGAGCGTCGGCATCGGGCTGTTGTGGAAAGAGGTTTTTGGCGAGCGCGGCGTCTTCAACCAGCTCCTTGCTCTCTTCGACATCAAGGGCCGCGGCTGGATCAGCCATCCGCTCTACGCGCTCGACGTCGTGATCGCGCTCCACGTCTGGACGTTCGGCGCCTCGATGGTGATCTTCTTGGCTGCGCTCAGGCAGATTCCTGAATCCTACTACGAGGCCGCCGCTATCGATGGGGCGAACGCCTGGCAGCGCTTCTGCAGAATCACGCTGCCGCTCCTCACCCCGGTCATCTTCTTCAACATGGTGCTTCTGACGATCGGCTCGTTCCAGTCGTTCACGCAGGCCTTCGTGATTTCCCGCGGCACCGGCGGGCCGATCGATTCGACGCTTCTCTACACGATGTATCTCTACCAGCGCGCCTTCGTGCATCTCGACATGGGCTACGCCTCGGCGATGGCTTGGATGCTGCTCGTCTCGCTCGCGGCGCTGACCGCATTCATCTTCTGGACCGCGCGCTATTGGGTGTTCTATGGCGACAGCGACCGCTAGGACTTACGACCCCGGGCTTCCGCGCGCGGCCGGGCAGCGCGCCGCGAGGCCGCGCACCTACGATCCGGAGCTTCTGCGCGCGAACCGCCGCCGCCGCGCCAATATCCGGCGGGCAAAGAAGTTCGGGCTGCACCTCCTCCTCATCGGGCTTCTCTTCCTGATGCTCTATCCGGTGATCTGGATGGTGTTCTCGTCGCTCCGCCCCGAAGCGGAGATTTTCGGCGGCCTCGGGCTGATCCCGAAAACCTGGACGCTGCAGAATTACGTCACCGGCTGGACGCTTTTCGGCGACAAGACGTTCGGCCTGTTCTTCATCAACTCCTTCATCATCTGCGCGCTGGCGGTCATCGGCAACGTCGTCTCCTGTTCGATGGCCGGCTACGCCTTCGCGCGGCTCAACTTTCGCCTGAAGTGGCTGTGGTTCGCGTTGATGCTCGGCTCGATCATGCTGCCGATCCACGCACAGCTCATCCCGCAGTACATCTTCTTCCTGAACATCGGCTGGGTGAACACCATCCTGCCGCTGGTGGTGCCGAAGTTCCTCGCGACCGACGCGTTCTTCGTGTTCCTGATGGTGCAGTTCATGCGGACGCTGCCGATCGAGCTCGAACAGGCGGCGACCATCGACGGCGCATCGTACTGGCAGCGCTACTGGCGCATCATACTGCCGCTCACGCTGCCGGCGCTGGTCACGACCGCCGTCTTCACCTTCATCTTCACCTACAACGATTTCTTCTCGCAGCTCATCTACCTCACCGCGATCGACAAGATGACCGTGCCGGTGGCGCTCCGGCTCTTCCTCGATCCGAGCGGCGGCACGTCGTCGTTCGGCGGGCTGTTCGCCATGGTGCTTGTCTCGATCGGTCCCGTGCTCGGCTTCTTCCTTGCCTCGCAGCGGCTGCTCGTCCGCGGCATCGCCACGCAGGGCTTCAAGTAGCGGGCCCGCGGCGGAGCCATGGCGAGCGTCACCCTCGACCAGCTGACAAAGAGCTACGGCGCGGTCCTCGCCGTCGACGGGCTGACGCTCGAGATCGAGGACGGCGAGTTTCTGGTGCTGGTGGGGCCTTCGGGCTGCGGCAAGTCCACCGCGCTCCGCATGATTGCCGGCCTTGAGGAGATCACCGACGGCGCCGTTTGGATCGGCGACCAGTTCGTCAACGACGTGCATCCGAAAGACCGCGATATCGCGATGGTCTTTCAGAACTACGCGCTCTATCCGCACATGACGGTCTACGACAACATCGCGTTTGCGCTGCAGATCGCTAGGATGCCGAAGGCGGAGATCGACCGGCGGGTGCGCGCGGCGGCGCGGACGCTGGAGCTCGAGGACTATCTGAAGCGCCGGCCCGGCCAGCTTTCCGGCGGCCAGCGCCAGCGTGTCGCCATGGGGCGCGCGATCGTGCGTTCGCCGTCCGTCTTCCTCATGGACGAGCCGCTGTCGAACCTCGACGCCAAGCTGCGCGTCCAGATGCGCGCCGAGATCGCCCAGCTGCAGCGCCATCTCGGCACGACCACGATCTACGTCACGCACGACCAGGTCGAAGCGATGACGATGGGCGACCGTGTCGCGCTCCTGCGCGACGGCGTTTTGCAGCAGGTCGATACGCCGACCGGCATCTACGACCGCCCCGTCAATACCTTCGTCGCCGCGTTCATCGGCGCGCCGACGATGAACCTCTACGCCGGCCAACTCGACGCGGTCGGGCCCGAGGGCGCGACGCTCCATCTCGGCAGCCAGAGCATCCGCGTGCCGGCGAGCGTCTTCGACGAGCGGCCGGGGCTTGCCGCCTATGCGGGGGGCCGCGTTTTCGCGGGCATACGCCCGGAGGATCTGCACGACCCGGCGCTCCGGCCCGGCGCTCCGCCAGACGATCGCCTGCGCTCCGAGGTCGATCTTGTGGAGGCGCTCGGCTCAGACCTCCTCGTCCATTTCGGGCTCGATGCGGAAGCCGTCACGATCCGCAGCTCCGACAGCCTGCAACAGATCAGCGCCGACGAGGGCGAGGCGAGCCGCTGCATTGCCCGCCTGACCCCGCGGAGCCGCGTCTCCGTCGGCGCGCCGATCGAGGTCGAGGTCGACACAAGCCGGCTGCATTTCTTCGACGCCGAGACCGGCGAGGCGATTTTCGGCTGAGCGTCCGGGAACTCGGCCGCAACGCCTCGGCTACTTGGCGATGACGAGCGCGCCTGCGAGCGCTTTTTTGATCAGCGCGCGCGTCTCCTTGATCCCGTAGATCGCGACGAACGAGCCGAAGCGCGGCCCGCGCTCCTGCCCGAGCAGGAGCTGATAGAGCGTGGCGAACCAGGTGAGCGCCACGCCCGGCCTTCCGTCGGGGCCGGGCCTCTCCTTGTCCTGAAAGCGTTCGAACGAGCGGCCGACATCATAAAGCGCGGTCTGGATCGTCTCGGCGTCCGCATCGGGCGGCAGCGCGGCAAGTTTCGCGTCGAGCGCGTCGAGCGCCTTCCGCTCCTCCGCATCGGGTGGGCGGAAGCGCTTCTGCGGTTTTACGAAGTCATGATAGTAGCGCACCGCGTAGTGAACGAGCCGATCGAGCGCCGGCTCTGCCGCGCGCGTCACGCCGGGGCGGTGGCGCGTGATGAAGCCCCAGAGGATATCCGCATCCTCGGTGTTCGACGCGCTCGCGAGGTTCAACAGCATCGAGAACGGCACCGGCAGCCGCTCGTCCGGCGGATGGCCGGAATGGATGTGCCAGACCGGGTTCGACAGCCTGCCCGCAATGTCCTGCCGCGGATAGGCGTCGAGCAGCTGAAAATATTCGTCGGCGGCGCGCGGAATCACGTCGAAGTAGAGGCGCTTCGCCGCGCGCGGTTTCTGGAACATGTAGAGCGACAGGCTTTCGGGCGAGGCATAGGTCAGCCATTCACCGATGGTGAGGCCGTTTCCCTTCGACTTCGAAATCTTCTGCCCGTGCTCGTCGAGGAAGAGCTCGTAGTTGAAACCGTCGGGCGGGACTCCGCCGAGCGCCTTGCAGATCTTCGACGACAGCGTGACGGAATCGATCAGGTCCTTGCCCGACATCTCGTAGTCGACACCGAGCGCTACCCAGCGGAGCGCCCAATCCGC
>JBOHKB010000209.1:0-15115 GCA_050728815.1 Propylenella sp.
CAGCACCATCGCCGTCTGCGGCATCCGCATCCCGCTTTCCCTCTCCACTCAGAGATAGGGCTCATACCAGACCCGCATGTCAGAAAGAAACCGGTGCGCGAGATTGCGGCGGACGATTGCTTTCACCCGCTCACGGTAGCGGAGATAGCCGGGCTTTCCTTCGGCGAGCGCAAGCCGTGTGAAGATGCCCAAAAGCTTGGTGGCGCGCTGCAGACCCATGACGGCGTAGGCAGCGCTAAAGGTTTCCGTATCGAAGCGTAAATCTCCTGCCCTGCGGCCTTCAACATAGCGAGCCTTCAGTCCCGCCTCCTGCGCGATGGTGAGCGGCACGCGCGCGTCCTGCGCAAGCGAGGCGACGTCGTAGGCGGGATGTCCGATCAGCGCGTCCTGGAAATCGATCACGCCGACGCGGTCGGTACCAGCCGCGCCCGCTTGCCACAGGATGTTCGGCGAATGGAAGTCGCGCATGACCCAGATCGTGGAGGATGCGCCGACGCGATCGAGCATCTTGGACCACGCGGCGAGAAACGCGTCGCGCTGCTCTTTTGGAAAGGGCGGCTCGCCGCCGTGGCCGGACCAATCGGGAAAGAGCGATACCTCGACCAGCATTGCTTCGCGGTCATATGGCGGCAGCCGGTAGAGCGAACCGTCCGGAAGCGGCGCCACAGCCGGCCAGTCGTGCCCGTGCATGAAGACGAGAAAGTCGATCGCCGCCTCGTAGCGGTCGACAATCGGCGCTCCGGCCGGATCGACGATCGGCTCGCTTCCCAAATCCTCCAACAGCAGCAGCCCCGCCCCGATGTCAGCGGCGAGAATCTCCGGCGCACGGACGCCACGCTCGCGGAGTGCGAGATCGATCGCGACGAATGCGCGGATGTCGGTTGCGCGATGCGCGACCTCGTCGTAGGTGCGTCCGTCGTAGATGCGCGGGCTAGGGGCGCGGGCCGGGGCGTTCATAAGGATGGCGGGTCCCCTCCCCCCTTGCGGGGGAGTGTCAGGGAGGGGGGAGGGACGTTGCTGCTGTGTCTTTCCCCCCTCTCCGTCTCTCCCCCGCAGGGGGGGAGAGAGTGCGCGCGTGATGCGCTCGTAAGTGCGATAAGACGCGTCGCCGGCGAGCGGAACGCGGACGGCGTTCGCCCAGCCGGAGCGGTCGAGGAATGCACGGACATAGCGGGAGCGAGCCAGCCGCGCGGGCCAGGTTCCGTGCCCAATGACCTCAGCTCGCCGGCCCTCGCCTTCCAAGTCCAAGGTTACGTCGAGCCGCTCCTCCGAAAGGCCTGCCGGCAGCGCTTCCGGCCATTCCACGAGTAGCGCGCCTTCGGCAAGCGCCTCGTCCAGCCCGATCTCGGCAAGCTCGTCGGTGCTGCGGAGCCGGTAGAGATCGGCATGCGTCACCTTGAGCCGCGGCAGCGCGTGGTCGATGCGCAGCGGGAATGTGGGGCTCGGCACCTCGAGCGCCGGATCGCAGGCGATTGCACGCAGCAAAGCGCGCGCGAACGTGGTCTTGCCGGCCCCAAGCCCGCCGGAGAGCGCCACGAGATCGCCGGCCTTCAGAACCGCCGCGACATCCTCCGCCAGCCGCGCGGTCGCCGCCTCGTCCGGAAGCCGAAGGCTTAGGCGAGCCTCGGCCGCTGCGCCGGGCATCTCCTATTCCGCGGCGACCGCCACCGCAGCCGGGGTGACGGGAATGCGCACGGTCGCGGTCGTTCCCTTCCCCTCCTCGGAGCGGATGTCGACCCCGCCGCCGTGCAACTCGACAAGGCTCTTCACGATCGAAAGGCCGAGCCCAGCGCCGCCGCGGCGGCCCTGCGTCGCGCGCGTCTCGAACGGTCGGAAGATCGCCGGCATCACGTCGTCAGGAATGCCGACGCCATCGTCGACGATGGTGAAGACGATCCAGCTCTCGCGCCGCGCCGCCGCAATGCGGATGTGGCCGCCAGCATTGGAGAAGCGCACGGCGTTCGACACGAGATTGAACAGTATCTGCCGCATGCGCTGCTCGTCAACGTAGAACGTGCCGATGTCCTTCGGGATGTCGATCGCAAGCTCGATCCGCTGTTCCGTCAGCCGGTCGCGCAGGCCCTCCACCGCCGAGGCGACGACGGCTGCGATATCAGTTTCGTCGATGTCGAGCGACATGATGCCGGCGTCGACGGTCGCGAGGTCGAGGATGTCGTTGATGAGCGCAAGCAGCGAGCGCGAGGAGGAATCGATGTGATCCATGTATTCGCGCTGCTGCAGACTGAGGCCGCGGCCCGCCGCGTCGGAGAGAAGCTCGGAGAAGCCGATGATCGTCTGCAGCGGCGAGCGCAGTTCGTAGGAGACGTGTTGGATGAAGTCGGACTTCAGCCGGTCGGCGGCTTCCAACGCCTCGTTCCGCTCCTTCAGCATCCGCTCGACGCGGGCGGAATCGGTCACGTCGACGAAGGTGAGCATGGTCATGCCCTCGGGCAGCGCCACCGTCGCGTAGTCGATGACGCTGCCGTCGGGACGATCCATGCGGCCGATCGCCCCGCCCGCATGTTCGAGGTCGGTGACCGCCTGGTGGATTGCGTCCCACGCGGGCTTGTCGGCATGAATCGCGCGGCATTCGGCGATGATCTCGCCGATGTGCGGCTCGCCTTTCAGCATGGTCGGCGATAGCCGCCAGATTTCCGCGAAGTCGGGGTTGAACAGGCGGAGCCGCCCGTCG
The DNA here is from genome assembly GCA_050728815.1 of Propylenella sp. GTDB lineage: Bacteria > Pseudomonadota > Alphaproteobacteria > Rhizobiales > Afifellaceae > DASWJZ01. The sequence continues at coordinate 2,693 of JBOHKB010000209.1, forward strand.
GTGCCGAAGACCGCGACCGCCTCGTTCAGATGGTCGAGCGTTTCGCCCTGCAGCTGCGACAGCGCCTTCAGCCGACTTTCAAGCGTGATCTGCTCGGTGACGTTCTCGTAGATGTAGGTCATGCCGCCGTCGGCGTTCGGAAGCGCCACGACGCGGAGCGTCCGCCCGTCCGGCAGATGCCAGAGATAGTCGCATTGCTGGCCGCTGCCGTAGCCGGCGAGGTGTTTTGCGCGCCAGTCGCGGTAGTTCGACTGCTCCGGCAGCTTCCGCTCGGCGCGAAGACGGTCGAGGACGGCGCCCTCCTCCGGACCCGTCGCGAGCCAGTCGGCCGGAAGCTCCCAGAGCGTGCGGAACGCGGCGTTGTGGGAAAGCATGCGGCGGTCCTTGCCGAAGACTACGACGCCCGCGGTGATCTGGTCGATGGTGCGGGCGTTCGAAAGCGTAACGCGCTCGACTTCGTCGCGCGCCGCCTCAAGCTCCGTCACATCGATGGCGGCGCCGACAGCGCCGTCCTCGAGCGACCGGTCGAGCACGCGGAGCTGCCTGCGGTCGCCGGCGACGAACGCCGAGGCCGCGCCGTCAAACGCGCTGCCGCCGCGCTCCGTCTCGCGCACCGTCTCGCGCGTGCGAGCGGAGAGAAGCTCCACCCCGGATGAGACGACGGCGTCAGCGTTCTCCGCCTCGACGGCGCGCGCATAGGCGGCGTTCACCCAGGTGAGCCGCCCGATCCGGTTCCGCCGCCAGAGCGGCAGCGGCAGCATGTCGGCGAGCGCGCGGAGCGCCGCCATCTCGTTGATCACGTAGACCGCCTGCTCCTTCAGCTCAGCGAAGGAGCGGCGCTCTCCGGTCAGCTCGCGGAGCCGGAGGACGGCGCGGCGTCCGCTGGTGCGGCCGGTCGCTTCCAGGAGCGCTCCCCCGGCGGCGCGGACGGCGATCTGAAAGCCTTCCCCCTGGCGGCGGAGCCGGTCGACCGCATTCTCCAGCGCGGCGGCGCTTTCCGCCGCAAGCCAAGTGGAGAGGCTCAGGAACGCGGCCTTGTCGGTCGGCGCGCCGACGCGCTCGGCGAGACCACCGAAGACGCGCGGCTCGGAGGCGACCGACTCCCACACCACCGTCTTCTGGTCGTCGGCGTCGAGCAGCGCCTCCGTGCGGTCGAGCGCTGAGCGGAGCGCGACGATCTCCTTCTCCGCAGCCGCCAGCCGGTCGTCGCGCCGCACGCGGAGGAAGAGCGCGAAGGCGAGGAGCGCGGCAAGCGCCGTCCCTGCGGTGACGGCGGCCCACACGACATTGCCGAGCGCAGTCTCAATACTCGCGAGCGGAAGGTCGGAGAGCGACTGCGCCCGCGCTGGCGAAAACAGCGCCGGGAGCGAAGCGAGCGCAGCGGCACGCCGCGACGTTCCTCCAGAACCGGGAAACCGTTCCGCGCTCGTCTTCGCCATCCGCCCCGCCGCATCCGGACGGCCGCGGACGGCCGAGCCCGGACGAATCAGTTGACCTTAACCGCTCCGCCGAAGGCGGAAAAGGCGGACGGAAATTAGGGGCCGAGATGGAAAGGAATCGTTAACCAAATTTTGCCGAATGCACGGAAGCGAGCCCCGTCACGGGCGTCGCCTCACCCTTCGGCGACGCCAATGTCGATTTGCCGAGCTTGATCTCCTGGCGATCCTTCAGACCGGCGTTCCGGCTCAGGCTGTCGCGGCCGCCTTATCGTCCGGCAGGGCGAAACCGGCGAGGAGGATCACGACGGCCAAAACCACGTGCAGCCAATGGTCCGCCATGTTCATCGCGATCATGCCGAGCAGCATCTCGCCGCCCATGACGAGGCCGAGGATCGCGACGATCGCGTAGACGACGCCGATGATCTTCAGGCCGAGGCCGGCGCCGAAGCTATAGACGCCGGCGAGAACGACAGCGCCGCTTATGAGATGGACCAGGTTGTGCGCGGTGTTGACGACGAAGAGTCCGGTCGGCGAGACGATAGGGTTCGGGATGAAGCCCAATATGCCGACGAGGATGAAGACGATCCCGATAACTAGTCCTGCTGTACGGGTGTTCATGGCGTTCGCGTCTCCTGAGGTTGCAACAACTCACGAACGAATCACCAAGGGCGCATGATGTGCGGTTGCCTGACGCGGCGCAATAATCTCTGCGAAGACCGGCGGCAGGCCGGGTTCGCTCAGGTCGCCGCGCCGACGAGGGCAGCCTCCTTTTCAAGAACGTCCGGGAGATCGTCGAAGGAGGCGTAGTTCAGGCTGTAGAGGCGCGCGTAAAGACCGCCGAGCGCCAGCAGCTCGCGGTGCGTGCCGCTCTCTATCACCTGCCCGTTCTGGAAGACGATGATGCGGTCGGCGTTGCGGATCGTTGCGAGCCGGTGCGCGATGATGAGCCCGGTGCGGCCCTGCAGGAGCTTCGCCAGCGCCTTCTGGATCAACATCTCGGTGTAGCTGTCGATGCTGGCGGTCGCCTCGTCGAGGACGAGGATCTTGGCGTCGGCGGCAAGCGCGCGTGCAAAGCTCACGAGCTGCCTTTGCCCGAGCGAGAGATTGCCGCCGCGCTGCTCGAGCTGGGTGTCGTAACCGTCCGGCAGACGCTCGATGAACTCATGCGCGCCGACCGCCTTCGCGGCTGCAACCACCTCGTCGCGTGACGCGGAAGTCTTGTGGTAGCGGATGTTCTCCAGGACGGTTCCAGAGAAGAGGAACGGCTCCTGCAGCACCATCGCGACATGCTCGCCAAGCGACGCCTGGGTCAGGTCGCGAACGTCGCGGCCGCCGATCTCGACGCTGCCTTCCCACACCTCGTAGAAGCGATGCGCAAGCGCCATCGCGCTGGTCTTGCCGGAGCCGGTAGGACCGACAAGCGCCACCGTCTCGCCCGGCTCGACGCGAAAGCTCACATCCTTGAGAATCGGCTGGTCCTTGCGGTAGCCGAAGGTGACGTTGCGGAACTCGACGGAGGCTTCCATCTCGCGCGTGAGCGGGACTGCGCCTTCCCGGTCCCGAATCTCGATCGGAACATCGAGCACCTCGGAGATGCGATGCCCTGAGGCCATCGCCCGCTGCATGACGCTGTACTGCATGGTGAGCGAGCGGATCGGGTCGAAGAAGCGCTGGATGTAGAACAGGAAAGCGACCATCACGCCGATGTCGAGACTGCGGTCGAGGACCATCGAGCCGCCGACCACGATGACGAATGCCATGGCTATACCGGTCAGCGCATCGACGATCGGCACCATGACCTGCGCGTATTTCGCCGCCCGGAGATGGGCGAGAAGGTTGGCGTAGGCCTTGTCGTCATAGAGATCGAAATTGACCTGCTGGCGGTCCATGCTCTGCACGGTGCGGACGCCGTGGATGCCTTCGGCGAGAGCGCCGTTCGTGGTCGAGTTGGTCTGGTGCGCCGCCATGAAGGAATCGCGCGCCCGCGGCAGCCACCAGAGGCGCACGACGAAGAGGACCGGCATCGCCGATAGCGTGAGGAGTCCGAGCCGCACGTCGAGGAAGAGAAGCACTCCGACGATGCCAAAGAGAAGCACGATGTCTCCGACCGAGAGCACGGAGGTTTCCAGAAACTCCTGCATCGAGCCGACGTCGCCCTGCAGCCGCGACATCAGCCGGCCGACTTCGGTGCGATCCATGAAGGAGAGCGAGACGCGCTGGAGATGCGCGAACATGGCGCGGCGCATGTCGAAGAGGACGTTCTCCGCCACGCGGCCGACAACCAGTTCCTGGACGTAGCTCGCTGCGTAGTTGACCAGAATCGTGAGCGCGAACGCCGCCGTCGCCCAGGCGAGCGCCGACCGCCCCGCTTCGCCGAGCGCGATGCCGTTGTCGATGGCAAAGCGGATCGTCAGCGGCAGCGCGAGCTGCGTGAGCGTAAAAACGAGAACGGCGACGACTGCGATCGTCATGCGCAGCCGGTACGGGCGCACGAACCGCCAGATGCGCCTGATGACGCGACCGTCATAGGCGCGGCCGAACATCTCCTCCTCGGGCCGATGAGACCCGACGACGGCGCGGGGCGGCCGGCGGGGCCGGCCCTCGATCTCCTCCTTCTCGTCGCGCTCGGACATCAGCGCCGCGTCCCGCCGGCGCGCATGTCGTCGCCCGGATGCATCTGGAGATCGTAGAGGGCACGGTAGCGGCCGCCTTTCCGAAGCAGCTCGGCGTGGGTCCCGCGTTCGACCACGCGCCCGTTCTCCATGAACAGGATCTGGTCGGCGTGCATGAGCGAACTCAGCCGATGCGAGATGACCAGCGTCACGCGGTCCTTGGCGAATTCGCGGACGGCTCCGCGAATGCGCCGCTCGGTGCCGGCGTCGATGGAAGCGGTAGAATCGTCGAAGACGATGATCGCCGAATCGAGCATCAGCGTGCGGGCTATGGTCAGGCGCTGGCGCTGCCCGCCCGAAAGCGAGACGCCGCGCTCGCCGACGATCGTCCCATAGCCCATCGGCAGGCTCATCACGTAGTTGTGCAGCTGGGCGGATTCGGCCGCCCGTCCGATGCGCGCTTCCTTCGCCCACGGATCGCCGTAGACGATGTTGTTCTCGATCGAAGTTGTGAACAGGAAAGAATCCTGCTGGACGACGCCGACCGCGCGGCGGAGCGAGCGGAGCGTCACCTTGGAAATATCCTGCCTGTCGATAGTGATCCGGCCGCCGGTCACGTCGTAGAAGCGCGGGATGAGGTGCACGAGCGTCGACTTGCCGCTTCCCGGCGGCCCGACGATGCCGATCGTTTCGCCGCGCCGCGCCTCGAAGCTGACACCGGAGAGCGCCGGGCCGACCGCACTCGGATACGCGAACTCGACGTTCTCAAAGCGGAGCACGCCCTCCGTGATGACGATGTCCTTCGCGCCGGGCGCATCGGCGACGGCAAGTCCAAGGTCGAGCAGCTCGAACAGGCGCGCGCCGCAGGTCGAGGCGCGGGCGAAGGAATTGACAAGCAGACCGAGCTGGCGAACCGGCATCTGCAGGATCGTCATGAAGGTCAGGAACGAAGCGAGCGTTCCGACGCTGATCTCGCCCTCGATCACCTTGTTGCCGCCGAACCAGAGCACCAGGCCCATCGCGGCGAAAAACGAGAAGTTCATCGCGCTGGTGTTGGCGACGCGGATGTCGGTGCGCTGATGCGCGAGTCCCAGCGCGTGCTCGGAGGCGCGGTCGAATTTTTGCATCTCGTGGTCCTGGGCGGCGAAGGCGCGCACGACGCGAATGCCGCCGAGGTTCTCGTCCATCACGCGTGTGACGATTGCCAACCGCTCCTGCAGCGCGAGCCACGTCGCGCGCAGGCGAAGCTGCATGACCGGCGAGCGCCAGGCGACGAACGGCACGAAACTCAGGCTGATCAGTCCGAGGACGGGGTCGGTGGAGATGAGAAGATAGGCGCCGATCCCGATCAGCACCGTCAGCAGGACGAGGCGCACGAGCCCGGTCGAGAAGAACATGCGCACGCCGTCGACGTCCAATATGCCGAGCGTGATCAGATCGCCGGTGTGGATGCGGTCGTGGAAGCTGAAGCTCAGCCGCTGCAGCTTTTCATAGCAGGCAAGGCGCAGCTCGTAACCGATTTGGTGGCCGACCGACTCGCCATAATAGTTCTGCAGCATGGTGAAGAGACCGCGGAGGATGCTGGCGCCGAGGAGGAGAAGCGCGGTAGTCAGCAGCGCAGCTTCGGTCTGCTCACCCGCAATCGCCACCTGCTGGGTCTGATCCACGGCGCGCCCGAGCAGAAGCGGGATCGTGAGCTGGAATGAGCACGCCGCGAGCGTCGCGAGAAAAGCGATGGCGACCTGCCATGGGTGGCGGAGCGTCATGCGCACGATACGAACGATCGTGTTGACGCCGGCGCCCCACCCGGCCGCGCGGACATGCGCGTACGAGTTCCTGCTGTTCAGCGCACTCTCTGAGGCGGTGGCGGTCATCGGGACGATCGGCGTGGTTCGGGCCTGCCCCGCGCCAAGGGCGGCGGGGTTGAGGCGAAAAACGGGTTAGAAGATCGTCCCCAATAACGCGCTTTTTCTGCCGCGATTCAAGGCCCTATGAGACCTCCAATCCGCGGGCGCCTGGCTTCGCCGGCTCCATACCCCCAAACGAAAGGCCCGCGGCGGCGGGCTGCTCAGTAGCGGTAGTGCTCGGCCTTGAACGGGCCGTTCTGCGCGACGCCGATATAGGACGCCTGGTCGTCGGTGAGCTCGGTCAGCTCAACGCCCAGTTTGGCTAGGTGCAGCCGCGCCACCTTCTCGTCGAGATGCTTCGGGAGCACGTAGACGCGGTTCTGGTACTCGCCGTGGCGGGTCCACAGCTCGATCTGTGCCAAAACCTGATTTGAGAAAGAGGCGCTCATCACGAAGCTCGGATGCCCGGTGGCGTTGCCGAGGTTGACGAGGCGGCCCTCCGACAGGAGGAGCATGCGCTTGCCGTCCGGGAACTCGACGATGTCCACTTGCGGCTTGACGTTCTTCCACTTGTAGTTCCGAAGCGCCGAGACCTGGATCTCGTTGTCGAAGTGGCCGATGTTGGCGACGATCGCCATATCCTTCATGGCGCGCATATGCTCGATGGTGATCACGTCGCGGTTGCCGGTGGCGGAGATGAAAATGTCGGCGGACGGCGCGACGTTGTCGAGCGTCTTCACCTCAAAACCGTCCATCGCCGCCTGCAGCGCGCAGATCGGATCGATTTCGGTGACGACGACGCGCGCGCCCGCCCCCTTCAGCGACTGCGCCGAGCCCTTGCCCACATCGCCGTAGCCGCAGATGACGGCGACCTTCCCCGCCATCATCACGTCGGTCGCGCGGCGGATGCCGTCGACCAGGCTCTCGCGGCAGCCGTACTTGTTGTCGAACTTCGACTTGGTGACAGAATCGTTGACGTTGATCGCCGGGAACGGAAGCTGCCCCTTTTTCTGCAGATCGTAGAGGCGCATCACGCCGGTCGTCGTCTCTTCGGAGACGCCGCGGATGTTGTTCTTCACGCGCGAGAACCAGCCGGGACTCTGCTTCAGCCGCCGCCTGATCGTTGCGTAGAGCGCTTCCTCCTCCTCGTTCTTCGGGTGCGCGAGGACGTTTGGGTCGGCCTCGGCGCGCGCGCCAAGCATGACGAGAAGGGTCGCGTCGCCGCCGTCATCGAGGATCATGTTGGCGGTTTCGCCGTTCGGCCATTCGAAAATGCGATCGGCGTAGTCCCAATATTCCTCGAGCGACTCGCCCTTGACGGCGAAAACGGGAATGCCGCGGGCAGCGATCGCCGCAGCGGCGTGGTCCTGCGTCGAGAAGATATTGCAGGAAGCCCAGCGGACTTCCGCGCCAAGCGCCACCAGAGTCTCGATCAGCACCGCAGTCTGGATCGTCATGTGGAGCGAGCCGGCGACGCGAGCGCCCCTAAGCGGCTTCGACGCGCCGAATTCCTCGCGGATCGCCATCAGCCCGGGCATCTCGGTCTCGGCGATCTCGATCTCGGTCCGGCCCCAGCCGGCAAGGCCGATGTCCTTCACGAAATAGTCGCCGGAAACGCCCTTCAATTCAGCACGCGCGCTCATCGAGAAATTCCGATCCTGAATGGAGTTTCGGGGCAGGTAGCATCCCGCCGGGCAGCGGGCAAGAACGTATAAAGGAATGTTTATGTCCTTTTGCCGACCTTGAGCGTGCAAAGGCCCGCCAGTCAGCGAAGCGCGCCGCGGATCATGTAGGCCGCGTCGTTCCAGATCAGTTCCTTCCTGAAGTCGCGAAGCCTGGTCTCGCCGTCGATCAGCAGGAACTCGACATCCGCCATGGCGGCAAAATCCTCGATGTGTTCCGGCCTGAGCGCCAGCGAGAAGCCCGTGTGATGCGCCCCGCCAGCGTAGATCCAGGCGGCGGCGGCGACCGCGAGGTTCGGTTGCGGGAGCCAGAGCGCGCGGGCGACCGGCAGCTTCGGCAGCTTCTCGTGCGGTGCGATCACCTTAAGCGTGTTCACCAATATGCGGAAGCGATTGCCCATGTCGACGATCGAGGCGTTGATGGCGTCGCCGGTGGCGGAATCGAACACCAGGCGCACCGGATCCTCCTTGCCGCCGATCGAGAGCGGATGCACCTCGCAGGACGGCTTGCCGGCGGCGATCGACGGGCAGATTTCCAGCATATGGGCGCCGAGCGTCGCCTGCCCCGACGGATCGAGGTGGTAGGTGTAGTCCTCCATGAAGCTCGTGCCGCCGGGGAGTCCGTGCGCCATGACCTTCATGGTGCGGACGAGGGCTGCGTGCTTCCAGTCGCCCTCGGCGCCGAAGCCGTATCCATCGGCCATCAGGCGCTGTGAAGCGATGCCCGGAAGCTGTTTCAGGCCAGTCAGGTTTTCGAATGTGTCGGTATAGCCCTGAAAATCGCCGTCGGCGAGAAACGCGCGGAGCGCCAACTCGATGCGCGCCGCCTCGCGCAGCGACTGGTGGCGGGCTCCTCCCTTCTCCAGCCCCTTCATCAGGACGTAGCTCGCGGCGTATTCGTCGCACAGGCGAGAAATCTCGGCGTCGGTGACCTGATCCTGGAACTTTACGAGATCGCCGAGCCCGTAACCGTTGACAGTCACGCCGAGGCGGAGCTGCGCCTCCACTTTGTCGCCTTCGGTGACGGCGACTTGGCGCATGTTGTCGCCAAGACGGGCGATCTTCATTCGCCGCGAATCGTGCCACGCCGCGGCAGCGCGCATCCATGTGTTGAGGCTCGCGTGGATGTCTGCCTGCTGCCAGTGCCCGGCCATCACCTTGCGGTTCATCCGCAGGCGCGAAACGATAAACCCGAACTCGCGTCCGCCGTGGGCGGACTGGTTGAGGTTCATGTAATCCATATCGATCGTCGACCACGGTATGTCGCGGTTGAACTGGGTGTGCAGGTGGCAGAGCGGCTTGGTCAGCCGCGACAGCCCATCGATCCACATCTTGGCGGGGCTGAAGGTGTGCATCCACGCGACCAGCCCGATGCAGTTTGGAGCGGCGCTCGCGTCGCGCAGCATCGCGGAAATCTCGTCGGGCGTGGTCAGGACAGGCTTGAACACCAGCTTTACCGGCAGGCCGGCCTTGGCGTTCAGCCCTTCGACGATCGCCTTGGAATCGGCGTCGACCTTTTTCAGCGTTTCCGGGCCATAGAGGTGCTGGCTGCCGGTGATGAACCACACCTCGAGCGGCGAATAGTCGATCATGGTTGCCTCCCCTCACCCAAGCGCCACGGTCGGGCCGAGCAGCCACATACCAGAGAAGCGCCGGGAGATGGAGTGTGGCCGACAAGCGGATCGTCCACAGCGCGCCGAAGGAGGTCACCGGGCTGATCGCCGGAGCGCTCGAAACGGCGTGAGCCGACGGCGGCGCTCGACCGCAATCATCGGCGCAGCCCATGTCGTTGACAACGGATCGGGCATGGCTCTTTCATCGAATACGCGCCGTGACCGTTTCAGGCATCGACTTCTGGCCCGCGGCGCGCCGTTTCTGGGAAAGCCGGCATGCTGCTGAGAGCGCTTCGCGAAGACGTATTGGCCGCCAACCTGGAACTGGTGCGCCACGGCGTGGTGGTATTTACCTTCGGCAACGTCAGCGGCATCTCGCGCAAGGACGGCCTCGTCGCGATCAAGCCGAGCGGCGTGCCGTACGAGGAGCTGACGGCTGAGCAGATCGTCGTCACCGACCTCGACGGGCGGCTGATCGATACGAACCTCAGGGCCTCCTCGGACCTGCCGACGCATCTCGAGCTCTACAAGGCCTTCCCCAACATTGGCGGGGTCGCTCATACGCACTCGGAATTCGGCACCGCCTGGGCGCAGGCCAAGCGGCCCATCCCCTGTTTCGGCACGACCCACGCCGACTATTTCCATAAGCCGGTGCCGGTGACGCCAGACATGACGCCCGGCGAGATCGCCGGGGCCTACGAGAAGGCGACCGGCGAGGCCATCGTCCGCACCTTCCGCGACCTCGATCCGGACGCCGTTCCGGCGGTCCTGGTGGCCGGCCATGCGCCATTCTGCTGGGGCAAGGACGCCGCCGACGCCGTCCACAACGCCGTGATCCTCGAATACATCGCCCGCATGGCCACGCACACCCTTGCGGTCAACCCCGAGGCGAAGCCGCTGGCGCGCGAGCTGCACGACAAGCATTTCTACCGGAAGCATGGGTCCGGGGCCTATTACGGCCAGTCGAGGAGCGGATAAAAACGCAAGAACGACCCGCGATCCTCGCGGGGGGAGGATCAGCAATGGCCATTGTCGCGGGGGTCGACTTCGGCACGCTCAGCGTACGGACATCGATCGTCGACAGCGAGCGCGGCGTGCTTGCATCGGCCGCCTCCGAGTATCCGCTGCACCGCAGGCACGAAGACCCCGACTTCGCCACGCAGTCGCACGGGGACCATATGAGTGCCTTGGCGAAGGCGACGCGCGCGGCGGTGAAGGCGGCCGGCATCTCAGGCGATCGGGTTGTGGCCATCGCGCTCGACACGACCGGATCGAGCGTCCTTCCCGTCGGCGAGGGCATGGCGCCGATCGACGACTATTACCTGTGGTGTGATCACCGCGCCAAGAACGAGGCAGCCGAGATAACCGAGCTGGCGCATCGCGAAAACCTGCCGGCGATCGAATGGTGCGGCGGCGTCTATTCGGCGGAGTGGGGCTGGGCGAAGCTGCTCCACTGGCTCCGGTACAATCCCGACAAGCGCCAGAAATTCGTTTCGGCGCTCGAGCACTGCGACGTGGTGTCGGCGACGCTCGCCGGGATCACCGACCCGCGAAAGGTCAAGCGAAGCGTCTGCGCAGCCGGGCACAAATGGCTGTGGCACCCGGATTTCGGCGGGCTCCCGCCGGAGGATTTTCTGGTCAAGCTCGATCCGCTGCTGAAGGGCGTCCGCGCCAAGATGGACGGGGAGTTCGCCACTTCGGACAGGATCGAGGGCCATCTCGTCCCGGAATGGGCGGAAAAGCTCGGTCTCAAGGCTGGCATTCCCATCCCAGTGGGAGCGTTCGACGCCCACTGGGACGCAATCGGCGCCGGCGTGAAAGAGGGCGACGTCGTCAACGTCGTCGGCACGTCCACCTGCATAATCGCGTATGCGAGCCAGCCGAAGCTGGTGCCGGGCGTCTGCGGCGTGGTGCAGGGCAGCGTGCACCCAGCTTTCACGGGGATCGAAGCCGGGCTGTCGGCGGTCGGCGACGTTTTCGACGCCATCGCCAGGCGCGCCGGAACCTCGGTGGCGGAGCTGTCGAAGGGCCTCGACCGCTACCGCGCCGGCCAGACGGGGCTTTTGCGCCTGCCATGGGACAATGGCGACCGCACCGTTCTCGTCAACGCCAATGTCGGAGGCATCACGATCGGCTGGAGGCTGACGAACACCACCCAGGACGAGCTGTTCGCCGCGATCGAGGGCACCGCCTTCCACACGCGCGTCGTCCTCGACCGGCTGAGCGAACACGGCGTGCGCACCGACCGGGTGATCAATGGCGGCGGCGTGCCGCAGAACAACCCGGTGCTGAACCAGATATACGCCAACGTGCTCGGACGGCCCGTGCTCGTGCCGGAGTCGAGCGTCACGGGCCTCGGGTCCGCGATCTTCGCGATGCTAGCAGCAGGCGCCGTGGACAGCATCGAGCAGGCGCAGGCGAAGGTGTGCCCGAAGCATGTCGTGTTCATGCCTGAGCCCGAGCATCGCGAGGCCTACGACGCGCTCTATGCGGTGTTCAGGCGCCTCTATTTCGATTTCGGCAGGCCTGCGGAAGGCGCCGCTTTCGGCGACGTGCTGCCGGCGCTGATCAAGATCGCCCACGGATGAGCCGGTTTCCGGGCGAGCAGCGCGAGAGCACGATTTGATCGACGTTGCCCGCCTGACCGATGTGTTTCGCCGCGAGTTCGGCGGCGATCCAAAACTCTATCGCGCGCCCGGCCGGGTGAACCTCATCGGCGAACACACCGATTACAACGGCGGTTTCGTGCTGCCCGCCGCCTTGGAGCTCTCGACCGTCGCCGCGATCGCGCCGCGGCGCGATCGAACGCTCCGCCTCCGCTCGATCCTCATGGGCGAGACCGTCAGCTTCGATCTCGATGAGCGTGAGGCGAAGCGGCGCAAGGACTGGAGCGACTATGTGCGCGGCGTCGCGACGATCTTCGAAGGCGCTGGTTACCGGCTCACCGGCGCCGATCTCATGATCGACAGCGACGTGCCGGTCGGCGCGGGGCTGTCGTCGTCGGCGGCGATCGAGGTGGCGACGGGCTACACGCTCCTCAGCAATTCCGGCCTGAACATCGACCTCACCAGGCTCGCGCTCGCCTGCCAGCGCGCCGAGAACGAATTCGTCGGCATGCGCTGCGGCATCATGGACCAGTTCATCGCCTGCCACGGCGCCGCCGGCCACGCGCTCCTCATCGATTGCCGCAGCCTCGACCGGCGTCTGGTGCCGATAGACCCCTCCGTGCG
>JBOHKB010000210.1:0-23851 GCA_050728815.1 Propylenella sp.
CCTCGCCGCGTTTCCGGCGCGCGCCGAAGTCGACGAAGATCCGAACATCCTGACGCCGCGCACGATCGGCGAGCTTCCGCTCGACGATCTCTTCGCAAAACTCCCCGAAAATGCCGGCTCGCCCACGGGAGGCCGGCTCGAACGGGAGATTCTCCGCCGCTTCAACCAGTCCGGAAGCGCCACCGCCGACCTGCTGCTCAACTGGGCGGCGGAATCGATGGAAGAGAAGAACTATTCGGAGGCGCTCGACCTCCTCGACCAGATCGTCGTGCTGAAGCCCGATTTCGCCGAGGCGTGGAATCGCCGCGCGACCGTCTATTTCCTGCTCGACGATTACGGCGCCTCGCTCGGCGACATCCGCACCACGCTTGAACTCGAGCCGCGCCATTTCGGCGCGCTCGCCGGCTTCGGCATCATCCTGCAGACGCTCGACCGCAAGGACGAGGCGAAAGAAGTCTTCCGCCGCGCGCTGGAGATCAACCCGCAGCTCGAGAAGGTGAAGGAAGCGCTCGAGCGCCTGGAGAAGGAAACCGCCCGCCAGGAAATCTGAGCTGCGGCTTCAGAGCGCTCCGCTGATCGGGCTCGCGCCCACCTCCCCCTTGCGGGGAGGTCGAAGTTTGCAGTCGGAGACTGCAAGCTTCGGGAGGGGCGTCTCGGCACCTACCACTGTTCCTTCCCGGTCGGCTCGCCCCACTGGAACTCCCTGCCAACTGTCTCGCCCTGCAAGAGTTCCGCAAGCTTGAAGCCCCTCCGCGTTGGAGGGACTTTGCGCGAGCCGCCTTCGAGTCCACCCTGTGCGCCGTTTTCGCGGCCGCCTTGTAGCCTGTTTCTTCTTCTGCCGATCTTGGTTCGCATCGGTTGAAGGCTCCTGCCTGCGTGATCCTCACCCGCCGAGGAACGCCGCGAGCTTCTCCAGCGAGGATCGGCTGCCTTCCTCGTTGTCCTCGGGCCGAATCCCCGGATGATGTTCTCGCAGAGCACCGTGACCTTGGTGCCGTTCCCCGCCGGAGCAAGAATCCAACTTACCGTCATCTCGCCGGCGAAGGCCGGATCGGTGGAGTCGAATTCGGTCGCCCCTACGATCTCCTCGTTCGGGACCAGCCTCACGAAGCGGCCTTCGACGGTGTCCGTGCTTTGCGAGGTTTTGCCCCGCCGGGATCTTTCGCCATCCGCATATGTGAGTGAAATCCGGAACGACCCGCCCTCGCCCGCATCGAAAGCATGCACGACGCCTGTCATATCTCCCGGCGGAAGCCACTGCGCCAGCGCGTCCGGGTCGAGGATGGCGCGATACACGGTCCTCCGGCGGCGCGGCGACTACTCTTGAGACTGAGGTGCTTGTCCGATCACTAACGGCGTGCCCAGGTTGGATTGGACTCGATGTGGCACAGCGAGGTCGGCCAACGCCACTCAGGGAAAAAAGCAAGGGCCCCCAGCCGAAGCCTGGGGCCCAGCCAAACCGCGCATAGCTTGTTATCGCGATGCGCGGCTGCCTCGTTTCCCAGGTCTTGAAAGCCTGATGCCTCTCGGCAGCGCAGGAACAATACGGAGGATTGCCGCTCAGAGATGGGGTGTCAAGCGCCCCATACCAAGACCGCATAACACGGCTCGATAGATGGCCCTCAGCTCATTCGCGGAAACGTGCACGTTTAGGTATCTGCGCTTTCCGTACTGGTCTCGACCTGTCCGGGGTAGGTCCAGCCGGTGGAACCCGACTGTCGAGATCATGTCGGCCTTGACCCACGTCTCAGGCGAATCGAAGGGACGAGGCAGCGGCGGGTTGATGGCGATGGTACAATGGTAGTCCTGAATGCTGTCGGGCGGAGTTGTGCTCAGAGCGACAACCGCACACAAAGCGGTTCGATGCTTGAGCCGCGGTGAAATGACCACAACCGGCCTACGCTTCACCATTTCGGGCTCAACTGCGTAGTTCCCGTAATCGCAGATGAGGATCGTACTTGGTTCCGGATGAAACTTGAGCATCGTTGATCGGCGCGGCGAGTCGGCGCTTCCGTCTTTCCTCTCGATTCGGCGTTGGCTTGTGCTCTGCGGCTATCGGGATTCCCTAAATCCCCGTCTTCCCGTCCGGCCCGATGAACGCGATCCTGAGCAGGTTCGTCGCTCCCGGCGTCCCGAACGGCACCCCGGCGGTGATGATGATACGCTGCCCCGGCGCCGCAAAACCCTCGTTGAAGGCGATGACGCAGGCGCGGTTCACCATGTCGTCGATGTCGTGCGCATCTTCGGTGACGACGCAGTGCAGCCCCCAGACGAGCGATAGCCGCCGCGCCGTCCGCCGCACCGGCGAGAGCGCGATGATCGGCACCCCCGGACGCTCGCGCGAGGCGCGGACGCCGGTCGAGCCGGATGAGGTGTAGCAGACGATCGCCGCGAGCCCCAAAGTCTCGGCGATCTGCCGCGCCGCTGAAGTGATCGTGTCGGCGCCGGTCGATTCCGGCTCCGGGCGCTGCGCCTGGATGATCGCGGTGAAGAGCGTATCTTCCTCCACCGCCTCGGCGATCCCGTTCATCGTTTCCACCGCCTCGACCGGGAATTCGCCCGCCGCCGACTCCGCCGAAAGCATCACTGCGTCGGCGCCTTCGAAGACGGCGGTCGCCACGTCCGACACTTCCGCGCGGGTGGGGACTGCGGCGCTCACCATGCTTTCCAGCATCTGGGTCGCCACGACCACGGGCTTGCCGGCGCGCCGCGCGAGGCGCGTCATCTGCTTCTGCACGCCGGGCACCGCCTCGAGCGGCATCTCCACGCCGAGGTCGCCACGCGCCACCATGATCCCGTCGGAGATGTCGATGATCTCTTCCAGCCGCTGCAGCGCCTGCGGCTTCTCGATCTTCGACATGATGCCGGCCCGGCCCTGCACGATCTTGCGCGCTTCGGCCACGTCGTCCGGTCGCTGGATGAAGGAAAGCGCGATCCAGTCCGCCTCGGCCGCTATTGCGGCGTCGAGGTCGCTGCGGTCCTTCGGCGTCAGCGCGCCCGAGCGGAGAATCGTGTTCGGGAGGTTGACGCCCTTGCGGTCGGAGAGCTTTCGTCCCTGGACCACTTCCGTCACGGCGCGATTTGGGCCGGCCTCGATGACCTTCAGCCGCACGCGGCCGTCGTTGAGGAGGACGCTGTGTCCGGCTTCGAGCGCCTCGAATATCTCCGGGTGGGGCAGGAACACGCGCTCGCTGTTTCCCGGCCCGTCCTCGCTGTCGAGCACGAAGCTCTGACCGCGCTGCAGTTCCACGGAGCCGCCCTCGAAGCTGCCGATCCTGAGCTTCGGTCCCTGCAGGTCCACCAGGATGCCGATCGGCCTGTCGTGCTTCGCCTCCACGTCGCGGATGACCCCCATCAGGTCGCGCATCGCCTGATGTGACGTGTGGCTCATGTTGATGCGGAAAAGATCCGCACCCGCGTTGAAGAGCTGATCGATCGTTTCGGCTGTGTTCGACGAGGGCCCGAGCGTGGCGAGAATCTTGATCTTTCGCCTGCGTCTCATCGGCCTCCGATACCTCGGCTCGTGGGTTCAGTCAGCTGGATGGTCCAGCTTTCCTGACGGCCGGTATCGACTTCGTAAAACCCGGTTCGCTGGAAGCCGCGGGCGACGCAATCGTTGACGCCCTCGATGGTGAATTCCTTTTCCTGGGTGCAGAGGAAGGCGTGGTTGCCGCCCCACTCTCCGCCCTGATCGTAATCGACGGCATACATGTAATAGTACCGGCCGACGAGCGGGCCGGCGAGGACGGTGGCGCAATTGTCGGATTCGATCGTCCACCAGCCTTCGGTGGTCCAGTCTCGGTCGGCCTTGTAGCCGATGGCGATGCCTACGCGGCTGGTCGTCTTATTGCATACGCGAAGGTCGGCGTGGGCCGCATCGACGTGCAGGTATGGCAATAACGCGCACGGAAGAGCGAACAGAAGACTCCGGCGGAGAAGCTCCATGGCCCCACCCTTCTCCGTTGGGTGCATACCTACGAATTCCTTAAAAGTTTTGCCCGTCAAGATTTCTATTGTCAACGACGATGCAACGGAAGTCATTGACATTCGTCCCGGTCGGCCCGGTGACCAGGAGGTCGCCTGTCCGCCCGAAGAATCGCGACGTATTATTAGTTTTCAAGAAGTTGGCGGCAATGAGGCCCAATCCTTTCGCCTTCGTTAACGTCGAGGCGTCGACGAAAGCCCCCGCCGGGTCCGTCGCGGCGCCGCCTCCCCCGTCGGTCCCGTCGGTGTCGGCGGCGAGCGCGGTGATGCCCGCTTTCCCGTCTGTGGTGCAGAGAAGCGCCAGCGCGTATTCCTGATTGGGGCCGCCGGAACCAGCTTCATTCCGCAGCGTAACCGTAAGTTCTCCACCCGAAAGGAGGATCATCCGCCGGTCGCGCCGAAGCGCCTCGACCGCCATGCGGCCGTGCGCCTTGCCGACGTCGCGCGCCTCTCCTTCGAGCGAATCGCCGAGCAGCTCGACCTCGTAGCCGGCGGCGCGGCCGATGGCGGCTGCGGCTTCGAGCGAATCGACCGGGCGGGCGACGATCTTCAGCTCCGCGTTGGCGAAGACCGGGTCACCCGGCTTTGGCGTCTCGCCGGCAGGGCTTTCGAGCACGGCGCGAACGGGCGTCGAGATCGGAATGTTCCGGCGCTGAAGCGCGCGAAGCGCGTCGGCGGCCGTGGTCGGATCGGGGACCGCCGGGCCGGAGGCGATGAACGACGGGTCGTCGCCGGGCACGTCGGAGATCAGCAGCGACAGCGAGCGCGCCGGATGAAGCGCCTTGGCGAGCCGTCCGCCCTTGATGCGCGAGAGGTGCTTTCTCACCGTGTTGATGTCGGAGATCGGCGCGCCCGAGGCGAGGAGCGCGCGGGTCAGCGCCTGCTTGTCCTCCATGGCGACGCCCTCGGCCGGGGCGACCCAGTTGGCCGAGCCGCCGCCGGAGATGAGCACCAGCGCGAAGTCGTCCTCGCCCGCCCCGGCGGCGAGCTTGAGCACGTCGGCCGTCGCGGCGAGCCCGGCTGCATCCGGCACCGGATGTCCGGCCTCGACGCACCGGATGTTCGTGAGCGGCCGCCCGTAGCCGTGGCGCGTCACGCAGATGCCGGTCAGGCGCTCCGGGTCAATCAGCCCGCCGTCGAGATAGTGCCGCTCGCACGCCTCGGCCATGTGTGCCCCCGACTTGCCGCATGCGAGCACCAGGACGCGGTGCCGGGGGAGCCATGTGGGGATATGTGGCGGGAGGCATACCGCCGGTTGCGCTCTTGCCACCGCGGTGTCGAACATTTTTCGGCAGAGCACGCGCGGATTCATGTCACCGGCACGGGCGCGGCGCGCTTTCCCGCTCGTGGCCGCGCAATCGCGATCCCGGCGAAGATAGCGAGCGCCCCGAGGAATTGGATCGGCCCGACCGCCTCGCCCAGAATGATCCAGCCGAAGCATGCGGCGGCGACGGCCTCCAGGAAAATCACCAGCGAGGAGAACGCCGCAGGCAGGTGACCGAGCGCGAACGCGAGGAGTCCCTGGCCGCCGGAATGGCTGACGAGCGCCAGCGCGAACAGCGCGGCGATGCCCGCAAGCGTCAGCGGCCACATCATGTTCTCGATCAGCACAGCCTCCGTGAGGAGGACTGCCGCCGTC
Source organism: Propylenella sp. (assembly GCA_050728815.1). Lineage (GTDB taxonomy): Bacteria > Pseudomonadota > Alphaproteobacteria > Rhizobiales > Afifellaceae > DASWJZ01. Next base: position 5,624 of record JBOHKB010000210.1, read on the forward strand.
ACTGCCGATGAAAGAAACACTGTGCGGCCAGAGCCATAGACCCGTCGCGCGCGCCGGACCGCCAGAAAATACGCCCCGAAGAAGATCGACGTGATGAAGCCGTAGATGTCGCCGTCGAGCTGCTCGGGCCTTAGTGACCAGGTGCCGCCGATAAGCGCTGCCGCGCCGGTGAGGCACAGCGCGAGGCCGGCGAACACTTTCGGTTCAACTCTTTCCGCGAGGAACAGACCTGACCCAAGCACGACCCAAACCGGCGCCAACGTCGCAAGAAACGTCGCGTTGGCGACCGACGTGTTCATGATCGCGAGGTGCCAGAACGTCAGGTCGCCGGCGAAGAGTAGCCCGGCGAGCAGCACCGAGAGCCGCGCCGACGTGTCGGGGCGCACCGTCTCGCGATTGGCCGCGCCGCGCGGCCGCTCCAGCTCCGCCCACAACCACAGGGCGGGAAGCGCCAGCGCCACCCGCCAGAAAGCGCTGGTGAACGGCCCGACCTCGGCGAAGCGCACGAAGATCGGCGAGATGCCCATGGCGACCGCGCCGCCGACGAGCGCGAGGAAGGCAATCAGCGCAACGTCGCCAGCAGAGCCGGGGAGCCGGGGCGGGGCAGCGAACATCTGAACGTTCAGCAGTGCTTTGATTCCGGCAACGTCCGCGACCTTCAGCCTTGCGCGAGAGCATCCCCGATTTGACCTGCGTCAAAACTCGGCCAGCCTTCGGTTGCTATCATTCCGACCTATCGCGGACCAGAGCGCATGCTCATGGAGGGGAACATGTCACATCGCCTCTTATCGGGAACGGCCATCGCTGCGTTGATGCTGGGGATACCACCGGCGCTGGGAGCCGAGCCCGACTGGTCCGCGGTTCCTGCCAAAACGGTCACGCTCTTCTATCCGGGGCAATCCAGCTACGATTGGCTGCGCAGCCCCGAGCACCGTCGCGCGGACAAGAAGGTGATCGCAGGCGACGCGTGCATCGGCTGTCACGAGGGCGAAGAGGCGGAGATGGGTCAAACGCTCGTCTCCGGCGAAAAGCTGGAACCGGATCCAATCGAAGGCAAGAACGGATCGCTCGAGATCGAGGTCCAGGCGGCCTACGATGCCGAGAACCTTTACTTGCGGTTCCAGTGGCCCACGCAGCTCGACCGGCCGGGGCAGATGCACGATTACCTGCGCTACAATGGCCAAGCGTGGGAATCCTATGGCGGACCTCGTTCGGCGGGAGCGGTTCGCAAGGGCGAACAGCCGGCGCTTTACGAGGATCGCCTGGCCATCATGCTCGACGACGGCAACGTTCCGCTCTTTGCCGAACAAGGCTGCTGGCTGACCTGCCACACGAGCATGCGCGACATGCCGGAAGCGCCGTCGGCCGATGACGTGAAGGCGCATCCGCTGCTTGGGGAGGCGCTCAAGCAGAGCGATGTCCGCAAATACCTGCCGGAGTCGCGCGCTGGCGACGCGATGAAATGGGACGAAACGAAGTCTCCGGAGGAGATTGCCGAGCTCATGGCGCTTGGCCACTTCCTGGAGCTGATGCAATGGCGGGCGCACCGCAGCAATCCTGTAGGCATGGCGGACGACGGTTACGTTCTGGAGTACCGCTTGTCCGACGCGGGCAAGAACCCATTCGGTTCGAACGTCGACCGCGCCACCATGACCCCAAAGTTCATGTTCGACGCGGCGAAGGTCGGCGTCAAATCGCTCACCGTCGACGATCTCGGCGATTTCTCCAAGCCGTATGCTCTCATCGCCGACGAGAACGCGGTCCCCTACGATCCAAATGCAGGCTGGAAGGAAGGCGATGTGCTGCCCGGGCAGCTTCTGAGCCGCTCGGGAGCCGAAGGTTCGGCGGCTGACAACAAGAACGTGAGCGGTTCCTGGGACGCGGGCGTTTGGACGGTCACATGGACGCGTCCGCTCAACACCGGTCGGCCGGACGATAAGGCGTTGAGCGAAGGCAAAGCTTACACGGTCGGCCTCGCGGTGCACGACGACAACGTCACGACGCGCTTCCACTTTGTTTCCTTCCCGCTCACGCTCGGCATCGGCGCGGAGGCCGACATCGCGGCGGTTCGGGTCGAGTAAGAACGTGCTGACCTGGCTGCCGACGGAGTAAGACCGGGGTCTGCGGCAGCCGCGACCGGCGGCTGCCGAGGGGTGCGAGGGGGAGGTTCCCAATGCCGGAAGATCAAGAGGGTCGCGAAGAAGGCGGCCGTGTTCGCCGCTTTGCTTGGGCGCGGAGAGCGATTCGCGGATACCCCCTCTTGTTCATTCTGTTGGCGCTGGTCGTCGGCGGCATCGTCGCCGTCCCGACGACGGAGGCTGTGGACCGAATCTTCTCGACCGACGAGTTTTGCGCGCAAGCATGCCATGTGATGACAGCGACTGTCGAAGCGGAACGCCGTGAGGCGACGCACTGGACCACGCCCACCGGTGTTCGGCCGACATGCGCGGATTGCCATGTGAGCGAAGGGCAGACCATGGCAATGTGGGACCATGTCATCGGTACGAATGACCTTATCGCGTTCCTGTTTCGGGGGGTGCGCACTCCGGAGGCATTCGAGGGGGTGCGCGCCGAGGCGGCCAATCGGGTCCGCATGCGAATGCTCGCCAATGACAGCAGGAACTGCCGGGGCTGCCATGTCATGGAGGGGATCCAACCCGAACGCACGCGCGGGCAGCGCCAGCACGCCGAAGCGCTCGAGGCGGGGACCGCCTGCATTGCGTGCCACTACAATCTCGTCCACAAGGAGGTCGACCCGAGCGAGGAGTTCCTTCAGGCGATCGGAAACTAGGCGAGGCGGCGCCGGGGGAGGATCGTCTCCAGCGCGGGGTCCGCGTGAAGGGAGCACCGAGCGGCTTATGCCTCTACGGCGCGGCGGAGGGCGGCCCGCGCGAGCAGCCGTGTGGAATCGAGCGTCGGGAGCGGAGAATTCGCGTCGTTCATGAGAAGCGGCGTCTCTGTGCAACCGAGCACGACGGCGTCGCAGCCTTCGTCCTTCATCCGTCCGATGACTTTCTGATGGTAGGCGACCGCCTCGGGCCTGCAGACGCCATAGGTCAGCTCATCCATGATGATGCGGTTGATCTCCTCGCGCTCGGCGGCGTTCGGGCGGAGATATTCTATGCCCCGCGCCGCAAGTTTCTGTGGGTAGACCTCGCTCTCGACCAGCCAGCGCGTCCCGATCAGGCCGAGGCGGGTGAAACCGCACGCGACAGCTTCGTTGGCGACGACCTCCGCGATGTGCAGCCACGGCAGCGGCGAACGCGGTTCGACAAAGGAAAACGCCTGATGGATCGTGTTGTCGCGGCAGATGAGGAAGGCCGCTCCCGCCCCGGCGAGCTTTTTCGCTGATGCGAGCATCAACTCGCCGACGCCCTCCCAATCGCCGCGATAGATGCAGCTCATGTACTCGCCGAGCGAGGGCGTGTACATCGAGATTTCGGGATGCGCATGATCGCCAAGCAGCTTGGCGCCCTCCGCGCATATGGTCCGATAGCAAAGCGCCGCGCCTTCGGACGAGCAGCAAACCATGCCGATGTGCCGAGGCATTCCGGGCGTCAAACGACGGCGATAAGCGGGCGGCTCAGAGCTGGTTCAATGCGAGACGCGTGACCTCGGCCTTGGGGCCGCCGGGGTGGACCTCGTCGGTCACGACAATGGCAAGCGTTCCGTCGCCGGAGTTCCGGATCGTCATCGTTGCCTTGGTGTCTCCATTGACCGGCTTCGGCCAGGTGATCGTCAGCACCACTTGGTCGCCGCGGCGCTTGCCCCAGAGTTTTGCCGGGCCGACGGCCGCTCCGACATAGGTGCCGGTGTAGGCGCCTGAGGCCGGGTCAAGGCGGATGTCGGCGCTGACTTCCTTGGAAAAGAAAGAGGCGCCGCACTGGCCGCTGATTGTGACGCCGTCCGCTGACGGCCGGCCGGTCAGCGTGCACTTGACTTGGTTGGGGTTCGCGCGCGCGTTCCGCTTCACTTCGCCCGAACCCGCGAACGACCCGGCAAACCGGCCGAAGAAGTCGGTCTCCCGCACGGACGCAGGCTCCTGCTCGGCCGGCGCGATGCTGCCAGTGATGATCGGCGGTTCCGGCCGGGGCCGTGGCAGCCGCGCTAACGCAATCGCGGGAGATTGCTTGGCGAAGACGCCACTGATCGCGTCACCCGAGAAGCCTGACTGAAAGGGCGCCGGTGCCGCCTCGGCCTCGCGATAGGCCAAAGCCGCGGCCCCGGCGTGTTCCGTAGCGCGGCGCTCCAGCGCTCGGCGCTTGAGCTTCTCTCCAGGGTCGGCGGGGTGCTGAAGCAGCAGCTCGAAGACGGCCTCGATGCGGTCGGAGATTTTAGGACTTTCAGCCTGCAAAGGCGAAGAGGTGAGCAGTGCCGCCGCCACTATCCCGAGCGCAAGAACTCTATTTCCACCGCCACGCCGCAGGGTCGTCCTCGCCAAATGCATTTTACTCACCCGACGCTTCGGAGCCCGACCCCTGGTTGCCATTAGATGGTTACGATTTGGACAAATTACGGGCAGCGGTCGCGATTTACGGCGCTGGAAGCCGTTTGCCGCAGCCCCTATCATGCCTTCCGGGCCGCTTGCGGGTCACTCTCGCTTCTCCCTATCGGGGCTTTGATGACGAAACATGGGCCAGTCGAGCCCGGGGTTCTTGCGCGGGCGGATTCCGTTTCGGGGTTCCCGCCCTCGGACTCCTACGAGTTGCTCGACGGCAACCTCGATGGCGGGCTTTTGATCGTCGCCGACCACGCGGCCAATTTCATCCCACAAGAATACGCAAACCTTGGCCTTCCGGAATCGGAGCTTCAGCGCCACATCGCCTGCGACGTCGGCGTCGGGCCGCTTTCGCGGGACCTCGCCGAACGGCTCCGCGCGCCGGCGATCCTCGCGACATTCTCGCGCCTCCTCATCGACCCGAACCGGGGCGAGGACGATCCGACGCTGATCATGCGGCTCTCGGACGGCACGATCGTGCCCGGCAACGCGAGAGTTGACACGGCGGAGCGGGAACGGCGGCTCGCCCGCTTCTACCGGCCCTACCACGCCGTGGTGGCGCGGACGATCGACACCATGCTCGCCACCGGCCAGGTCCCGGCGATCCTCTCGATTCACTCCTATACGCCAGTCTGGAAGGGCGAGAAGCGGCCCTGGCACGCCGGCATCCTCTGGGACCGCGATCCGCGCTTTTCGTGCGCGCTGCTGACATCGCTCCGCGCCGAGCATGGGCTGAGAGTCGGCGACAATGAGCCCTATTCCGGTGCGCTGAAGCATGACACGATGTACCGGCATGGCTCCGAGCGGGGTCTCGCGCACGCTCTCCTCGAGGTGCGCAACGACCTCATCGCGGCGCCCGCGGGCGTGCTCGAATGGGCCGACCGGCTGGAACCGCTATTACGCGAGATTCTTGAGGATCAGACTTTGCACGAAATCCGCCGCTATGGCTCCGCGGCGGACGGCGATGGAGGAGAAGACGATGCCGCAGATGGACAACGCGACGCGCACGGCGCTTGAAGCGGCGGCCTTCCGCCGCCTCGTGCAGCATCTCCGCGAGCGCACGGACGTGCAGAACATCGATCTGATGAACCTCGCGGGCTTCTGCCGCAACTGCCTGTCGAACTGGTACCGCGAGGCTGCGGAAGCGAAGGGCGTGGCGCTCACCAAGGAGGAGAGCCGCGAGATCGTCTACGGCATGCCCTACGACGAGTGGCAGGACCGCTACCAGACCGAGGCGTCGCCGGCGAAGAAAGCGGCGTTCGCCAAAAGCCGCCCTGCGCACGGTTGACCTCTGGATATCGAGGATTGATCGGCGCCGGCTGTTGACCTTTGCGCGCCTGCCTGGGCACCTCGCGCATCAGTCAGCAGGAGTGCCAACATGGCGGAAGCGGGTGGCGTCGCAGGCGGTCAGCTCAGATCGTTGGTGGAGCGCATCGAGCGTCTGGAGGAGGAAAAGAAGGGCATCGCGGACGATATCCGCGATGTCTTCGCCGAAGCGAAGGCGCAGGGTTTTGATACGAAGGTCATGCGGCAGGTGATACGGCTCCGGAAGAAGGATTCCGCGGAGCGGCAGGAGGAAGAGGCGCTTCTGGACCTTTACATGCACGCGCTCGGCATGGCGCCTGCGGCGACCGCCGAGGCTGCGTAGCCTGACGCTAGCTCAGCTGGCCTGACGCGCCCTTGCGGCGGACGAGATTGCCGTCTCGATCGAAGCCGAAGATCAGCCGCATTCGCGCGAAGGCGCGCGCGACCAGCCACGCCGTCACGCTTCCGAGGAGGCCGCCGACCAGCATGTCGGAAGGATAGTGCACGCCAATGAACGGCCGGCTCGCTGCGATCCAGAAGCCGAGCGTCAGGAACACCCAGAAGAGGCGAGGGAAGAGGAGGGCGAGCGCAACGCCGAATGCGAAGCCAGTTGTGGCGTGGCCGGAGGGTATGCTCGCCCAGTCGGCGTTCCATGACAAGAAGTCGAAGGCGAAACTGCCGTTGCCGTCGAAGAGTTTCGGGCGGGCGCGGCCGATGATGTATTTGCTGAGGTTGGCGATGATCCCGGAAATCGCCACGGCGAGAAACACGTAAGCCGCTGCATAAATACGGATCGCACGGCGAATCCGCTCCGTTGGTTTCAGCGCATCCGGGTCGAGGAGGTGCGCGACGACGATCGCGAGCCCTGCGCCGATCAGGATCCAATTGGCCTCACCGAATTGCGTGAAGAAGCGGAAGAAGCCGGAGACGGGGCGCGGTAGCGTCGACGGCCAGAGCGGCAGGTAGGGGTCGAGCAGGATGACGAGAAGCGCGAACGCGGTCGCCGAGAGCGCCAGTGCATTCGCAATCTGGAGCGCGTCGTAGGGCTGTATCGGAAACCTGCGATCGCGCCGCCGACGGACTACGAAGCTCCACGATGTCTCGACATTGCGCCGGACAGTCGCGACGAAGCGCCAGACGCGGGCGAATCCGCGTGTGAAATCGACCGGCCGTGCGGCCGAATGCCTCTCGAGATCGGTGGACATGTCGGCCGGGACGCATATCAGCCGGCAGGTGGCCGGTCGAGCATGCGCACGTTCTTATACAGGCTAGCTACGGAATCGGACTCGATCCGCCGAACGTATAGCTGAGGCCCGCTACGAAGTGGTGCACCAGGACTTCGGCGTCCAGCGATCCGCCACCGACGAGGTCCGCTTCGTTCCAGGAATAGGTTGCCTTGTATTCGCCGAATACAGAGAAGCCCCAGCCGACGGGCACGCTGACGCCGACCAGCCCCTGCACGACGGGCCCGGTGAGCTGGAATTCGTAGGTCTCTCCGAGCGACGGGATCGTTTCGACCTCCACATGCGGGATCGACGCGCCGGCGCCGGCGCCGACATAGACCGTGAAGCGGTTGTTGAGCGGCATCCGGTAGAGCGCGTTCAGCGTCAGTGAGTTGATGCCGTTGGTGAACTCCAGTCGCTTGAACGTGCCTCCGATCGCCGGATCGCCGAGGTCGGCGGTTACTTTCGCATGCGTCCAGTCGACTGCGGCGCCCCAGTTCGGCAGGCCGAAATCCGTCATCCAATAGGTGCCGCGCACGCCGTAGTACGGCGCCCGCCACTCGGAGGAATCGCCGCCGAACCATTGCACCCCGAAGGTTCCCGAAAGCGCACCCTGCTTAAGGGTGACGTCGCTGTCGTTGGCAATATTGCCGCCGCCATAGACGGAGATCTGGAACTCGGCGAGCGCCGCGGTCGGGGCAAGCACAAGGAAACAGCCCGCAATCAATGCACGCGTACGCATCGAGACGCCCCCCCGCCCACTCTACAACCGGTGCCTTTCCTAGCACGGTTCCCGGGCGACGGTTCGCAACTCGGCAGGAATGCAATTCTTGTGGCGCTGCCGCAACAGCCCCTGCGGGCGATTTCGCGGCGTGCGTGGCTCGCTATTCGATGAGGCTGGCGAAGAGCCGCATGAAGAAGCCGCGCTCGGCGGGCGCCGGGCTTGGCTCCGACGACGCGAAGCGATCGACCGGGAGACCCGGGCCGGCTGCGAGGCCGGAGACTTCGTCGGCGGCTTTCGGGGCGCGGTAGACGCTCGCGCCGGCATCGGCGGGCACCGGCATCTCCAGCCGGGCGAACTGCGGGTCGTAGGTGGCAGGCGTCGCGATCAGCCCACGCATGGCGTCCTGGTCGGCGCTGTAGCTTGGCAGGCCATCCGGGCCGAGCACGATCCCCGGGCCGTCGGCGCTCTCCTCCGCCGGGGCGGGCGGTAATGCGGGTGTGAGCGCGGCGAGGGCCAGCGGCCGCGGCTGCTGCTGAGGGGCGGCCGCCTCTCCTACGGCGTCGGGCGGACCGGCGGATTCCGCGCGCATCGCGGCGAAGGCGGCGATGACCATACGGTCGTCTTCCGACGGCAGCGCGGGGCTGTCCTCAAGCGCGGCGAAGGCGAGAGTAATGGGATCGTCTGTGCCGGTCTTGCGAAGCGGCGTCGCCTGGTCGGGCGCGGCCAAGCGGGCGATCACGTTGCTTTCGATCGGCAGCGGCTCGGCGCCCGCATGCTCCTCCTCGCCGGTGCTGAGGCTCGCTGCCAGGAATACCGGGTCGGGCCTCGTCTTTGGGAGCGGTGCGAAAGCGAGCGCAGCCATCGTCCGCTCGTCGGCGGACGGTTGGGCGACCAGAGCCGGCACAACTTCTGCAGCCGCCAGTTCGACTTCAGCCTGCGGGCGCGCCCGCGGCCGGCGCGGCTCGAGCCGCGGGTCGTCCGCGGCAATGAGCTGCGGCTCAGCCGTCGTTGCCGGAGCGGCGGCGGGATCCGTGTCCGTTGTGCCCTCGTCCCGGCCGTCGCCCTGAAAAACGCCCTTCAGCCAGGCCTTCACTCCGCCGCTTCCGCCATTCCCGCCGCTCGTATTGGCGACGGTCGGGGCGGCGTCCTCGTCGGGCTCCGTCTCGAGGTAGGCGAGCGTGGTTTCGCCGGCAGTCTGGCGGCGGGCAACCGCGCGCTCGTAGCCAGGCAGCGGCTTGCCGTCGGCCGGCAGGTGCAGCGTCCCGCCATTCGGGAAGAGCGCGATCAGCTGCTGTCGGGACATCCGCGGCCAGGCGCGTACGCTGCCGGTATCGACATGCACGAAGGGAGAGCCGGAGCGTGGGTAATAGCCGACGCCTCCTCCCTGCTTCTTCATGGCGATCACGCGGAGCTTGTCGAGGGGGACGTCCGGAATGGAAAAATCCATCGCCTTGCCGCGAATGTGCTGGCTGTTCTTGGCGACGCCGCTCGATCTGTCGCGAAGCATCTTGTTGGTCTTCGGCGAGCGGTAGGCGGAAATGATGTGGACATAGTCATCCGACCCGGACTCGTCGTAGATCTCCCACACAAGGTCGAGAAGCTGCGGGTCCATGCGGGTCGATTCCTCCTTGCGCCAATCGCGCAGGAATCTGTTGACCCGCTCGAGTTCCTTGCGGTCGTAGCGGCCGTTCCGCTTGAAAGTGAACGAGCCGCGTTCGCCGGTATGGCCGAAATAGAGCTTTAGGGTGCGGTCGGGCTCGCGCGATTGCGCGGATTGTCCCGGCAGGGCGACGACTAAGCTGAGCAGCAATCCGACGGCCAAACCGACGCCTGAGCCGATCGAAACTGGCGCGCCCGGAGGTCTCAACTGCTGCCGCCCCTCTTTCAGGAGTCGCCCCAATCCCGACGCCCGTCGGCGCATCGTGACCCAGCTTGATTAACTGGGACTTAAGAAGTGGGTTATGGCATAATTGCGGCGCGGTTCAATAGACTGTGGCGGGAAACCCCGGGGGCCGGGACGAGGCTATTCCATCCACCCTAGCAAATTGAACTCCCGCGGACGAGCGTTGTTGATTTTTTTGGAACGTCGGGCTGGAGGGGCGGCTCGTCAAAACATCGCTGCGGCCGGCGGCAAGCCGCTTGGCTGGCGTGTTCATGACTGAGCGCCCCGCGCACTATCCCTATAGGTCTGAAGCGCCGGACTGCGCGCACGAATACATCCTTCCGGCTGTCGAAGAGCTGGTGTCGCGCCTGAAGCCCAGCCGGATTTTCGATCTTGGCTGCGGAAACGGAAGCGCTGCAAACCGGCTGAGCCGCCACGCTCCCGTGACAGGAATAGACGTCTCGGAGTCTGGTGTTGAGATCGCCCGCCGGGCCTTTCCGCATCTCACGATTGAGGTGGGGTCGGCCTATGCCGATCTTGCGGGGCGGTATGGGACATTTCCGCTCGTGATCAGCCTCGAGGTCATTGAACATCTCTATGACCCGCGCCTCTTCGCCCGGAACCTCTTTGCGCTCGTGGAGCCCGGCGGCACGGCCATCATCTCGACACCCTATCACGGGTATCTCAAAAACCTCGCATTGGCGCTGACGGGAAAGCTCGACCGGCACTTCGGCGCGCTCTGGGATGGAGGCCATATCAAGTTCTGGTCGGTGTGGACCCTGCGGAGCTTGCTCGAGGAAACTGGATTCTCGGACATTGCGTTTGTGCGGGTGGGTCGGTTTCCACCTCTCGCGAAATCCATGATCGCGATTGCGAAGCGGCCGCCGGCTTAGCCGGCTGCCCTGGCGAGCCGCTAGAATCCGAGGAACTCCGTCATCTTGCCGTCGTAGCCGTAGATGTCCTCGAGGCGATTGAGTGTGCCGTCCGCCGCAACCGTCATCGTGAAATAGCTGAGATGTACCGGAATCTGCGTGTCCAGGTTCACGTGCCGCTCCTGGCTGCCATAGAGATCCTTTAGGCGCGACGAATTCCACTGAGGCGCGCCGACCGGAAGGATGGCGTCGGCGAAATCCATCGGATTCTGAACGCGCACGCAGCCATGACTGAACGCACGCCGGTCGCGCTCGAACAGGGACTTGGTCGGCGTGTCGTGCAGATAGACCGAATGCTGGTTGGGGAACATGAACTTGATGCGACCGAGCGCATTGTGGTCGCCGGGCACCTGACGGACGTGCAGCGCGCGCGGATTGACCCTGTACCAATCGACCCACGCCGGGTCGATGCGGCGCACCCGGCCGCCGACTTCCGCGAGCACCTCGTAGCCGTATCGGGCGAAGTAACCCCACGGATCGGCGCGGATCTCCGGCATCATCTCGTTCTTGAGGATCGAGAGCGGCACATTCCAGTACGGGTTGACGATGATGTGGCTGAGCTGGTGCGAGAACGTCGGCGTCGGATTCTTCGGCGTGCCGACGATCACGCGCGTCTCGTGCTTGACTGTCCCGCCGTCGACGACGCGCACCATGAACTCCGGCGCGTTCACCATGACATGGAACCGGCCGAGGTCGCGCGGCATCCACCGCCAGCGCTCCATGTTGGCGAGGATCGCGGCGATGTCTTCCTCGCGGCTGCGGCCGTTAAGGACAAGGAGTGTGGCGGGCCCGATAATCCCATCGACGTTCAGGCCGTTCTTCTCCTGGAACGCCTCGACCGCCATGACCGTCAGGTCGTCGTAGCTTTCAGCGGCCGTCTCGGCCGGCAACTCCAGGCCCAGGCGCTTCCTGAGCAGCGGGACGCGCTCATCGCTTATGCCGGGCTTCAGCAGGGTGCCCTCCGGAACGACGATACGCTCCTCCTCCGGTCCGAGCGCGCGAAGCTCGGCGAGCTTCGCCTTCAGAGCCTCGTACTGGGGATGCTGCGGCTCGTAGCCGGCGAGCGCTTCGTCAACTGACGGTGCGCTCGCCAATTGGACAAGAACGTCGCCGATGTCCGGGCGCTCTGGTTCGAGCGTGATGAGGCTGCTGATGTCGCTCGGGCGGATGCGGCCAGACGAAATGTGGGTGACGAAGCGCGCCAGTGCGCGGCTGAATTCGACCTCAACGGCAGCGAGCCGCTCAGGTTCGGAGCCGGGGCGAGAGTTGAAATGCGGAGTCGCGTATAGGGCCGGGTCGAGCCCGTAGCGGCCGGCCAAGTCCATCTCGCGCCTGAGCGCGACAGCCTGCGGCGGCGCTTCTTCGGCGGCGAACCACAGCGGCTCGAATCCACGGCCTGCATAGAAATCACGCACGCCGTCGAGCACGATCCCCTCCAGGGGATCGCCGCGATCGGTCGCTGCGACAAGCGCCGCCTCGACTGCAATCGCCGCGGGGCTTTTGGCCGGCTGGACAGCGGGCGTCCCGAAGAATTCCAGGTCGGTCGCCGCGGAGGCCGGCGCAACCGTTGCGCCGAGAACGCCTAGGAGCAGTGCGATACGCAGCACAATCATTCTGCCTCTACCTTTCGGCTCGCGGGCGCCCGGACTGCCGCGATCGGCTCAGGGCGTGACCGGGGACTCGATCCCGTAATCCTTGATCCTGCGATACAGCGTCGAACGGCCAATCCCCAGGCGCCTGGCCACTTCGCTCATGCGCCCGCTGTAGTGGTCGATCGCGAAGCGGATCACCTCTTCCTCAACCGACTCGAACGGCCGCAGGTCGCCGCGATCGTCCAAAAGCCGGGCGATACCATACCGCGCCGGTCCTCGCGTGTCAGCGAAACGAGCCGACGCAAAGGGCCGTTCGCCCTCCACCTGTTCCTCTCCTGCAACACCGGAGATTGCTTGCGGGCACTGTGGGCCACCGGCAGTCGGCAAAATCAGCTCCGAATCGTTGCTTCGACGGGCGCTCATCAGCGGAAAGTCGCGCGGCCTGAGCTCGGTTCCTTCACACAGCATCACGGCCCGGAAGATTGTGTGCTCAAGCTCGCGGATGTTGCCGGGCCAGGCATCGGCGGCGAGCAGCTCAATCGCGTCTGCGGAGATGCCCGACACGAAGGAGCGGCCGGCCTCCGGCGCGATTCTGGCGAGGAAGCCGCGGGCAAGTACCGGGATGTCGGCGCGCCGCTCGCGCAGCGGCGGGAGCCAGATCGGGAGCACGTTCAGCCGGTAGAAAAGCTCTTCGTCGAAGGCGCCTTCCGAGACGAGGTCGATCAGGCGGCGGCTGGTCGCGGCGACTAGGCGGATATAGGCGCGCGGGACGCGGCCGGCGGCCGACGCTTCAGCCTCTCGTTCCGCAAGCTTGCGAGCGAGCCGCCTCTGGGTAGCCCTTTGGAGGCTGCCGATTTCATCGAGAAATAGCGTTCCTCCGTTTGCCTCCGCCGCCGTGCCGGATGCATCCCCGTTCGAGGTCATCCCGAACAGAGCGGCATCGAGCGCGCCATCGGCGAGTTCGGCGCACTCGACCTTGACGAAGCGCCGGTTGCGGCGCGGACCGGAGGCGTGGATGGCGCGGGCGAGCCGCTCCTTGCCGACGCCACGTTCGCCCTCGACAAGCACCGGGATGTGCGAGCGCGCGGCGCGCTCCGACACCCGATGCACGCGCTCCATCGAGGGCGACTGCATGATGACGTCGCGAAGCCCGATCGTGCCGGCGCGGGTGAGGCGCATGCGCAGGATTTCGTTTTCGAGCGCGCCGATCCTGAGGGCGTTGGCGAGCGAGGCGCGCACCCGTTCGGCCGCAGCGGGCTTTGCCAGAAAATCGAACGCGCCGGCGCGCAAAGCCGCAGCTCCCGCGTCGATCCTACCGGCCGTGGCCTGCACGATCACCGGCACAGCGAGTGCACGGCGCGCCAGTTGCTCCAGCACCGCCATGCCATCGAGATCGGGCATGACGAGATCGAGGATGACCGCCGAGATCGGGGGCGCGTCGGCTCTCGCGAGGCGCGTCAGCGCCGCTTCTCCGCCAGCGGCGCTCTCTGCAATATGGCCAAGATTACGGACGATTTCTTCGACATGACGGCATTCGGCGGGATCGTCGTCGACGATCAGAACGTGAGCTGCCATATCACCTTCCGCGCACAACCGCCGACCGACGCAGCAGCCGAATAACCGGGAGCCACCATCGCGACGCACGGTTAAGATCGTCTTACGCGGCGACTGCCTCGCATTCGCCGGCGCCGCGGTCTAAGGCATCGCTGGCACGAGTGACCGACGAGGAGGATAAGCGTGGCCGGGAAAGTCGACGAGCACGAGGAGAGTCTCGGGACGCTTCCGGTCTGGGATCTCTCCGACCTCTATCCCGGCATGGATGCGCCGGAGGTGAAGCGCGACCTCGAAGCGGCCGCCGCCGAGAGCAAGGGGTTTCAGGAGCGATACAAGGGCAAGCTCAAGATGCTTTCCGAGAGCGCCGAGGGAGGCGCCGCCCTCGCCGCGGCGATCACCGAGTATGAGGCGATCGAGGAGCGGCTCGGGCGACTCGCGAGCTTCGCCAACCTCGTCTACGCCGGCGACACGTCCGATCCGGCGCGTGGAAAATTCTTCGGCGACGTCCAGGATCGGCTGACGACCATCTCGACCGATCTTCTGTTCTTCGAGCTGGAGCTGAACCGGATCGACGACGCGACGATCGAGCATGCGCTCAAAACGCCGGCGCTCGCCGTCTATCGTCCATGGATCGAGGACCTGCGGCTCGAGCGTCCGTACCAGCTCGCCGACGACATCGAGCGGCTGTTTCACGAGAAATCGGTCACCGGCCGTGGGGCGTGGAACCGGCTGTTCGACGAAACGCTCGCTGCTCTCCGCTTCGATGTCGAGGGCGAAGAGCTTGCGCTCGAGCCGACCTTGAACCGGCTGCTTCATCCCGACGAAACGCGGCGCAAGGCGGCTGCCGACGCGTTGGCGGCGACGTTCGGGAAGAACCTCCGCCTCTTCACGCATGTCACCAACGTGCTCGCCAAGGACAAGTCGATCTCCGACGACTGGCGCGGCTTCAGGGATGTGGCTGCATCGCGCCATCTCGCGAACCGCGTCGAGCCGGAGGTGGTGGATGCCCTGGTCGCCGCGGTACGCGAGGCCTATCCGCGCCTCTCGCATCGCTACTACGCGCTGAAGGCCGGCTGGCTCGGCAAGGAGAGGCTCGAATTCTGGGACCGCAACGCGCCGCTGCCGGAGACGATCGACCGGCGCATCCCCTGGGAGGAGGCGCGCGAGACGGTGCTCACCGCCTACGGCGGATTCGCTGCGGAGATGGCGAAGATCGCCGGCCGCTTCTTCGACAAACGCTGGATCGACGCCCCGACCCGGCCTGGAAAGGCGCCCGGCGCCTTCTCGCATCCGACCGTGCCGTCGGTGCACCCCTACGTGCTCCTGAACTACCAGGGCAAGCATCGCGACGTGATGACGCTCGCGCACGAGCTCGGGCACGGCGTGCACCAGACGCTCGCCGCCGATCAGGGTCTGCTCATGTCGGCGACGCCGCTGACGCTAGCGGAAACAGCGAGCGTGTTTGGCGAGATGCTGACCTTCCGCACGCTGCTCGAACGTGCGCGCGACCAGCGCGAGCGCAAAGTCATGCTCGCTTCGAAAGCCGAGGACATGATCAACACCGTGGTGCGGCAGGTCGCGTTCTATTCGTTCGAGCGCAAGGTGCACCTTGAACGGAGGGAGGGCGAGCTGACCGCCGAGCGGCTCGGCGAAGTCTGGCTGGAGGTGCAGGGCGAAAGCCTCGGTCCGGCGATCAATCTCGGCGCAGGCTACGAGACGTTCTGGACCTACGTCCCGCATTTCATCCACTCGCCGTTCTACGTCTACGCCTACGCCTTCGGCGACTGCCTGGTGAACTCGCTCTACGCCGTCTACGAAAAGGCGGAGGCCGGCTTCCAGGAGAAGTACTTCGCTATGCTGAAGGCCGGCGGCACGAAAAAGCACAAGCAGCTGCTCGCCCCCTTCGGCCTTGACGCGAGCGATCCCGGTTTCTGGCGGATGGGGCTTTCGGTAATCGAAGGACTGATCGCCGAACTGGAAGCGATGGAGAAGGCATGAGCTATCGAATCTTCCTTTCCCATGCTTGGGCCGACCGGTGGTTGGCGGAACAAATAGCGCAGCGGATTGGAAGAGATTGCGGAGCATCGGTCTTCATTGATGCCTTTGACATTAAGAAGGGCGACGATATCGAGGATCGAATCTTCCAAAACATGCGGCTTGTCGATGAACTGGTCGTTCTTCTGACGCCGTGGGGTCTGGATCGAAATTGGCTTTGGGTGGAAATCGGCGCAGCACGAGCACATGATCGCCGAATTGTCCCCATCCTCTACCAAGTGACGTTGTCGGGACTCGACGAGAGGGGCGGCTCAACGTTCTTGAGAGCGAAGAATGTCGTGGATATCAACGAGCTTGAGACTTATCTTACGGAACTCAAAGCCAGAGTGAAGGAGCGGGAAGGTGGCTGACCCTGGACGGCGCGTATTTCTCTCATATGCAAGTTCCGATTCGAGGTTTGCATCGAGGTTGGCGGAGGCGTTGTCGGCATCGGGCGTGGATGCTCGGTTGGACACTGAAGCGGTGGAGCCAGGTGGGAACCTGGAGGAATCCATACTCTCTGTCTTGCGCGAATCCGATATCGTCGTTTTCGTGGTTCCAGAGCGTGAGGGAGCTGGGAAATGGGCGCTGGCCGAACTGGGTGCCGCGCGGGCGCTCGGCAAGCGGATCGTTGCAGTTGTTCCTGAGGCGTCACGGTACCACAATTCTGATGTCGCCCGTATCTTGAGCGGATCGGCGGTGATAGATGCCAGCTCTCTCCCAAAGGAAGCGTTGGTGAACGCGATCATGACGCCGCTTGCGGCCGCATCCGACCACTTGCATTGATGATTGTGCTCGCGGTGCCGATGGGGTGGAAGGTGGTCAGACGTTGAACTTGAACAGCATCACGTCGCCGTCCTGCACAACGTAGTCCTTGCCCTCGTCGCGCGCCTTGCCTGCGTCGCGTGCGCCGACCTCGCCGCCATGTCCGACGAATTCCTCGTAGGCGATGGTCTGCGCGCGGATGAAGCCGCGCTCGAAATCGGTATGGATGATGCCCGCTGCCTGCGGTGCCTTGGTGCCGCGAGTGATGGTCCAGGCGTGTGCCTCCTTCGGGCCGGTGGTGAAGAAAGTGACAAGGTCGAGGAGGTCGTAGCCAGCCCGGATCAGCCGGTCGAGACCGGGCTCCTTCAGCCCCATCGCTTCCAAATATTCGCGCTGCTCGGCCTCCTGAAGCTGCGCGATCTCCGCTTCGATCGCGGCGGAGATCACGACGATGCCCGGCGGCTTTGGCCAGGCGCCCGTGGCGCCCGTCGCGTGGGCGGGCGGCGGCCCGTGGTGCGCGGCCTGCTCGGCCACCATCGCCTCGACTTTCCTCGAATAGGCGTTTCCGGTTGCGGCTGACGCCTCGTCGACGTTGCAGACATAGAGCATGCGCTTGGATGTGAGCAGGTTGAGCGCCTTGAAGGCGGGCTTGTCTGTGTCGGCGATCCAGGCGAGCCGCGCCGGCTTCCCCTCGCGCAGGAAATCGAGCGCGATCTGCATCAGCTCGAGCGTGTAGCGAGAGTCCTTGTCGCCGCCGCGCACGCGCTTCTCCAGCGGCTCGACGCGGCGCTCGAGGCTTTCGAGGTCCGCGAGCATCAGCTCCGTCTCCACCGTCTCGATGTCGGCGATCGGGTCGATCGCACCCACGACGTGGACGACGTCGGGATCGTCGAAGCAGCGGATCACATGCGCGATGGCGTCAACCTCGCGGATGTTGGCCAAAAACTGGTTTCCAAGGCCTTCGCCCTTGGAGGCGCCGCGCACCAGCCCGGCGATGTCGACGAAGGTGAGCCGCGTCGGCACGACCGCCGCCGGCTTCACGATCTCGGCGAGCTTCTGGAGTCGCGGATCGGGGACAGCGACCTCGCCGGTGTTTGGCTCGATCGTGCAGAATGGATAGTTGGCGGCCTGCGCCGCGGCAGTCCGCGTCAGCGCGTTGAAGAGCGTCGACTTGCCGACATTCGGCAGCCCGACGATGCCGCAGCGGAAGCCCATCATTGCACCGTGGTCAGGAAGCGTACTTTCAGGGCTTCTGGCCAAGAAGACGCTTTAGCCCCGCAAACGCTCCGCCAATGCTGCGCTCGGCGCGCTCGGCAAGACTTGTTGTCTTGCCTTTCGCGGCAGGCGACCTCTCCGGCTCGTCTCCCTCGGCGGACATTGCGAGGTGGATGCGGTTCATGAAGTTCGAATCCTGGCCCACCGCAAGTAGCGGCGCGTGCTCGGCGATCGTCGCGAGGAGCGGCTCCAGCCATTCGCTGTCGGCCTTTGCGAAGTCGTGCAGCACGTAGCCGTTCACCAGCTCCCTCGAGCCGGGGTGGCCGATGCCGATCCGGAGGCGGCGAAACTCCTTGCCGATATGCGCCTCGACCGACCGTAGCCCGCCGTGGCTCGCGGTGGAGCCACCAGTCTTCAGCCGCGCCTTGCCGGGCGGAAGGTCAAGCTCGTCGTAGATCACCACGACGTCGGCAGGCTTCAGCTTGTAGAAGCGCATGGTCTGGC
>JBOHKB010000211.1:0-10906 GCA_050728815.1 Propylenella sp.
ATATCATCGCGACGGTCGGCGGCTCCCGCGCCGCCGATTACGACAGCTTCGTCCGCCTGACGCGCGGCGGCGCGAGCGCGACCGTCAGCCTCGCGCGCATCGTGCGCGACCCCGGGCAGAACATCTACGTCCGGCCGGACGATCTCATCTACGTCTACACCGACCCGCAGATCTACACCGCCTTTGGCGCAACGGCGCGAAACGCAAGCTTCTCCTTCGACACCGACCGGCTGACGCTCGCCGAGGCGGTGGGACGCGCCGGCGGCCTCCTCGATTCGCGCGCCGACCCGCGCGGCGTCTTTGTGTTCCGCTACGAAGACCCGGAGATGTACCGGCTGATCGGCGGCGCCTTGCCGGGCGGCGGCAAGAAAGCCCCGCCGCCGGAAGTCGCAGGCATTCCGGTCGTCTACGTGCTCGACATGAAAGACCCAGTCGGTCTCTTTTCCGCGCAGCGCTTCCTGATGCGCGACAACGACGTGCTCTACGTATCGAACGCGGGCGCCGCCGACTTGCAGAAGGCGATCGGGATCGTCGCCGGCAGCGTCAGCGCGGCGCGCACGATCGAGCTCCTCCGCAACGACCTGCGGAACGACTAGCGCCCCTTCGCCCGATGCGAGCATTCGTGTAGACCCTCCCGGGCAGAGGGAATCCATGGACCGACGACCGACCGACCGCCCCGCGAGAAGCGCGTCCTTCACGACCCTGATGGAACGGATCGCCGCGCGCCGCGCGACGGTCGCGGTGATCGGGCTCGGCTATGTCGGACTTCCGCTCGCGATGGCGCTCGCCGCCACCGGCAACAAGGTCCTCGGCTTCGACATCGACCCTGAAAAGGCCGCCGCGCTCAACGACGGGCGCTCCTATATCGGCCACATCGCCGACGAGCGCGTGCGCGAGATGCGCGCCCGCGGTTTCGAGGCCACCGCCGACATTTCGCGCCTCGCCGCCGCCGATGCGATCCTGATCTGCGTGCCGACGCCGCTCAGCCGCAACCGCGAGCCGGACCTGAGCTATGTCGTCTCGACGGCGGAAGCGCTCGCGCCGCATATCCGCGCCGGCCAACTCGTAGTGCTCGAATCCACCACCTATCCGGGCACCACCGTGGAGGTGCTGAAACCTGTTCTCGAGGCGGGCGGCCTCCGCTCGGAGGAATCGCTCTTCGTCGCCTATTCGCCGGAGCGTGAGGACCCGGGCTCCGGCTTCAGCCCCTCGCGCATTCCGAAGGTGATCGGAGCCGAAGGGCCGCGGGCGGCGGAGGCCGCGGCGGCGCTCTATGCGCAATTCGTCGAGCGCGTCGTGCCGGTTTCCTCGACGCAGACCGCCGAGGCGGTGAAGCTTACCGAGAACATTTTTCGCGCCGTCAACATCGCGCTCGTGAACGAGCTGAAGCTCGTCTACGGCGCGATGGGGATCGACGTATGGGAGGTGATCGAGGCGGCGCGCACCAAGCCGTTCGGGTTCATGCCGTTTTATCCCGGTCCCGGCCTCGGCGGCCACTGCATCCCGATCGACCCCTTCTACCTCCCCTGGAAGGCGCGCGAGTTCGACGCGCCCGTCCGCTTCGTCGAGCTTGCCGGCGAGATCAACACCGCCATGCCGCGGGTCGTCGTGGACCGCCTCGCCGCCGCCCTCGACGCGCGTACCGGCAAGGGCCTCAAGGGAGCGCGCGTCCTGATCGTCGGCCTTGCCTATAAGAAGAATGTCGACGACATGCGCGAAAGCCCGGCGCTCCGCGTCATCGAGCTTCTGGAGAGCCGGGGCGCCGTCGCCGACTACCATGATCCGTTCATCCCGGTCATCGGACCGTCGCGGGAGCACGGCACCCTCGCCGGACGAGAGTCCGTGCCGCTCGATCCTGCCGCGGTTGCTGGCTACGACGTTGCGCTCATCGTGACCGATCACGACGGGATCGACTGGAATTCTCTGGTCGCCGCCGCGCGGCTCGTCGTCGATACCCGCAACGCCACTCGAAACGTCGCCGCTCACCGCGACCGCATCGTGAAGGCTTAGGCGCCCCTCTACTCCGCCTTCACCAGCGGCGGCTGGAAGGCGTAGCCCATGTCCCAGGGGAAATAGATCCAGGTGTCCTGCGACACCTCGGTGATGAAAGTGTCGACCAGCGGCCGCCCCTGCGGCTTGGCGTACACCGTCGCGAAATGCGCCTTCGGCAGCATCTTGCGCACGATCGAGGCGGTGCGGCCGGTATCGACGAGGTCGTCAACGATCAGGATGCCTTTCCCGCCCTCGCCCGCCGCCTTCACCACCTCCGGCGAAATCGCCTTCAACACGGCGGTTTCCCCTTGAGTCTTGTAGTCGTGATAGGAGGCGATGCAGACCGTCTCGATCACGCGGATTTCGAGCTCGCGCGAGACGATCGCCGCGGGCACCAGCCCGCCGCGCGTGATGCAGACGACGGCCGTGAACGGCCCCGCTTCGGCGAGCCGCCAGACGAGCGCCCGCGCATCGCGATGGAACTGGTCCCAGGATACGGGAAAGGCTTTTTCCTGTGTCACCATGCATCCCGCTCCGACGCTGGCCCCCTCGCCCTTGCGGGGAGGGAGTCGTTCGGGATGCGAAGCAGCCCGAATGACGGGAGGGTTGTCTGCGCAGGACTCCACGGCGAACAACCCCACCCGGCCTTCGCTACGCTCAGGCCACCCTCCCCGCAAGGGGCGGGAGGCTCGCGCCTCGCCCAATCCCTCAGAGCTTCCCGAGCGCCGCCTCCATCGCCGCCTTGGCCGCGGCGAGCGCCGCTGCGTCGCGCGACCTAAGCACCAGCCGCGTCGTGAAGCGCGCCCCGTCGTGGTAGGGGTATGAGCCGATACGGACCAGCGGGTGCGCGGCCTGCACCTCGCGCGCCGGCTCGGCTACCTCGCCCTCCGGGCGGCGCGCCTCTATCGTCTCGGAAAGCACCGGCCGCGACGCCGGAAGCATCTTCACCACTTCGTCCATCATCGCCTGCAGGATCGCCGGCACGCCCGCCATGACGAAGACGTTGCGGATGCGGAAGCCCGGCGCGGCGGAGACGGTGTTCGGGATCAGCGCCGCGCCTTCGGGAATGCGCGCCATCCGCATGCGGTCCTCGTTCGGCTCGACGCCGCGTTTTGCCCAGAAAGCGAGCAGCATCTCCCTGGCGCGCGGATCGATGCCGATCGGTGCGCCAAAAGCCTTGGCGACGGAATCCGCGGTGATGTCGTCGTGCGTCGGCCCGATCCCCCCGCTCGTGAAGACGAAATCGTAGCGCTCCGACAGCGCCCGCACCGCCTCCACGATCGCCGTCTCCCGGTCGCCGACGATCCTCACCTCTTCGAGGTCGATGCCGATGTCGGTCAGCGTGTCGGCGATGAAGCCGATGTTCTTGTCCTTGGTCCGGCCCGAGAGAATCTCGTCGCCGATGACGAGGATGGCGGCGGTCGGCGCTTCGGCCATTTATCTTTCCCCGAAAAAGCTCCAAAACGGCGGGAGCCTCTTAAAAGACACGCGACGATGCATTAGCTTAGCGTGCCACACCAGATCGAGCCGGAACCAGCATGCAGGAAATCGTGAGAAGCGCGGCGCGGCAGTCGTCCGCCATCAACTATTACGGTCCCGAGGATTTCGAGGGCATGCGCCGCGCCGGCCGGCTCGCGGCGGAGTGTCTCGACGCGCTCTACGACGTGGTGAAGCCCGGCGTCACCACCCAGACGATCGACGACTTCATCTTCGATTTCGGCCTAGCGCGCGGCGCCGCGCCCGCCACCCTCAACTACCGGGGCTACCGCAAGTCGAGCTGCACCTCGATCAACCATGTCGTCTGCCACGGCATCCCGAACGACAAGCCGCTCAGGGCCGGCGACATCGTCAACGTCGACGTGACCTTCGTTCTCGACGGCTGGCACGGCGATTCCAGCCGCATGTACGGCGCCGGCCAGCTTAAGCGCGCGGCGGAGCGGCTGGTCGAGGTGACCTATGAGTGCCTGATGCGCGGCGTGGCGGCGATCCGGCCTGGCGGCCACATGGGCGACATCGGCTATGCGATTCAGGCCTACGCGGAAGCCGAGCGCTGCTCGGTGGTGCGCGATTTCTGCGGCCACGGCGTCGGCCGCGCCTTCCACGAGCCGCCGAACGTGCTGCATTACGGCCAGGCCGGCGAGGGTCTGGAGATCAAGCCCGGCATGATCTTCACGGTCGAGCCGATGATCAATCTCGGCCGCCCGCACGTAAAGCTCCTCTCCGACGGCTGGACGGCGGTGACCCGCGACCGGTCGCTGTCGGCGCAGTTCGAGCACACGGTCGGCGTCACCGAGACGGGCGTGGAGATTTTCACCCTCTCTCCCTCCGGCCGCACCTGGCTGCCCTGGACGAGCGCCTAGCCGAACGGATCGGCCCGATGGCGCGGGGGCTCGACGATGCCGGCGGGGGAATTCCTCACTTCCACGGCCATCGCGAGCGGCTCCGCGCCCGCTTCCGCGAGAAGGGCGTCTCGGCGCTCGCCGACTACGAGCTTCTGGAGATGGCGCTCTACCGCGCGATTCAACGTGGCGACACGAAACCGCTCGCCAAGGCGCTTCTGAAGCGCTTCGGCAATCTGACGGAAGTGCTCGCCGCTCCGCGCGAGCGCCTGAAGGAGATCGACGGCGTCGGCGACCGCGTCGTCGACGAGCTGAAGCTCATCAAGGCCTTCGCCGAGCGGACCGCCGGCGAGGCGGTGCGCAAGCGGCCCGTGCTTTCCTCCTGGTCGGTGCTCCTCGACTATTGCCGGACCGCCATGGCGTTCGAGGAGCGCGAGCAGTTCCGCATCCTCTTCCTCGACAAGAAGAACACGTTGATCGCCGAGGAGGTGCAGCAGACCGGCACCGTCGACCACACGCCGGTCTATCCGCGCGAGGTGATCCGCCGGGCGCTCGAGCTTTCCGCCACCGCGATCATCCTCGTCCACAACCATCCGTCCGGCGACCCGACCCCGTCGCGCGCCGACATCGATATGACCAAGACCATCGTCGATGTCGGAAGACCGCTCGGCATCGCCGTCCACGACCATCTCGTCATCGGCCGCGAGGGGCACACCTCGTTCCGGGCCCTGGGCCTGATCTGAGCAGCCAGACCGCGCACCGGCCACGCAGTGCGCCGGCTAATATAGAAAATTCACCGAAAAAGAGGACCACTTCGCTTCAGCGAAAGTACACCTGTATCGGCTGCAATGCGCCTCAGCACCCGCCGAGATTGTGGGCGGAGGGAGTGGTCCATGTATCGTCCACCTCCGCATCCGATGGATGAGGACGAGCGCCTCGCGGCGCTCCGCCGGTATCGCATTCTCGACACCGGGCCGGAGCCTCAGTTCGACCGCATCGCGGCGATCGCCCAGCGCCAGTTCGGCGTGCCGGTTGCGCTTGTCGCCTTTATGGATAGCGACCGTAACGTCTTCAAGGCGCGCTGCGGCCTCGCCATGACCGAGGCGCCGCGCGACCTGTCGTTCTGCGCCTACACGATTCTCGCCGATGACGTGCTGGTGGTGCCCGATGCCACGAAAGACCCCCTCTTTGCGGAGAATCCGTTGGTCGCGGGCGAACCCCACGTTCGCTTCTACGCGGGTGCGCCTCTCACCATGCCGTCCGGGCGCCGTATCGGCACAGTCTGCCTCATCGACATGAAGCCGCATTCCGACTTCGGCGAGCTCGATAAGACGCGGCTCAGGGATCTTGCGGAAATCGTCACCGATCACCTCGAAATGCGGCTCATTGTCGGCAACGTCCACGACGAGATCGAGACTCGCCGCGCGGCCGAAGCGGAGGCGAAGAGGCTCGCGCGCCACGATGCGCTGACCGGCCTTCCGAACCGCGCCTACCTGCAGCACGTGATGACCGAGGGGCTTCCCTTCGAGGTGAAGGGCGTGCTTGCCGCGCTCTGCATCGACCTCGATCAGTTCAAGTCCGTCAACGAGGCGCTCGGCCACCAGGCCGGCGACCGCTTCCTGCAGCGTACGGCCGATTCGATCGCGGCAGCGATCGGCGCGCGCGGATTCGTCGCCCGCGCCAGCGGCGACGAGTTCGTCGCCCTCCTCGACGGAGAGAGACGCGCCGCGGTCGAGGGATTGGCCAAGACTCTGATCGCAGCGACGAATGAGCCGATCGCGTTCGACGGCCACCGGGTTTCGACCGGCATGTCCATCGGCCTGGCCTTCGCCGAACCCGGCGATTCCAACATCGCGGCGCTCGTCCGCAAGGCCGATCTCGCGCTCTACGAAGCCAAGCGCGCCGGCCGCCGCCGCCTCGTGACATTCGCGCAGGAGATGGCCGTCAGCGCGAATCGCAGGCGCATCCTGGAGCGGGACCTTGGCGCGGCGCTTTCCGAGGGCCAGACAAGTGTTCACTACCAGCCGATCCACGGGGCCCCCGGCCACGCGCTGATTGGCGTCGAGGCGCTTGCGCGCTGGACGCATCCGGCGCTTGGCGCCGTCAGCCCAATGGAGTTCGTCGCGGTCGCGGAGGAGACCGGGCAGATCCTGGTGCTCGGAGATCACATTCTGAGAAGGGCCCTCGCCGACGCGAGCGCGTGGGGCGATCTCCTCGTATCGGTCAATCTCTCGCCGATCCAGTTCCGTCTTTCCGACCTCGCCGGCCACATCGCCGCGATCCTGAAGGAAATGCGGTTTCCCGCCGAGCGCCTGCAGCTCGAAATCACCGAAAGCGTGTTCCTCCACGATATCGACGCCGCGAGGCGCCAGATGCAGGCGCTGCGCGACCTCGGCATCGAGATGGCGCTCGACGATTTCGGCACCGGATATTCGAGCCTCGGCTATCTGCGCAGCCTCCCCTTCAACAAGGTCAAGATCGACCGCTCTTTCGTGCACGGCCTCACCGCCGACACGACGAATTACGCCATCGTCGAGTGCATCGTCGGCCTTGCGCGCCAGCTCGATATGCGCGTGACCGCGGAGGGCGTGGAGACGGAAGACGAGGCGGTGCTGCTGCAGGCCGCCGGCTGCACCACCTTCCAGGGTTATTACTTCGGCCGCCCGATGCCGGCCGAGCATTTTTCCAAGCTTTTGGCATCGAGACGCCGCGCGGCGTAGCCGCTGAACGGCCTGACCTTCATCGCTTACCCGCCCAGCTGCGAGCGGCGAGCCTGTTGATCTCCTCAATCGACAGGGATGGAGCGTGCCCTTTCTTCAGCAAGCCGAAGACATCAGAGATCTTGCCTTTTGATCGCGCGGCCCTCATTTCGATACGGCCGTTTGGGAGCTTCTCCACGGTCAGTTTCTCACCGGGTCCGACGCCCAGATGCCGGAGAATATTCTTTGGCAGCGTGACCTGCCCTTTTGCAGTGACCGTGAACGTGCTCATCGTCGGGCAATCATTAGCGACTTTCATTTAGGGCGGAAGGACTTTGCCTTAGAAGCCCCTTTCGAGCACATAAAGCCCGCCCACGTGCCGGTCGACCGCGTAGACGATGCCGCGCTCGTCGGCGAACACGTCGTTGAGCTGGATCGCCCCCTTCGGCGAGCGCGCCGGCGCCGGCGGCACGAAGTGCGCGATCTCGCGCGGCTGGAATGGATTTCGGATGTCGTAGGCGCGGAGCCCGCCGTTGAAGAACACGCCCAGGATCACGTCCTCCGACTGGAACGACGTGTCGCGCGGCACGTTTTCGTGCACGTTGTGCGCGCCATAACGCCCGCCACGCTTCGAAAATTCCTCGACCGGCGGGAGCGGACAGGTCGAAATCGGCACGAGATTCTCCTCCGCCCGCGCGTCGAGAATCCACACGAGCTTCGGCCAGTCCTCCGCCGCCTCCGCCACCGATTCCTCGGTGACAACGAGAAGCCCGCGCTCGAAGAGCGGCAGCACCGTGTGCGTGAAGCCGAAGAACGGCGGGGAATTGTCCCAGCGCGAGATCATCTTCGGCCGCGCCTTGTCTGAGATGTCGAGGATCACCGCGCCGCCGTCGATGCAGCCGAGATAGGCTCGGTCCGGGCGCTGTGGGTAGACATTCGTGTTGTGGACGCGAAAGCCCTTGTCCATCGCCTTGTGGCGGACAGGCGGCTTCTCGCTGTCGCCGACGCGGACTCCGGGCAGCCACCAGCGGCCGACCTCCTCGGGCTTCGCGGGATTGCGCACGTCGATGATGCGGTAGAACTGGTCGTCGCTCGGGTGATGCGACCGGAAATCGGCGGCGCCCGACGACATGTGCACGTATTCGCCGTCGCAGAACCAGAGCTGATGCACGCCGCGCGAATGCGGGCCCGAGCAATCGAGGAAGGAGATCGAGCGCGGCTTTTCGGGAACCGAGATGTCGAACAGCTCGAGGCCGGCCGGCTTCTGGCCCTGCTCTTTGCACTGATACGTGACCGCCATGATGTCGCCGGTGAGCTCGAGCGAGTTCGACCGCATGTAGGGCTCGGGGAGGCTCGTCTGCACCACGACCTTCGGCTTCCGCGGGTCGCTTACGTCGACGCCGGTGAAATTCTTCGGCGCGAATTCGTGCGCGAGCCAGAGGATGCGCCGGCCATCCTCGGCGATCTGGATCGCCATGCCCTCGCCGAGCCCGCCGAAGCCTTGAAGCTCGTCCTGTGCGAGCAGTCTGAAATTCTGGATGCTCGCTCCGCCGTCCTTCGCCATGTTCATGCCTGCTCCCTCGGATCGCTTTGTGCCGGCGCAGCCGCGCTTGCGGCCTGTCCTTTCTGGCCGAACCAGGCCCACAGGAAAACCAGGAAGACCGCGAACGCGCCCAAGAGCACCGGGAGCCTGAGCCCGACATATTCGGCCGCCGCGCCCATGACGAGCGCGCCCAGCGCCGGCCCGCCGCGGAAGAGCAGCGCGTAGATGCCGAGCACGCGACCGCGCATCGCGCCCTCGACCGACAACTGGATCAGCGTCTCCGTCGCGATGCCGGCGCTAGCCATGGCAAAGCCGGTGACGACGAGAATCGCGGCGCCGATCCAGAGCTGATCCGTCGCGGTGAAGAGCGCCGCCGAGAGCGCGACGCCGAGCGTGCTCATGATGAGGATGCGCGCAAGCCCCGTCCCGTCGCCGCGACTTCCGAGCCACAGTCCCGCGAGCACCGCACCCGCGCCGGCGGACGACGTCAGCACCGCGAGCGTCACCGCATCGCCGTGAAACACGTCGGCGGCGAACCCCGGCATCAGCTCGAGCAACGGGCGCGCGCCGATATTTCCCGCCACCATCAGCATGAGCGCAGTGGCGGTGCCTGCGTGCGCGCGCGTGTAGCGCAAGCCCGCCGCAAGCTCGTCGCGGAGGCGCGTGCGCACGGCGCGCGGGGCCGCCGTCGGCGCGAGGCGGATAAAGGATAGCGCCGCGAGGAACACGAGCATCGCCGCCGCGCTCGCCGCATAGGCGGCCGGGATGCCGGAGAGGGCGATGATCGCCCCGCCCGCGGCGGGCCCGAGGAAGCGGGCCAGGTTGAAGACCGTGGATGCGATGGCGACGGCGGAGGTCAGATCGCTCGCGGGGACGAGCGCGGGAGTGAGCGCCAGCCGCGCCGGCTGGTTGAACGCGGCCACGATACCGAGCAGCACTGTCAGCGCGAGGAGGAGCGGAGCTGTGATGAGCCCCGTCGCGGTCAGCGCGAAGAGCGAGAGCGCTTGCAGCAGCGCCAGCGCCTGCGTGACCTTGGTCACGCGCAGGCGGTCCCACCGGTCAGCGAAGGCGCCGGCGATCGGGCCGAGGAGCACCGTCGGAAAGAGGTCGGCGAAGGCGAGCAGGCCGAGCCAGGCGCCCGAGCGCGTGAGCTGCCACATCAGCCAGCCGGTCACGACTCGCTGCATCAGCGTGCCTGTGAGCGAGACGATGATGCCCGCGGTGTAGAGGCCGAACGTCGGGTTGCGCAGAACCCTGACGATGGTTCGGATTCCCGAGGCGGAGGACATCGGTCGCTGGGGTCGGCGCGAGGAGCTGTAGGATCGTATTATCGTATCACTAGCCGAGCACGATCCTTGCTACAAGGCGAGGGCGCGCCAGCGGCGGCGCTCTTGCACTTCACCCCGAAACGGTCGGATCCGCCTTCAGGATGCGCATGATCTCCGCGCCGGCGTTGGTCACCTCGCGCCGCGCGATCTCTTCCGCCGCGTCGGCGTCGCGCCGCTTGATGGCGTCGAGCAGGTCGCGCAGTCCCTTGATGCTCTCGCGCGAGCGCGTCGGCGAGCGTTTTGGGTGGCCAAGGCCGAGCGCCCGCCAGCGCCGGATGCGGGCGTGCAAAGTGGCCAGCATCTGCGAAAGGATTTCGCTTCCCGCCCCGCGCGTCAGCGTCTCGTAGAAGCGGTTCTTGGCGGTGAGGATGCGCTCCGGCTCGCCCTCGCGATAGGCGGCGAACGTGTCGTCGAGCGCGCGCCGGAGCTCCGCAACGTCGGCAGCCGAAGCGCTGCCCACGAACATTTTCGCCGCGAGCCCTTCGAGCACCGCGCGGATCAGGTAAAGGTCCTTCGCCTCGTCGGCGGTCAGCCGGCGGACCACCGGCCCCTTGTTGGGGATGGTCGCGACCACCCCCTCCGATTCGAGCTGCCTGAGCGCCTCGCGGATCACCGTGCGCGATACGCCGGTCATCTCGATCAGCTCGCGCTCGATCAGCCGCGCGCCCGGAGCCAGCCGGCCCTCGATGATCGCCGTCCGCAGCGCATCGACCACGTTGTGGCGGAGCGGGGCGGCCGATTTCCGGATTAGCGGAACGGAGGGGCCGCGCGTCGATGGAGCGCTCATTGTGGCCGGTCGTGGCGGTCGGTTCATCCCCTCTCCTTACTTCCAGCTCAGCGCTCGATCGGCGCCCCGACGAGGTTCCCCCATTCGGTCCACGAGCCGTCGTAGACGCGAACGTCCTTGAACCCGAGAATCTCCGTCAGCGCGAAATAGGCGACGGTCGCCCGATGGCTCAAACGGCAGTAGGCGATGACCTCTTTATCCTGCGTAATCCCGTGCTC
>JBOHKB010000212.1:0-14486 GCA_050728815.1 Propylenella sp.
CGATCCCGCCGACCCCTTCTCGCGGAAGGAGTCGACCGCGGTGCTTCCGCCGAGGGTGAGCGGCGCCCGCTTCGGCGTGCCGCGCCGCAAGGACCTCGAATTCTTCGGCAACGCCGAAGGCGAGCGGCTCTTCAATGCAATGGTCGAGCGCATAGCCGCGCTCGGCGGCGAGATCGTCGAGATCGACCTGTCGCCGTTCCTCGAGACTGCCCGCCTTCTCTACGAAGGTCCCTGGGTCGCCGAGCGTTACGTCGCCATCCGCGACTTCATCGAGAAGCAGCCGGACGAACTCTTCCCGGTCACGCGCCAGATCATCGGCGCGGGGAACAAGCCGCTCGCGGTGGATGCCTTCACCGCGTACTATCGCCTGAAGGCGCTCCGCCGAACCACGGCCACGGCATGGGCTTCGATGGATGTGCTGGTCACGCCGACCGCCGGCCGCCAGTACACGATCGCCGAGCTCCTCGCCGATCCGATCCGCCTGAACAGCAATCTCGGCTACTACACCAACTTCATGAACCTTCTTGACCTGTCGGCGGTCGCGATCCCGGCCGGTATGCAGAAGGACGGGCTCGCGTTCGGCGTGACGCTCGCCGCGCCGGCCTTCGCCGACGCCGGCCTTCTTGCCCTCGCCGACGAGCTGCATCGAGTACAGGACCTGAAGCTCGGCGCGCTCGAAACGAAGCTGCCGGCGAAGCGCGCAGCCCCAAAATCTGACGCCACGGTCAAAGTGGCGGTGTGCGGCGCCCACATGTCGGGGCTGCCGCTCAACTGGCAACTCGCCGAGCGCGGCGGCCGGCTGGTGCGCGCCTGCCGGACCTCCCCCGACTACCGGCTCTTTGCGCTGCCGGGTGGACCGCCGGCGCGGCCCGGGATGCTTCGCGCCGAAGGCGGCAAGGCGATCGAGGTCGAAGTCTGGGAGCTTCCGACCGCCGCATTCGGAAGTTTCGTCGCAGGCATTCCGGCGCCGCTCGGCATAGGAACCGTCGAACTGGAGGACGGCGACCGTGTCCTCGGCTTTGTCTGCGAAAGTCATGGCACGAGAAATGCAAGGGACATCACCGCGTTCGGCGGGTGGCGCAACTATCTCGCCGAAGCCGATCGGCGAACGGCCGCGGAGTAGGCGGTCAGAGGGCGGGAGGCGAATGCATGGCGGTCATCCAGGCTGAACCCTACGAGTTCAAGTTCGATCCGGCGGCCGTCGCGCTGGTCATCATCGACATGCAGCGCGATTTCGTCGATCCGGGCGGCTTTGGAGAGGCGCTCGGAAACGACGTCTCGCTTCTGCGGAAGGCGGTGCCGCCGACCAAGCGCGTCCTCGACGCGGCGCGGAGGGCGGGAGTCCTCGTCATCCACACGCGCGAGGGACATCGCCCGGACCTCGCCGACCTCTGGCCGGCCAAGAAGGAGCGCGGCAAGCTCAAGGCCGGCATCGGCGACAAGGGGCCGATGGGGCGCATTCTGGTGCGCGGCGAGTACGGCCACGACATCATCGACGAGTTGAAGCCGAAGGCTGGCGAGCCGATCGTCGACAAGCCCGGCAAGGGGGCCTTCTACGCGACCGATCTGAGCGAGATCCTGAAAAGCCGCGGCATCAAGCAGATGATCGTCTGCGGAGTGACCACCGAGGTCTGCGTCAACACGACTGTGCGCGAAGCAAACGATCGCGGCTACGACTGCCTGGTGCTGGAGGACTGCGTCGCCTCCTACTTTCCGGAATTCCAGGACTACGCGCTCCGCATGATCAAGGCGCAGGGCGGAATATTCGGCTGGGTGTCGAACTCGGCGAAGGCGCTGCCCGTGCTCCAGAGCTTGGCGGCGAAGAGCGGTGCACGGAAGCCAGCCAAGCGGCGTGCAGCGTGAGCGTTAGATGAGCTGATGGAAAACAGTTCGCCGTCCTGCGATCGCCGGAGGCGGCACGATAAAGGGGGTGGGTCATGAGCATGCGAGAGGGAGTGAACGGAGAGGTCCGCTGGTGGGTACCCGGGGACTGGAACGGCTTCTTTGGCCTTTTCACGAACGTGGTGCTCAATGTGATCGTCCTGACGACGCTGTGTCTGTTCGTGGTGAAGCTGCCCGAGACGGTCGTCTATGGGCGCATCCTGCCGGCTCTCGGCATCGCGCTGCCGATCGGCAACCTCTACTACGCCTACCTCGCTTGGCGGCTCGCGAAGAAGGAGGGGCGGAGCGACGTAACGGCGATGCCGTACGGCCCGAGCGTGCCGCACATGTTCATCGTCATCTTCGTGGTCATGCTGCCCATCTACCTGCAGAACAGCGCTGCGCTCGGCGCTGAGGCGGCGGCGCTGCTCGCCTGGCAGGCGGGCCTCGCCTGGGCCTTCATCATCGGCGTCATCGTCCTGATCGGTGTTTTCGTCGGCCCGGCGATTCGGAAACTCACGCCGCGCGCCGCGATGCTCGGAACGCTTGCCGGCATCTCCATCGCGTTCATTTCCATGCGGCCGGCCTTCCAGATGTGGGAGGTGCCCTGGATCGCCTTCGTCTCGCTTGGCATCGTGCTGATCAGCTGGACGGCGAACGTGCGGCTGCCGGGCGGCGTTCCAGGCGGTCTCGCGGCGGTGATCGTCGGCACTCTGATCGCCTGGCTGGCATACATGTTCGGCTGGACGACCATCGTGGACGCCGGGAAGGTCGGCGCCTCGTTCGCGACGTTCGGGCTCTATCTGCCGATCCCGGGGGTGGAGGTCTTTTCGGCGCTGACCAGCGAGCAGGTGTGGCTACTCCTCGCCACGGCTATTCCGCTCGGCGTGTACAATTTCACGGAGGCCATGAACAACGTCGAAAGCGCGTCGGCGGCAGGCGACAACTACAATCTCCGCCACATTCTCGCCGCTGACGGCATTGGAGCGGTGGTAGGCTCGATCCTCGGCAGTCCGTTTCCGCCGGCGGTCTATATCGGCCATCCGGGGTGGAAGAGCGTCGGTGGCCGCATCGGCTACTCGCTGGCGACAGGAGTCGTCATTGCGCTGGTGTGCTTCCTCGGATTGACGGCGCTGCTTCTCGCAGTGGTTCCGCTGGTCGCGATCCTGCCGATCCTGCTCTATATCGGCCTCGTCATCGGCGCCCAGGCCTTCACCGCCTCCCCGGCGCGCCACGCGCCGGCGGTGGTGCTTGCCATCATCCCCAACATCGCCGCCTGGGGACAGACGCAGATCGATGGGGCGCTCGGCGCGGCAGGCACCAATGCGGCGACAGTCGGAGCGGAGGCGCTCGGCAACAATGGCGTCGTCTACAACGGGATGGCTCTGCTTGGCGGCGGCGCCGTTCTCGCCGGGCTGATTCTCGGGGCGGTGGCCGCCTTCATCATCGACCGCGAGTTCAACAAGGCGGCCTTCTACGCGGGCGCAGGGGCCATCCTCGCCTTCTTCGGCTTCATCCACGGCATACAGCTTGAGTGGATGGCATCGCCGCAGGTGGCGCTCGGCTACGCGTTGCTCGCCGTCATCTGCTACGTGCTCGGCATGCGCGAGCAGCCGACAAGCGTCCTGAAGGGCGGGCCGATGAGCCAGGACACGAACAGGCTCGGCGGAGAGGTCACGACCTGACGGAAAATGGCTGCCGGCCAGACGGCCGGTAGCCGCGAACACGGAGGCGGGCGCCGCGGATACTCGGCGCCCGTTTCTCTTCAGACCTCGGCCGGCAATTCTTCGATCAGGGAAACGGCGGAGCGAGCGAGCGCCTCCGGTCCCCACGCGGCAGCGCCGAGAAGGAGGCCGAGCGTGCCGTCCGCGCCGGAGGTGTGGCCGACAACGATCGCCGCCCCCGCGGCATCGCCGACGGTGGACGCGCCCGAACCCGCGGCGATGGCGGCGGCCAGGCCGGTGAGCCGTTCCGAGACCTCGCCCTCCGCCGCCGCGGCGAGATAGACCCGGCTCACGTCGTTGGTTTTGGAGAGGAGGGCCTTCGTCTGCCTGCAAAGCGCAGCAAGGAAATCACCACGCGTTTCCTCCGCCCAGCCTGCCGTCGCGCGAAGCGCGACCAAAAAGCCGACAAGGAAATCATCGCCGGCCGGAGTGCCGCCGGCGCCAAGGCCTACGAGCTCTGCCATCGCGCGCTTGGCTCTCGCGGCATCGAACGCCGAGGTAGCATCGAGGAGAGCGCGAAGGGGGCGACGTGCGATCCGGACGAAGGCGTCCGAGCGTCGATCGGCAGAGAGGATTCTCGAAGCGCGCTCCCACGCGCGGCGCTGAGCGGGCTTGTTCAGATCGAGCTGGAGCGCAGCGAGGCGGCTTCGCCAGGGAACGGCGGTGCGCAAGTCGACCGAAGCGACGCCGCCGCTGAACCGGAGGACGCCGCCGCGCACGGCGGCCCGCCACTCCGGATCGAACGCTTTCGCAAAATCGAACCCGGCAGGAACACCGATGGTGAGAGCGCCGGGCAGACCGCCTGCCTTGGCTGGAACGAGCGTCACCAATCCGTGGCCAGGAACGGCGAGGATCGCGGCGCTACGGAACAGTGAGTGCACCGCAGCCTCGAAGACCGCCGGCACACCCCACCCGATCTTCTGCGCGGCGAATTGCATCGCGCCGGGACTCGTCAGCTGATCGCGTAGGCGCGCGCAAGCGCCTCGTTCAAGGTGGTCTTCACGATCGTACGCCCTTCCTCGATGTTCCGGCGAAGGGCGGCCCGCGCGCCCTCGGCATCGCCCTTCGTCACGAGCTTCAGGATCGTGAGATGCTGGGCGCAGGTGCTCTCCACCCGGTCCGGCTTGTCGAAATCGATCATGCGGAAGACGAAGAGCCGTTCGTTGATCGATTTCAGGTACTGATGCAGAGCCTCGTTGCCGATCAGCGAAGTCAGCGTCTCATGGAAGGTGGTATCGAGAACGGCGAGATCCTCGCCCTTGTGCCGATCCGGCTTCCTGCGGATGTCTTCCCAGGTCTTACGAAGCGCACGCAGCGTCTCCGCCGGGGCGCCGGATTCCGCAAGCTTTCCGATTGCATAAGACTCGAGGGCGAGGCGCACCTCGTAGAGCTCCTCGAGTTCGCGAAGATTGACCTGCCGGACCGCATAGCCGCGATTTGCCATGCGCCGCACGAAGCCATTTGTGGCAAGCACCCTCAGCGCCTCCCGCACCGGGCTGCGGCTGACGCCAAACTCCGCACAGAGCGCCTCCTCGGTAAGCCGATGCTCGGGCGGATATTGCCAAGCGACGATGCGCCCCTTGAGCGTCGCTACAATGGAGGCTGCAAGGGTAGCGCTCCGAAGCTTCCCCCCGCTGCTCTCTTTTTGCGCTCTGGGGGGACGCGCCGCTGCGGAAGGTCTCGCTGAAACGGTCATGCGGGCAATTGGGCAGCTCCAGAATCCAGGATTTCGACGCTGCCGATCACCGTGATGAAGCCCTTGTGGTTGGCGAGGTAAGCGGCCTCGCTCCGCCCAGACTTCGACGGCTCCCCAAAGTAGGAGCCGCCAAAACAGCCGTCAACATTTGTATACAACAATGTGTGCAGCCGTGGGGAGTTTGGATCGCGAAGCGCGCGCCTTCCCCATCGACGGGCCGGATTCATCGCAAGGTCGACAGCATGATCGAGCGGCGCGGTGATCCAGCTGCCGACGCGCGCAAGACCACCCGACCGGGATTGCTGGACGCTTCGCTTTGATCGGTTGAAGGCGGTGGGGTAAGAGGCGGCCGCTGCCGTGACTTCCGCATAAACGCCGGAACGGAGAGACTATGTTCGTTGAATGGCTGTTCGCGAGCGCCGGGCGCTGGAGCCGTGAATGACTGAGGTTGACAGGCGACCGCTCGGAGGCACCGGGCTCGAAGTCAGCGTCCTTGGCCTCGGCGGGGCGCCGCTCGGAGACCTCTACGAGCGCATCCCCGAGGAGCGGGCGATCGAGACGATCGAGACCGCCTATGACGAAGGCCTGCGGCTCTTCGATACGTCGCCGTTCTACGGCTTCGGCCTTTCCGAGCATCGCTTCGGCCAAGTGCTCCGTCGGAAACCGCGCGGCGATTTTGTCTTGAGCACCAAGATCGGCCGCATTCTGAAGCGGCCCGGCACGGGATCGGCGGAGCGCGGCGTCTTCGTCGGCGGGCTGAACTTCGATCCAGTCTTCGACTATTCCTACGACGGCTGCATGCGCTCGATCGAGGACAGCTATCAGCGGCTCGGCCTGAGCCAGATCGACATCGCCCTCATCCACGACGCCGACATCTGGACGCACGGTTCCGCGGAGGGTTTCGAGCGGCGCTTTCGCGAGGCGATGGACGGCGCCTACCGCGCGCTCGACGAGCTTCGGTCCGCCGGCATTGTCCGCGCCATCGGAACGGGGCTGAACGAGGTCGAGGCGACGCTGCGCTTCGCCAAGGCCGGCGACTTCGACTGCTTTCTCCTCGCCGGCCGCTACACGCTGCTCGAACAGGACGGGCTCGACGATCTCTTCCCGCTCGCCGAGTCGAAGAATTTTTCCATCCTGCTCGGCGGCCCGTTCAATTCGGGCATACTCGCGACCGGGGCCACGCCCGGCGCGAAGTACAATTATCGCCCGGCGCCGCCGGAGATCATGGAGCGGGTCGGCCGCATCGAGAAGGTATCCGAGGCGCATCGCGTGCCGATTGCCGCGGCGGCGATCCAGTTCCCGCTCGGCCATCCGCGCATCGCGTCCATCATTCCGGGCGCGGTGTCGCCAGAGGAGGTCCGACGGAACCGCGAGCTGATCGCGCATAGGATACCTGCCGCGCTCTGGGACGACCTGAAGCGGGAGGGCTTGCTCCTCGGCTCGGCTCCGGTCCCGTTGGCCGCGGGCCAGCTCTGACGGGACGCCATGGGCCGCCGCATCGCTCCGGAGCGCACCTCCACCGCCTTCACCTCCGTCGACTTCGACCGGCCGGGCAAACAGGTCGGCTTCGTCATGTTCCCACATTCGCCGCACGACGACGCATGGGGCGTCACGCGCGTGCCGATCGCGATCGTCAACAACGGGACAGGACCGACGGTCTTCATCGAGGGCGGCAATCACGGCGACGAATACGAAGGGCCGATCGTGATCTCCGAGATGATCCGCGACCTCGATCCCGGCGCGATCGAGGGCCGGCTCATCCTGATGCCCGCCAACAACGTGCACGCGGTGCTCGGCGGGCGGCGGACATCGCCCGTCGACGGATTGAACTTCAACCGAACCTTCCCTGGCGATCCGCGCGGTAGCATCACGCAGCAGATCAGCGCCTACGTCTCAGACGAAATCTTTCCGCGCGCCGACGCGTTCATCGACCTCCACTCCGGCGGCTCGTCGCTTGTGATGATCCCGAGCGCCATCATCGAGCCGACGGACGACAAGGAACTGCATCGCCGCAACGTCGCCGCAGTGCGCGCGTTCGGCGCGCCGCTAACCGTCGTGATCGGCAATCTCGGCGATCCGCGCACCTCGACCGCATCGTCATGCCGCGCCGGGCTCGTCACGGTCGGCACCGAGATGGGCGGCGGAGGAACGGTGTCTCCGGAGGCGCTGGCGATCTGCCGCCGCGGCGTGACGAACGTGCTTGCGCATCTTGGGGTCTTGCCGCCGGAGAAAGCCGAGCAGCCAAGCGTCGACGGCCGGGTCATGGAGCTTCCCGGTCCCCTCGCCTACGTCTTTGCGACAATGGACGGCATCTTCGAGCCGTTCCACGCCCACGGCGAGGAGGTGCGCGCGGGCGATCCCGCCGGCCGCATCCACACGCCCTGGGACCCGGCGCGGCCGCCCGAAACTCTCACCTACCAGGCCGACGGGATTCTCTACGGGAAGCGCCAGCCGGGGCGCGTGCGGCCGGGGAATTGCTGCTGCGTCGTCGCCGCGCCTTACCGGGATTGAGCCGTGCGAGACGCGGGCTGAAACAGCTCGACGATGTTGCCGGAGGGATCCAGCAGGAGAACCTGCGACCCGCCCGGGCCGGTTACGACGTCATTGCGGAACCGGACGCCGGCCGAGCGCAGGCGCTCGATTTCGGCGGCGATGTCCTCGACGATCAAGTGAATGCGGTTCCAGCCGCCTGGGCCGGGCCGTTCGCCATCGGGCATCGGCCGCCCCGCCGAGCTCGTCGGTCCGCTGAGCAAAAGCCGCAGCGACCCGCGTGTCACATCGGCGAAGGCAGGCGCGTGATTGCTCAAGGGCTTGAAGCCGAGATGCCCGGTGTACCACTCGACGGCGGCTGCTACGTCGTCGACCATGTAGCGGACATTGACTGTTTCGGATGACATGCGTGCCTCCGGAGGCGTTGTTGGGGTGCTCAGGCGGGCGGACTACGCCTCGCGCGGCCTTACTGTATTGGAAAAAATTGAAGCTACGCCGCCAAGGGCAGGTGATGGCGTTTGACATGGATGTCTTTGCGATCAAGCTCGCTCTGCCGCTGCCAGTGCTCGGACGGGCTCACACCGGCGAATTCGGTGAAATCGTGAACCAGGTGCGCCTGGTCGAAATACCCGCATTCGACCGCCAGCCGCGCCCAATCGATGCGCGCGGTGCTTTGGGATCCCGCGACAGCTCGCTGAAACCGAAGGATACGCCCGAAGAGCTTCGGCGTCAGGCCGACCTCGGCGGCGAACAGCTCGATGATTCGGCGCTGGCTCAGGTCGACCCCTTTCGCGATGTCCCGCGTCTTTGCCGAGCCATGCGTTTGCACGAGCATATCCAGGGCGGCGCGAACGGAGTGGCGGCCACCTGACTGCGGGGCGATCCTCGCCAACAGCGCCTGCTCGAGAAGACGGAAGCGCTCGATCGGCTCGCGTAATGCGCACAATCTCTCCCGGAGCGTATTCGCCGCCGGTCCCCAGAGCGCCCGCAAATCAACGTGAAGGTCGCAAAACTCACGCGCCGAAGAGCCGAGGAGCGCCGCAGCTCCGCCCGGCCTGAAATGCACGCCGAGTATCGCCCCCTCTTCAGCGGTGTCGCTCATGAACGGGCCGGCGTAAGGGCCGGAGACGAGCGCCCCGGAAAACCGGCGGCATCGGCGCGGGTCGCGAGGGTCGTAGATGCGGATCTCATCCTCTCGCAGGCTAAAGACCATCTCGAACGTTCCGCTCGGCAGGATCAGCTCGCGCTGATGGTCGCCGGCGTAGTTCTCGTACACCCAAAAATCCTCGACAAACCCGCCAAGCGGGTGGCCGGGAACGTACGAACGAAAGAGCATCGAGGGGCCTGTGTGCGGCTCTCTGGACCGTGGTTTCGTAGCGGATTCTAATATGGCCGCTGGTTACGGGTGAAGCGGCGAGACGGGCGGGGGCGGCGGCAGAAGCGCGCGGACATCCGCGAACGGGTAGCTCGGCTCGAAGCGGAACGCCTCGGCGTAACCGTCGGCCGCATTGCATTGCAGCGCGCGAAAACGGTTCCAGATTTCGCAGGCATCGACGAAGCGTTCCGGCCGCTGCGAGACGTGGCAGCGAATCGCGCGTCGCTTCAGCTCGAAATGCGCGGTGATGTCGACGTAAAGCGTCGGCTCGAAGCCGTTGCCGAGAAGCGTGTCGGCATAGACGACGGGCGCGCGGAAGCGGGCGGCGTCGCGCACGAGCGTCGAGAGGATGCGGTGGTCGGGGTGGTAACAGTTCGGCGCGTGCGTGATGACGAGGTCGGGGGCGAACTCAAGCAGCGCGGATTCGACAAGCGCGGCGGTCTCGCGGTCGGAGGCCAGTTCGCCGTCCACTCGGTCGAGGAGCACCGGCTCGATTCCGAGAGGCGACGCAGCCCGCCGCGCCTCCTCGCGACGCGCGCGGCGAAGCTCGGCGGCCGGCGCGTCGCCCCCCTTCGACCCGTCGGTCGCGACCGCCCAGCCGATCTCGGCGCCGGCGGCCTGCGCCGCGGCGAGCGTCCCCAGGAAGAAGATTTCGACGTCGTCCGGATGTGCGCCGAAGCCGAGGATGCGCATCGGTGATTATTTGGCCGGGTGGCTGAGCAATTCGATGACCATCGCGGCCGTCCAGGTGAAGTGGCGGCCGCCGAGCGCCTTCCCGTCGGTCGGATCGTAATATTCCGCAAAGCCGCTCTTCTCGATGAGCCCGAGGCTGTCGGCGGCGATCTCCGCCGCCGCGTCTTCCCTGCCGCTCCGGCGCAAACCGTCCGCGAGCATGTGGTTGACGACGAGCCAGCAGGGGCCCCGCCAGTAGCGCCGCGGCTCGAAGCGCGGATCGGAAGGGTCATGCGACGGCACCCCGAAGGACACCCGACTCCGCCAGCGCCGGACGGTAGCGACGAGCCGGTGGGTGTCGCCGAGATCGGCGAGCAGCGGCAGCAGCCCGCCGACGGACCGGCTCGCGATGAGTTCGCCGGTCGCGCGGTCGAGACAGAGGAATTGCCCGGCCTGCTCGCTCCAGAGCGTCTGGAAGGCGGCGCGCGCCTTCTCGACGCGACGCCGCGCGGCAGCCGCGATCTCGGAGGAATCCAGTGCATCGGCAAGCTCGGCAAGCGCTTCGTCGGAACGGATCAGGATGGCGTTGAAGCCCGGATCGACCACCTTGAACGGCGACGCAGCGTGGAGCTTCGCGTTGCTCCAGCCGAGCCCCCGGAACCTCTGCACGAGCCAGAGATAGCGATCGTACTCGGCCTGCGTCGGCCGCTCGGCGGCGTTCACGTGCTGCGTATCGCGCCGCTGGTAGGGCTCGACGCCCTCGGTCGGGACGCGCGCCAGCGCCTCATCCCAGTCGATGGAATTGTCGCGGCCTGACTCCCACGGATGCAGGATGGCGACCAGGCCGGAACCCTCCGGATCGCGGTTCTCGTAGAACCAGCGGTGCCAGGCATCGGCCTTCGGCACGAGCGCAGCGGCGCGCCTGCGCGCCAACCCCTTGTCGCGCGCCTCTGAATAGAGCCGCAGCAGGACGAAGCCGAGCACCGGCGGCTGCGTGATGCCGGAAGTCGGCGTCGGCCGGCCTGTACCCCAGACCGAAGGCCCGGGGAAGTAACCCTCGTCCGGCGCATGGAAAACGATGTGCGGCACCATGCCGTCCGGCCATTGGTGCGCGAGCAGCGTCTCGATCTCGGTCCATGCCCGCGCCTCGTCGAAATGGCGCTGGCCGAGCGCGGTCAGGCAGGAATCCCAGTTCCATTGAAATGGATAGAGGCCCTTGGTCGGAACGGTGTAGGCGCCGCGGTCGTTGTCGCGGAGGATGGCCTCGGCCGCCGCGAAGAGCCCCTTGTTCTGCGGTTCGATGGTCATGCTGCGGTCGTTCCTAGTTGATCGAAGCGCCGGTTTCGGGATCGAACCAGCGCACGCGTTCGGGGCGCGGCGCGAGCGTCAGCCGCTCGCCCGGCTGGACCGTGTGGTCGCTGTCGACCACTGTGCGGAAGAGCGTATCGGCGACGTTCATCGTTACGAGCTTGTGCGCGCCGAGCGGCTCGACGACGCGCACCTGGCCGCTCAGCCCGGTCTCG
The DNA here is from genome assembly GCA_050728815.1 of Propylenella sp. GTDB lineage: Bacteria > Pseudomonadota > Alphaproteobacteria > Rhizobiales > Afifellaceae > DASWJZ01. The sequence goes on from JBOHKB010000212.1 coordinate 11,362, forward strand.
GCCGGCGCCATGTCCTCCGGCCTGATGCCGAACTCGATCTCCGCGCGCTCCACCGACGGCCCGTGCAGATTCACTCCGGCGACCTCCCAGCCGCCGTTCTTCCGCCGCGCCGGGAGAAAGTTCATCGGCGGGCTGCCGATGAAGCCGCCGACGAAGCGCGTAGCCGGATTGCGGTAGACCTCGATCGGCGTGGCCGCCTGCACGATCCGCCCCTGGTCCATCACGGCGATACGGTCGCCGAGGCTCATCGCCTCCACCTGGTCGTGCGTGACGTAGACCGTGGTCGTACGGCTCTCCTGCAGCACGCCCTTAAGCTCCGCCCGCATCTCGAGCCGGAGCAGCGCGTCGAGGTTTGAGAGCGGCTCGTCCATCAAAAGCACGTCGGGCTCCATCGCCATCGCCCGCGCGACCGCGACCCGCTGGCGCTGTCCGCCCGACAGCTGGCCCGAGTAGCGCGACAGCAGCTGCTCGATGTGCATCAGCCCGGCCGAGCGCTTCACCCGCGTCTCGACCTCGGCCTGCGGCAGCTTCTTCATGCGAAGGCCGAACGCGATGTTCTCGAACACCGTCAGGTGCGGGAAGATCGCGTAGTTCTGAAAAACCATGGCGATGCCGCGGAGCCGCGGCGGCAGGTTGTTCACCCGCTTCCCGCCGATCGCGATGTCGCCGCCGGTCGGGAAGTCGAGCCCGGCGATGAGCCGGAGCAGCGTGGTCTTGCCGCAGCCCGAAGCGCCGAGGAGCACGAGGAACTCGCGGTCGGCGACTGCGAGGTCGATGCCGCGGAGGGCGGTGAACGATCCGAAGGATTTCTCGACCTTGGCGATGCTGATCTCGGCCATGACGGCGTTTCTCCGGCTTCGAGCCCGCTAGCGGTTGGCGATGCCCCAGAGCGAAAACAGGTATTTTCTGACGGCGAACAGGAAGATCAGCGCCGGCAGGATGAGCACCGCGCCGCCGGCGAACTTCAGCGGCAGCGGCGAGATGTTGAGGCTTTGGATCAGGAAGGCGGTGAGCGTCCGGTTCTGCACGGTGAGCACCGCCGCGGCGAAGACTTCGTTCCACGAGGTGACGAAGGCGAAGACGCCTGAGGCGGCGATGCCGGGAAGCGCGAGCGGCAGCACCACCTTGCGGAACGCCTGCACGCGCGTGCAGCCGAGCGTCCACGCCGCTTCTTCGAGCTCGCGCGGGATGCCCATGAAGAGCGCGTAGGTGATCAAGACCGCGAAGGGGAGCGCGAGCACCGTATGCACGAGTGCGAGCCCGATGACGGTGTCATCGAGCCCGGTGCGGATGAAGAGGACGGCGAGCGGCAGCGCGAGGAGCGGCAGCGGAAACGCCCGCGTCATCAGCACCAGCAGCCGGAACGGCTCCTTGGCGCCAAAGCGGAAGCGCGCGAGCGCATAGCCGGCGGGCGCGCCGAGGCCGATGGCGAGAATCATCGTCAGCACGGCGACCAGTACGGAATTGAGCATGGCTCGCGCCACGCCGGCATAGTTGATGAAGAACGAGAGGCTGCCGAAGTCGAATCCCGGAAACGCGCGCTTCGGCCAGCCGGTCACGTCCGCCGGCGCGCTCATCGCGTTGACGAGGATGAGGTAGATCGGGAGGAGCACCCAGGCGCAGATGACGGCGACAATCGCCATGTTGAGGAGCCGGCCCGCCTGCCGCGCGTCGGCGACATTGGGAGCGGCGATTGCGTCGGCGGCGGCGCTCATACCCGCTGCTCGTCGCGCGTCCTAAGCGTCAGCAGGAAGACCAGCGTGAAGGCGATCGAAATGCCGAGGATGACGAGTGCGTAGGCCGCGGCTACGCCGCGCCGCTGCATCGTGAACTGCCAGCTGTACGTCTCGCCCATCAGCACCGGGAGGTTGGTGCCGGCGAGCGCGATCACGATGGCGAACACCTCGAAAGCGAGGATCGTGCGGAGGATCAGCGCGGTCTGGATGCTCGGCTTAAGGAGCGGCAGCGTCACCTTGACGAAGCGCTTCCAGGCGCCCGCGCCGAAAACCTCCGCCGCCTCATAATATTCCTTCGGGATGAGACCGATGCCGGCGACGAGGATGACGAGCATGATCGCCGTCGCGCGCCAGACTTCCGCGACCACGACGGCGGCAAAGAGCAGCCACGGGTTCTGGTAGGTGAGCCAGTTCACGTGGCCGTCGATCAGGCCGAGGGAATAGAGCGCGCTATTGAGGAAGCCGGTTTGGTCGAGGATCGCGAGCCAGACGATGCCGGCGGCGAGGTCGGAGATGCCGAGCGGTATCGTCCAGATGTAGAGCACGACCTCGCGCCCACGCCCCATGCCGGTCACGATCGACGCCATGGCGAGGGCGAGCGCCAGCTGGATCGGGACGACGATCAGCCCGAGCAGGAGCGTGTTGGTGAGCGCCGGCCGGAACTTCCAGTTGCTCGTCATGGCGCGGAAATGTTCGAGCGTGAACGAGCCGTCCGTCGACAGCCCGAGCCAAGCCACCTGCACGAACGGCATGACGAAGAAGAAGGCGAGGAACAGCGTCGCCGGAAGCAGCAGGAGGTACGGCAGGAGACGCGGATTGGTCATCGCCGCTGTCCGCTTGATTGCCGGTCGGCCGGCGGGAGGGAGGTCCGCCGGCCGACTGCTCGTCCTAGGCCTTTACTCGACCGGGCAAGGGCCGTCGGAAGCCGGATCGGGCGCCCAACACGGCGCGCCAGCCGTGTTGATGATGTTGCGCACGGTCTCCGCCTGTTCGTCGAGCACCTGCCGCACGTCGTGACCGGCGAGCAGTATGCGCTCGAACGTATCGCGGTAAGCCTGGTTGAACTCGCCGCCGGCCGCGCCAAGTCCGATCGGCAGTAGGCCAGGGTTGGCGTCTGCGGAGCTTGCCTGCGCGGCGATCGCCGGACCGGAGAGCTTGACCGAGTTCGGCATGTCGTCCGGCAGCGTCACCTCGACGACGGGATAGAAGTTCGTCGCCCGGAGCGTCTTCACCTGCGTGTCCGGCTGCATCATGTAGGCGACAAGCCGCATGGAGGCGTCCTTGTCGGCGGCGGTCGACGGCACTCCCAGCCCGGCGATGACCGGCATGAAGCCGCGCCCGGTCGGCCCGGCGGGCGACGGGAAGGCGACGAAGTCGTCGGGCTTCTCG
>JBOHKB010000213.1:0-5747 GCA_050728815.1 Propylenella sp.
CTACACGCTGAATTCGATCGGCGCCGTCGTGATCGGCGGCACCTCGCTCTTCGGCGGATCGGGCAGCGCCATCGGGTCGATCTTCGGAGCTTTCGTGATGCGCACCGTCGGCGACCTCCTGATCGTATTCGACATCAACCCGGTGCTGCAGCCGCTGTTCGTCGGGCTTGTGCTGCTGTTCGCGGTGAGCCTCGGCTCGCTGCGGCTGCTTCGTATCAAGAACAGACTCGATCTCTACCGGTAGGACAGCGATGGCGACGCTAGCGACCGCGGTGAAAGGGCTCGACAAGGCGACGATGATCGCCTTCGGGTGCACCGTCCTGCTGCTTGCCGTCGGCGCGATCGCCGAGCCGAACTTCCTGTCCGCCGACTACCTCGTGCAGCAGCTTCAGGTGGCCGCGTTCCTCGGCATCATCGCGACCGGCATGATGCTCGTCATCCTGCTCGGCCACATCGACCTGTCGCTTCCATGGACTATCTCGATCGGCGGAATGATGGCGACCGGCGCCGAGACTTTCCTCGGCGAGTCGCTTGGACACACGCTCGCCATTCCGTTCGGCATCTTCTGCGGAACGCTTATCGGCCTCGTCAACGGCGTCGGCGTCGCTTATCTCCGCGCGCCGTCGATGATCTTCACGCTCGGCATGAACGCGGTCGCGCAGGGGCTGATGGTCTATCATACCGGGGGCTTCGCGCCGCAGGACAAGGGCACCGTCCTGATGCGGGAGCTCGCCATCGGACGCCTTGTCCCGGGCGTGCCGAATCCGCTGCTGATTTGGCTCGCTCTCGCCGCGGCGACGATCTTCATGCTAACTCGCACCACGCTCGGCCGGCAGATCTATGCGATCGGCAACAAAGAGCGCGCGGTTTTCCTCTCGGGCGTCGATACGCGCCGCGTGCTTCTCATCTGTTTCGCCATATCGGGCGCCTGCGCGGCGGCGGGCGGCGTGCTCCTCGCCGGCTGGGCCAACCGCTCCTATCAGGCGATGGGCGATCCCTACCTGCTGCCGACCATCGCCGCGATCGTGCTCGGCGGAACCAACGTGCTCGGCGGGCGCGGCACCTATCTCGGCACGGTCGCCGGCGTGATCCTGATCACGGTGCTGCAGTCGATCCTCTCGGTGCTGCAGCCGCAGAACTTCCTGGCGGAGGTCGGGATAAAGGTGCCGGCCGAGGCGTTCCGCCAGGTGGTGTTCGGCGTCGTGATCATCGGCATGCTGCTCCTCTATGGGCGCGAGCGGGTCGTGCGCTGATCTTCGCCGCCGCCGTTCCGCGGCGAGCGCGTCCACACGATCGTCCACACCGGCGGCCAGCGCCCGCCGGTCTGCTCCTCGCGCAGGAACGTGAAGAGGCCGGAGAGGGTGACGAGCGCGATCCCGGCAAGCGCGATTGAATCCGGAAATTCGCCGAAGAAGACGGAGCCTAGGATCATCGCCCAGACGATCTGGCTGTACTGGCCAGGAGCGATGCGGTTTGCGGGCGCCGCGCGGAGCGCCGCCATGATGAGAACGTGACCGCCGCCGGCAAGGAACCCCGCGGCGGCGCACTTGAAGATGTCCGCAGGCGTCGGCGGGCGGAAATCGAAAAGCATCAGCACGAAGTTCGCCGCGAGCGCGGCAAGCATCACGGTACCCATCAGCGTGATGCGCTTTTCGGTGGGGCCGAGCGCGCGGAGCACGATGACGGTCGTGGCGCCGCTCAGCGACACGCCGACGGCGGCGAGATGCCCGAGCGACAGTTCGCGAAAGCCGGGGCGCACGACAAGCAGAACCCCGGCGAAGCCGACGACGACCGCGAGGCCCCGCCGCCAGCCGATGCGCTCGCCAAGAAACGGGATGGAGAGCAGTGTTACAAACAGCGGCGCAAGGAAGATCAGCGCATATGCCTCCGCCAGCGGGAGCGTTGTGAAGGTGTAGACGCCGAGCAGCCCCGCCACGACGCCGGCCGCCATGCGCAGGATCACGAGCCTGGGCCGATGCATGCGAAAGATGTCGCGCCAGCGCTCGCTCGCCGGCCGCACCACCGGCACGGCGTAGAGCGAGAAGAGCGTGATGAAGAAGCCCATCTCGAAGATGGGCATGCGCTGCCCGACCGACTTCACCAAAGCGTCGCAGCACGAGAAGAATGCGTAGGCGAGGAGCCCGAGAAATATGCCTTTGACCATGGCGATCGGCGCGGTGCGATCCGCGCTCTTGCTCCTCTCGACCTAGCGGAACCGGGCATCGCCGATACCGGCGTGCATTTCAATGCGGCATCCGCACCGCCGGCCGTCCGCCGAGATGAGTGACGGCGCGAGAGCCAAGCTCGACGCCACGGCGGAGCGCCGCTTCCAACCCCTCCCCGCGGAGGTAGGCGGCGAGGAAACCGGCGAGAAAGGCGTCGCCAGCGCCGGACGTATCGACGACCGTCGCTGGAAGCGCGGGCGCCGACGCGCGCACGCCGCTTTTCGCGTCGATTGCCGCGGCGCCGGCGGCTCCGCGCTTGATCGCCACCACTTCGTAGCGCCGGGCGAGCGCCTGAAGCTGCGCCTCGAGATCGCCGGAGCCGGAAAGCACGGCCGCTTCCTCCTCGTTCGGGAAGCAGAAGCGCGCCCCGGCCGTCCATTCGACGAAGTTCTGGGCGCCCGCCTCCTCCAGCCAGGAATACGACGCCGGATCGACAGCGAAAGGGATGCTCCGCTGCCTCGCCGCGTCGAGGAGCGCGAGCACGGCGGCGCGTGGCTCGGGTGCAAAGAGCGCGTAGCCTGAGACGCTGACGAGATCGACGCCGTCGAGCAGCGTTTTGGGAAGATCGGCGCGAGAGAGCGTTTCGTTTGCGCCGCGGTCGGTGAGGAAGCTCCGCTCGCCGTCGGCCGCCACCAGCGTCACCAGCGTTCCGGTCGGCAAAGCCTCGTCCGATCCGAGCCTCGCATCCACTCCCATCGCCGCGAAGAGCGTCATTTGTGCCGCATGATCGGCGCGGCCGACGCGCGCCGCGAAGCGCACCGAAACGCCCTCGCTCGCCAGCCACGCCGCCTGATTGGCACCCGAACCGCCCGGCAGCTCGCGGATGGTGGCGCGCGTATCGGCACCGACGGCGATCGGGCCGGCGGGCTTCACGACGATGTCGCTCATCACGTCGCCGATGACGAGAACCGTGGGCATCTGGTGGCTAGTCGCGCGGAAGGCGCGCAAGCTCGACCGCGATCCGCGCGGCGAGGGCGGCGTTGTTCTTCACGAGCGCGATGTTTGCCCGAAGACTCCTGCCGCCGGTCAGCGCGTTGATGCGGTCGAGGAGGTAGGGCGTCACCTGCTTCTGCGCGACGCCGGCCGCCTCCGCCTCGCGGCAGGCCGCCTCGATCCGCGCCTCGATCTCGTCAGCGGGGAGCGCATCCGATTCGGGAATCGGGTTGGCGACGAGAATACCGCTCGCGGAGCCGAGCCGCCGCACGTTGCGGATGACTTCCGCAACCTCGCCCGGCGAGTCCAGGCGGTGGTCGAGCCTGTGGCCGCTCGAGCGCGCAAAGAAGGCCGGGAACTCGTTCGTCCGAAAGCCGACGACCGGCACGCTCTGGGTCTCCAAAAATTCCAGCGTCTTGGCGATGTCGAGGATCGACTTGCAGCCGGCGCAGACGACGGCGACCGGCGTTCGCGAAAGCTCGATCAGGTCCGCGGAGATGTCGAACGTCTCGGCCGCGCCGCGGTGGACGCCGCCGATGCCGCCGGTAGCGAAGACCTCGATTCCGACGCGCGCCGCGACTGCCATGGTCGCGGCCACCGTCGTGCCGGCCGTCGCCCTTCTTGCAACGTAGGCCGCAAGATCGCGGCGCGATGCCTTGGCGACGCCTTTGGCCGCGCCGAACGTCTCCAGCTCCTCATCCGTCAGCCCGACCTTGATCCGCCCCTCGATGACCGCGATCGTCGCCGGCACCGCGCCTTCCGCGCGCACGATCTCCTGCACCGCCCGCGCCGTTTCGACGTTCTCCGGGTAAGGCATTCCGTGCGCGATGATGGTCGATTCGAGCGCCACGACCGCGCGGCCTTCCGCGAGCGCGTCGCGCACATCGGGCGCTATGTCGAGCAGGTCGCGACCCATGGCGTCCCTTTTCCATCCACAAGGGCAACCCGACGCGACGGGAGCCCACCAACATTCCTCATGCTGAGGTGCTCTGCCCTGAGCTTGTCGAAGGACGGAGCCTCGAAGCACGCACGGCGCTCGTCCAGGGCGCCTTCTGGATCGTCCTTCGAGGCTCGGCGCTCCGCGCCTCGCGCCTCAGGATGAGGTTGCGATTTTTCATCGGCCATCCTTCGCGGCCGCCGAACGCTGTCATGGCTAAATCAGCCCACGCTTGGCGAGGTTGCGCATCAGCGCCGCCGTCCCAAAAGTCCACGGCTCGGCGTCGGGCGAAAGCACCATAACATTCACGAGCCGCCCGAGCTTTGGCGATTCGATCGTCACCACGTCGCCGATCTTGTGCGTAAAACCCTGGCCCGGCCGGTCGCGGTCCTCGGTCGGCGCAAACATCGTGCCGAGATAGAGGACGAAGCCGTCCGGGTACTGGTGGTTCGCGCCGATCGTCTGCGCGACCAAATCCTCCGGGTCGCGGCTGATCTGGCCGATGTCGCTCGTCCCCTTGAGGCGGAAGCCGTCGTCGCCCTCGACGGTCAGGCTCAGTTCCCCTCGCCGCACGTCGTCGAGCGAGTAACCCCCGTCGAAGAGGCGGATGAACGCGCCGATCGTGGTACTGGCATTGTTGTCCTTCGCCTTGGAGAGGAGCAGCGCCGAGCGCCCCTCGAAGTCGCGCAAGTTCACGTCGTTGCCGAGCGTCGCGCCGACGATCCGGCCCGCGCTCGAGACCACGACCGCCACTTCGGGCTCCGGATTGTTCCAGCTCGATTTCGGATGAAGCCCGGCTTCGGCAAGATGGCCGACCGCCGACATCGGCTGCGCCTTGGTGAACACTTCAGCGTCCGGACCAATGCCGACTTCGAGATATTGCGACCACATGCCTTTCTCGATGAGGAGGGCCTTCAACGCCATCGCCTGCTCCGAGCCGGGCTTGAGCCGCCTGAGATCGTCCCCGATCGCCCCCTGCATCTCCCTGCGGATGGCATCGGCGCGTCCGGGCTCGCCGCGCGCCTGTTCCTCGATCACGCGCTCCAGCATCGAGACGGCGAAGGTGACGCCGGCCGCCTTGATCGCCTGCAAGTCGATCGGCGCGAGCAGCCAGGGCCGCGCGGGGTCGCGGCGCTGGCGCGGCGTGTTGGCGAGGATTTCCGAGAGCGGCCCGATCATCCGGCCGCCGCTTGTCCGCGCGAGGCCTGCCGGGTCGTCCGCCTCGCACAGATCGCGCATGGTCGGCGCAGCGGCGGAGATGTCGACCAGGGCGTCGTCGCGCAGCGCAACGACGCAGGGCCCGTCCACAGCCGGGTCCCACACCCGCCCGACCAGCGTGGCGCCGCTCGCATCGGCGGGCAGCGGATCGAGCATCTCGTCGGAAAACTGCATTGCGCGTCCGCCCTCCCCGGCTCGAGCGCGCATCAAGTATCAGACCTCGGTGGGAACGGTAAGCCGCGGAAAAACCTCGTCGCTCCAGCACGCGCGGGCTTGACGGCGGCTCACCGGGCTTGCTCCGTGTCAGCACGATGACAAACGCGCACCAGAGGGCCGCCCATATGCTTGCGGCGGCGGCCGACCTCCTCGACCAGGGACAGATCGTCAACCGCCTCTCGCTCGCGGTTACGGCGATCGCCATCGCTGTCCTGCTT
>JBOHKB010000214.1:0-9447 GCA_050728815.1 Propylenella sp.
GGCCATCGCCGACTGCCAATAGGTCTGAACGATGCCGGCCTCGAACAGCGACGTGTCGACGACCTGCCCCTCGCCGGTGCGGAGCTGCCGTGCGTAGGCAGCACACACGCCGAGCGCCGCCAGGATACCGGCCGTGATGTCGGTGACCGGCGCGCCGACCTTGACCGGTGGGCGGTCGGGGCCCTCCCCGGTGATCGACATCAGCCCCGACATGCCCTGCGCGATCAGGTCGAACCCGCCGCGGTCGCTGTAGGGACCCGTCCGTCCGAACCCGGAGATTTCGCAATAAATCAGACCGGGATTCTCCGCGCGCAGGGTTTCGTATCCGAGCCCGAGGCGCTCCATCGTACCGCGGCGATAGTTCTCGACCACCACGTCCGCTTTGCGCAGCAGGCGGCGGACGATGTCGCGGTCGCGCTCCTGCTTGAGGTCGAGGACGATGCTGCGCTTGTTGCGGTTCATCATCATGAAGGCTGCGGACTCGCCGTTCACGTCGGGCGGCAGAAAGTGCCGTGTGTCGTCGCCCGCCGGCTTCTCGACCTTGATCACGTCGGCGCCGAGATCGGCGAGCATCAGCCCGCAAACCGGGCCCCCCATGATGTGCGCGAGCTCGATCACGCGCACGCCGTCGAGCGGGCCTTTCGGGTTCTCCGCCATCAGCGGCCCTTCCATTCGGCCCGGCGCTTGCCGAGGAAGGCTTCGAGTCCTTCTCTGAAATCTTCGCTCGTGTAGCACATCGTGATCAGATCGGTCCCATCGAGGCGTCCCAGCCGGACGCGGCGCAGGGCCTCCTTGGTGGCTCGCAGTGTCAGCGGCGCGTGGCCCGCGAGCGTTGCAGCGATCTCGCGTGCGCGGGCCATCAGTGCTGCGTGATCGCTAAGCACTTCCGAAATTGCCCCCACCGCAAGTGCTTCCTCCGCCGAGAGCAGCCGCGCCGTGAAGATCATTTCCTTCACGCGTCCGGCCCCCATCAGAGCGGCGAGCCGCGCGCAATTGGCGACTGAAAGGCAGTTGCCGAGCGTGCGCGCGATCGGAAACCCAAAGCGCAGATCGGCGGTGGCGATGCGGATGTCGCAGGCGGCGGCGATGCCCGCGCCGCCTCCGGTGCAGGCACCGGCGATGGCGGCGATTACAGGCACCTCACAGGTCTCGATCTCGGTGAGGACGCGTTCGATGCGCGCCTCATAGGCCTCGGCGTCCTCCGGCGTGCGAAAGCTGCGGAACTCGTTGATGTCGGTCCCGGCGGCGAAGGCCCGTTCCCCGGCCCCGGTTATGATGATCGCGCGGATCAGGCCGTCCGACTTCGCGGCCTTGCAGATTTCCGCGAGCCTGTCGTACATCGCGAACGTGAGCGCATTGCGCGCTTCGGGGCGATTCAACGTGATCGTCGCGACCGGGCCCGCTGCTCCGTAGAGAAGCTGGTCGGTCGCGGCCTTCGAGGCGCTCGTTGCCACGCGTCACTTCTTTCCGGCGCCGGCCTAGCGGTAGAAGAAGCCGACCAGCGTCATCGGCACGGGCGGCACGTATGTTACAAGGACGAGGACCAGCAACAGCACCGCGACGAAATAGACGTTCACCTTGCTGACTTCCCATATGCCGGCCCTGGCGACGGAGCAGGCGGCGATCAGCACGCTCGCAACCGGCGGCGTCTGCTGGCCGATGGCGAGATTGAGCGTCACGATCAGTCCGAAATGCACCGGGTCGATCCCGACCGCGTTGATGAGCGGCAGCACCACCGGCACGACCAGGATGATGGCCGCCGCGGAATGCAGGAAAAGGCCGATGATCAGAAAGAATATGTTGAGGATCATCAGCACCACGAGCTTGTTGTGGGTCAGCTCCAGGATCGCCCGGGCGAGCTTCTGTGGAACCTGCTGCTCGGTGAGGTAGATGCCGAGGAGCGCCGATGCCGCGACGAGCAGCATGACCACGGCCGTCTGCACCGCGCCGTCGACGCAGGCCCTGTAGAGGAAGCGCCAGTCGAGGTCGCGGTAGATCAGCCCGCCGACGACGAGCGCGGCGACGACCGCGAGGCCGGCGCCTTCAGTGGCGGTGACGAATCCTCCGAATATGCCGCCGAGGATGATGATCGGGATGAGGAAGGCCCAGGCAGCCTCCTTGAAGGTCTGCCAGACGCGCCTGACCTGAAAGATCTCCTCCACCGGCCAACCGAGCCGACGGGCGAGCCAATAGGACATCCCCATCAGGCCGAATCCGCCGATCAGTCCCGGCACGATGCCGGCGACGAAAAGCTGCACGATGGAGCTTCCGGACATGACCCCGTAGAGGATCATCGGAATGGACGGCGGGATGATGATGGCAAGGCTTGCGGAGGACGACGTGACCGCGGCGGCAAAGGCGCGCGGATAGCCGCGCTTCTCCATGGCCGGGATCAGTATCGGGCCGATCGCCGCGACGTCGGCGACCGCGGAGCCGGAAATCTCTGCAAAGAACATCGACGTCGTGATGGTCACCATCGCGAGCCCGCCCCGGACGAATCCGACGAGAGCGGAGGCGAACGCGATCAGGCGACGCGATATGCCCGATGAATTCATGATGGCGCCGGCCAGGATGAACATCGGGATCGCGAGAAGCGGGAAGCTCTGGGCGCCGGTGTACATCACGATTCCGACATTCACGAGCATGTAAGCGCCCTGCGTGAACAGGATGGCGATCGTCGCGATGACGGCGAGCGCAATGGCGATCGGCACGTTGATGAAGACGAGGGCGGCCAGCCCGAGCAGCATCAGTAGGAGGGTCACGCTTCACGTTGCTCCTGCTGTGCCTGGAGATGCTCGGCGACTTCCGCCTCCTCGGCGGAGATGCGCTCGCGCAGGCGGTGCCGGTATTCGGGAAGGCTGAGCAATTCGCAGAGAATGAAGAGCGCCGCGCCGATCGGGATCACCGACTGAGTGACCGTCACCGGCACCCATGGGAGGCTGATGAGCGTCATGATGCCCACCACCTGCAGTACCTTCCAACCGGCCCAGGCTAGGAGCACGAAGAAGGCGAGGACGACGATCTCGCCGACGGTCGCCGCGGCGATGCGCCAGCGATAGGGCAGGGCGAGCAGAATGCCGTCGAACCCGATATGCGCGCGCTTCAGCGCGGCAAGGGCGGCGCCGTAATAGGTGATCCAGGCGAGCATGACGGAGCCTACTTCATCGTACCAAACGAAAGAGGCGCCGGCCTTGCGCCAGATCACCGCCAAGACGACGACGACTGTGAGCGCGGCGATCAGGAAAATCAGCCACATTTCGAGAATCCGCTCGATCAGGAATCGCGCGCGGGTGAGAGCGGTCAATGAACTCCCCCGAAAATGACCAAATACCATCGGAGAGGGGCGGCCGTCGTCGGGCCGGCCGCCTTGACTTGCAGCCTAGCGGATCGGTGTTGTCACCAACCGGCTGCGGGCTATGAGCCGCCGAGGCTGATCGCCTTGTCGATCATCTCCTTGCCGCCCTCGATCTGACTCCCGAACTCCTCGTAGATCGGGGCGCTCGCGGCAATGAAGGCGTCCTTGTCGGCCTCGTTCACGGCGATGTCGCTCTCGGCCTTGATCTTGTCGAGCAAATCGGATTCGAGCGCGGCCGCTTGCTCGTAGACGAAGGCCTGCGTCTCCTTCGCGGTCTCCTCCAAGATCTGCCGGACATCCTCGGGAAAGCTGTTCCAGCGATTCTTTCCGACCAGCACGTACGCGGGCGTGTAAACGTGGCCGGTCATGGAGAGATAGTCCTGCACTTCATGGAATTTGGCGCTGTATATCTGGGTGAGCGGATTTTCCTGGCCGTCCATCACCCCTGTCTGCAGCGCGGTGAAGACTTCCGAGAAGGCCATCGGCGTCGGATTGGCGCCATAGGCCTGGAACATCTTCACGCGCCATTCCCCGCTCGGGGTTCTGAGCTTCATGCCGGAGAGGTCCGCAGGTGTCGCGACGGGACGGGTATTGTTGGTGATGTTACGGAAACCATTCTCCCAGACGGCGAGTATCTTGTACCCCTTCGCCTCGGCGGCGGGGGCGAGCGTCGGCCAGACGATTTCCGCCTCGATCCGCTTCATGTGCTCGCGGTCCTTCACGAGATAGGGCATTTCGAAGAGACCGAACTCCGGAACGACGCTCGACATCACGGTCGAGGGGAGCGCGATGTCGGCCGTTCCGAGCAGGAGTTTTTGCATGAGCTCTTCGTCGGTGCCGAGCTGGCTCGCGGCGTACGTCACGACCTTCGCCTTGTCGCCGAGCTTCTCGTTGGCGAGGCGGGCGAATTCATCGGCGGTAATCTGGAACAGCGAGCCGGGCTGGCCGACATGGCCGAACTTGATCTCCATCTGAGCCGCAGCGGGCGATACGATGATGGCCGCAAGCACTGCTGCTGCAATTCTCCAGGTGTTCTTCATCGTGTTTCCTCCGTTTCCTATCCGTCGTTTATCGTGACGCCGGCTTCGCGCCGATCTCGTCTGCTTCAGATCATTCCGCTGCCGCCCCCCGCTCCCTCCGCGAACGACCCGGTGAGATAGTCGAGCGCCGCCTCCCAGACTCCCGTGCCGGATGAGGGATGGGTGAAGACCGGGGCCGGAACACTTGAAGATCGTCTTCATGGCGTCGAGCACACGCCGCCCGAGCCGAGCGAACTCGGCGCTACGGCCGTCGAAGGTCGGCATCGCGGAGGCGCGCAGGATGCGCTCGGGCACATTCGTGGGGCCCGGAACCTGCAGGAAGCGACGGCCCGCTTGACGCATGCGTTCCTCTTCCCGATCGCCGGCGGGCGAAGCCGCCGGCTGGTCGTTTGCATTATGCATGCATTATTTTTGTGTGGTCGCAAGACGGACCATGAAATGGCCAGCGCATCCGCCCTTGAACTGAGGTTCCACCCGGCTTTGCGGGGGGACCGGAAACCACCGACGCTCACCCGTCCAGATCGAGGTATAGGGGTCTGCAGAGGCGGAAGGTCGTTCGCGTTTTCAACGCGGCGACGCCGCCGTGCCAGGAGCGGCACTAGGCCGAACTGTTCAGGCCGAGGAGGCCGAGCGCTTCGCCGCGAATGTCCTTCCAGTCGTACGGGCCCCTGCCATGCTTTTGTCTATACGACTTCGGCTGGCGAATAGGCGCCTGCGCGCGCGACTATGTTGCTGCCACCGGACCGCAACCGCACCACCGAAATCCGCGTAGGAGACCTTGGCGATACCAGGCCGCGGTTCAGCGCACTCACGCGGTCTCTGGAGTCGAATTCACGCCCGTCGCGGCCGTAACCCTCGGAACCTGCGGTCGAAGTCCGGCGCTCGCGGGATGGCCAAAAACACGAGTAAAAACAATATGCTGGTGGCGGAGGGAGAGGGATTCGAACCCCCGGTACGCTTGCGCGCACAACGGTTTTCGAGACCGCCCCGTTCAACCACTCCGGCATCCCTCCGCGGTCGGGAAGCGTGGCCGATCAGGCAGGCGCTATCTAGTCGGTCGATCGGGGCGAGACAAGTCGAAGAACGAGCGGCGGGAGAGGAAGGAGCAGTTCGCCGGCTGCACGGATTGGGTTCCGCCGGAAGTGCGCTTCGCCGCGCTGCCAATCGCCGCAGAGCCTTGACTTCCGCGGCCCATTGCACTTTATCCACGCTCGGCGGCGCGAACCGGTCCCGGTCCGCCCCCTCGTCATTTGTTCGATGGCCCGCCGAAGAGCGGAGCCGTCGCCGGTGAGACTGAAGAAGCCCGCCCGTCCCGCACCATGCGGCCAGCGAGGCGCGGCAGCGGACGCGAGGACAAGAATGTTCGCAGTCATAAGAACCGGCGGCAAGCAGTATCGCGTTGCCGCAGGCGAGACATTCGAGGTCGAGAAGCTTCCGGGCGAAGCGGGCGATCAGGTCGCCTTCTCCGAGGTGCTGATGCTGGGCGGCGATGCGCCCTCCGTCGGCGCCCCGCTTGTCTCCGGGGCGAGCGTAGCAGCCGAGATCGTCGAGCAGCGGCGCGGGCCGAAGATTGTCATCTTCAAGAAGCGCCGCCGGCACAATTCGCGCCGCAAGAACGGCCACCGGCAGGACCACACGCTCGTCCGGATCACCGAAATCCTGACCGACGGCGCGAAGGCGGCAAAAACCGCCCGCAAGGAGAAAGCGGCGCCCGAGGCGGAGCCTGAAGCGGCCGCTGCCGAGGCCGCCGCGGCCCCGGCGAAGAAGCCGCGGGCGCGCAAGGCGGCGAAGAAGAGCGAGACGAAGGCGGACGCGTCGGAATAGCTCCGCGCGGACAGTTCGAAGGAGTTTTCTGATATGGCGCACAAGAAAGCCGGCGGCTCGTCGCGCAACGGGCGGGATACTGCGGGACGCCGCCTCGGCATCAAGAAATCGGGCGGCGAGTCCGTGCTTCCCGGCAACATCATCGTGCGGCAGCGCGGCACCAAGTGGCGCCCAGGTGAGAATGTCGGACTGGGCAAGGACCATACGATCTTCGCGCTCACGGAAGGCCGCGTCGCCTTCGTGCGCAAGTCGGGCGGCCGCTCCTATGTGTCCGTGGAGCCGACGGAGCCCGCCGAATAGCCGGCCGATGGACTTGCGCCGGCGTCCCGCCGACCCGGCGCCGAAATCGAAGGGGAAGCGGGAAGCCGCTTCCCCTTCTTGTTTTTGCAGGGACTTCCACGATGGTCGCAGCCGATGGGATGGAGAAGAGGAGCCTGAAGACTCGGCGGCTGGTCCTCGCGCCGCTCCGGGCGAGCTATGCCCGCGCGCTTCACGCGCTGATCGACGACTGGGAGGTGGTGAAGTGGCTCTCGGAAGTGCCGTGGCCAGTTACGCCTGAAAGCGTACAAGACTTCGCCGAGCGGCAGGAGCGCGCCGGCTCCGGCAACGACGCCTTTGCAATTCTGCTTGCTGGCGCGCCGATCGGAGTCTGCTCCGTCAAGCATCCCGGCACCGGCGATCCGCCGCGCAAGATGCCCCGGCTCGCTTATTGGATCGGCCGTCCCTATTGGCGCAAGGGTTTTGGGACCGAGGCGATCGGCGCTCTGACGGCGCACGCCTTCGCGGCGTTTCCGGATACGGACGTGGTCGGCGCCGGCGTGTTCCTGGATAATCCCGCCTCGCGGCGGGTCCTGGAGAAACTCGGGTTCCGGCAGACCGGCCGCAAGGAAGTCCTCTCGAGATCGCGCGGCGGCCAAGTGCCGACCGTGGACATGCAACTGACGCGAGGCGAGTGGATGCGGTCGGCGCGAAGCTAGCGTAACGCGGCCCGATGGTCAGTCGCGCCGCGCATCTTGTCTGCCGGGCAAGGGTCCGCTTAGCTGTCGCGGGTCGTTTCGGGCTCGGCCGGGGAGCAGGGGGATGGCGCGTCGGCGGTTCTGGCGTCTGCTGCAGGACGAGGGGGTCGAGGAGCGCATCAAGGAGGGCGGCCTTTACGTCGTCGTCATCGGTGGGGCGCTTGCCCTCCTCTTCACTTGGCTGACGCTGCAGGGCCTCCCCTACGCGGACGTGATCGCCAATGCGAAGCGGGAGTACATCCAGAGAGTTGCGCTCGTCGTCTACTACCTGAGCTGGGTCGGCGGGACGAGGTTCGACCTTGAGACCCAGAAATCCGTCTACCTCCTCGACCCGAACCGGGGCCGCTCGCGCGCGCCGGCGCTCGCCGTTGTCGCGTCGATCTTCGTCGCGTTCGCGGTCCTTCTCTTCGTTCGTGACGATGACCGCAAGCTCGTCATTGCGCTCGCCGCATTCATCTCGGTGAACGTTCTTTCCTGGCGTTTCTTCGTGCGCAATATCGTCGGTCCGATCATCGCGGCGTCGCGCGCGACCTATTTGAAGGCGGGCGACTTCATCGGAATCGAGCGGCTGAAGCTGATGGAGCGCTACATCGCCGGCGACTGGCAGTGGAGGCGCTTTGCGGTCATGTCCGCGATGGTGTTGCTCGCCAGCGTCGTGATCGGGCTCGATGGGCTGCGGGCGGGTGTTGCTCAGGTCGTGAACCGCCTCTATCAGGCCGTGCCGGCGGAGAAGATCGACCCGCTTCTCGCTCCCTGCGTTTTGGCGCTGCTCATCCTGATCGCCGAGATCTGGATCTGGATCATGCGGCTTCGGACGCGGCATGCGCTGCGTCTTCTCGACGACCTGAGCCGGCACTACCAGCTCGCGCCGCAGCCTCAGCCCGAGCCGCAGTCCGCGCCGCCGCCTGCCCAGCTGAGCGCGGCGCCGGCTTCCTAACCCGGGTTGCAACGGCTATCTGACGGCGCGCTCGTCGGAGGGCCTGCCCCCGGCGATCCGCGCAGCGCAGGCTGGAATATGAAGTTCCTCGACCAGGCCAAGGTCTATGTCCGCTCCGGCGACGGCGGCGCCGGCGCGGTGTCGTTCCGCCGCGAGAAGTTCATCGAGTTCGGCGGGCCCGACGGCGGCGACGGTGGGCGCGGCGGCGATGTCTGGGCGGAGGCGGTCGAGGGGCTGAACACGCTGATCGACTACCGCTACCGGCAGCATTTCAAGGCGAAGACCGGCGGCCACGGCATGGGCCGCGACCGCCACGGCGCAAGAGGCGCCGACGTGGTGCTCAAGGTGCCGGTCGGCACCGAGATTCTCGCCGAGGACAACGAGACGCTGATCGCCGACCTGACGAAGGTCGGTCAGCGCGTGCGGCTCGCCGCCGGCGGCAATGGAGGCTTCGGCAACGCGCATTTCAAGTCGTCGACGAACCGCGCGCCGCGCCGCGCCAATCCCGGCCAGGAAGGAGCGGAGCGCTGGGTCTGGCTCCGGCTGAAGCTCATCGCCGACATCGGGATCGTCGGGCTCCCGAATGCGGGAAAATCGACGCTGCTCGCCCGCGTTACCGCGGCAAAGCCGAAGATCGCCGACTATCCCTTCACGACGCTGACGCCCGCCCTCGGCGTCGTCCGCCACAAGGGGCGGGAATTCGTGCTCGCCGACATTCCCGGGCTGATCGAGGGCGCGCATCTCGGCGCCGGACTTGGCGACCGCTTCCTCGGCCACGTGGAGCGCTGCCGCGCGCTCATCCATCTCGTGGACGCCGCCGGCGACGACCCGCTTGCGGCCTATCGGACGGTGCGGAGCGAGCTCGCCGCCTACGGGCATGGCCTCGAGGAGAAGCCGGAGATTGTCGTGCTCTCGCGCGCCGATCTCGCCGAGAAGGCCGCGCTCGCCTCGGTCAAGGCGAAGCTGAAGAGGCGCGCCGGCGTGGCGCCGTTTGTCATTTCGGCGGCGACGGGGGCGGGGATAGAGGCGCTGCTTGACGCCTGCCTGCCGCTGCTCGATCAAACCGAGCCGAAGGGGGCAGCGCGGAGCCTGCGCCGGAGGGGGACGTGAAAGCGAAGAGCATCGCCGCCCATCGATGCATCGTCGTCAAGGTCGGCTCGTCGCTGCTGATTGACGCCAGCGGTCAGCTCGACCGCCTGTGGCTCGCCGCGCTCGTCGACGACATCGCGGCGCTCGTCAAGGGCAAGCGCCGCGTGCTCGTCGTATCCTCCGGCG
>JBOHKB010000215.1:0-1741 GCA_050728815.1 Propylenella sp.
AGCCACGAGCACGCCTGCTTCCACTCCCGTGCAAATGATGGAAATCGACTTCGTGATCGTCACCGCTCCGAAGCCGCCGGGATCGAGGCAGTTGATCTCGCCGCCCGCCGCCGTCTTCGAGATGGCGCCGGCAAATGTCTTGCAGGGCGCGGTGCGGCTGCACGGATTGGCGTCGTCCCCGACGCCAGAGACCCAGGTCCGGCTCGCCTGAGCGAAGGCGGGCGCATCAGAGAAAGTGACGAGAGCTGTGGCGAAAAGGAGCGCCACAAGAAAAACGCGAATTTGCATCGATGCCTCCAGGTCCGTGGCAGGGCCAGACGCTGCGCTCTGTCTTGCCTACCGTTCAAAACCGCAAATTGCAATATTTGTGGATGTCCCGTAGAAATTGTATCACGGCTTTGGAGTTGAGCGACGTGCAGGTGGATCCAGCTCGCTGGCGGATCCATTTCGCGGCGTGACCTGAGGGTTCCACTGCTGAGGAAAGGCGTTCACACCGCCGCTTGAAAGCGCTAGCCACCACGGCGCATGAGCGATCCCGCTCCGCTGAAAGAACCATCGTTGCGCTGTCCCGCCATCGTGCTCGTCGAGCCGCAGCTTGGCGAGAACATCGGTGCGGCGGCGCGCGCCATGGCCAATTTCGGGCTGACCGACCTCCGCCTTGTTCGACCGCGCGAAGGCTGGCCGAACCGCAAGGCGAAGGCCGCAGCGAGCGGCGCGACGGGTATCGTCGACGAAGTGCAGGTCTTCGATTCCGCCGAGGCGGCGATCGCCGACCTGAACTTCGTCTACGCGGCCACCGCGAGAACCCGCGATCTGCCGAAAGGGGTGGTCGGGCCGCGCGAGGCCGTCGCCGTCCTCCGGCAGCGCGCTGCGGCCGGGCAGGGGGTCGGTCTCCTCTTCGGGCGCGAGCGCTGGGGGCTCACCAACGAGGAGGTCGCGCTCGCCGACAGCATTGTCACCTATCCGGTCAACCCGGCCTTCGCTTCGCTCAACGTGGCGCAGGCGGTGCTTCTCATCGCGTATGAATGGCTGCTCGTCGGGCTCGGCGGAACGCTTCCCACGCGCGAGGCGTTTCCGGAGATCGACGTCACGCCGGCGCCGAAGGCGCATCTCCTCGGTCTGATGCGCCACCTCGAGGAGGCGCTCGAGCCAACCGGCTATTTCCGCACCGCCGACATGAAGCCGACCATGGTGCAGAACCTCCGCGCCATCCTGCAGCGCGCAGGCTTCACCAAGGACGAGATCGACGTGCTGCATGGGGTGATCGCGGCGCTGGAGCGGCGGCATACAAAGCGGGGAGGGGGCGCATCACATGCCTGACGCCGGGCCGATGCTTGTCTTCGACTCCGGCATTGGCGGCTTGTCGGTGCTTTCCGCGGTCCGCGCCGCTTTGCCGGATGCGCGCTTCGTCTACGTCGCCGACGACGCGGCCTTCCCGTACGGCGATTGGGAGGAGGCGGCGCTCCGCGAGCACATCGTGGAGCTGATGGGAAAGCTCATCGCCGAGCACCATCCGGCAGCCGTGGTGATCGCCTGCAACACCGCCTCGACGTTGGTGCTGCCCCCGTTGCGCGAACGCTTCTCGGTGCCCTTCGTCGGCACCGTGCCGGCGATCAAGCCGGCGGCGGAGCAGACGAAGAGCGGCGTGGTCGCCGTGCTCGCCACGCCCGGCACCATGAAGCGCGACTACACCCGCGACCTTATCCGCTCGTTCGCCGGGGCGGTGCACGTCCGCCTCGTC
>JBOHKB010000216.1:0-50157 GCA_050728815.1 Propylenella sp.
GCGCGGGCCAGCGCCACCCGCTGCCGCTGGCCGCCGGAAAGCTCCTTGGGCAGGCGACCGAGCAATCCGTCGAGCTCGACCCGGCGCGCCACCTCGGTAACCATGCGGTTGCGTTCCCCGGTCGGCACTTTACGGATCTTCAGCGGGTAGCCGATATTGTCGGCCACCGTCAGGTGCGGATAAAGCGCGTAGGACTGAAACACCATGGCGACGTCGCGGTACTTGGGCAGCATGTTGGTGACGTCGACCTCGCCGAGCAGGATCTGGCCGGAATCCGCGGCCTCCAGCCCGGCGATCATGCGCAGGCCGGTGGTCTTGCCGCAGCCCGACGGCCCGAGCAGGACCAGGAACTCCTGGTCGTTGACCTTCAGATCGAGATCGGAGACGGCGGTGAAGGCGCCGAACCTCTTTGCAACGTCCCGGAAGGTGACGGAGGCCATGCGTTCACCCCTTGACTGCGCCGAACGATAGTCCGCGGACCAGGTGCTTTTGGACGATGAAGGCGAAGATGACGATCGGGATGCAGGCGGTGAAGCCGGCGGCGCTGATCTCGCCCCAATAGGTGTTGTACTGGGTGACGCGTCCAGCGATGCCGATCGGCAGCGTCTGCGACTTTTCCGTCAGCGTCAGGATGAGAGCGAGCAAGAACTCGTTCCAGGAGATGATCAGGCAGAAGATCGCGGTCGCCGCCAGGCCGGGCCGCGCCAGCGGCAGCGCGACTCGCAGGAACGCGCCCCAGCGGGTGTCGCCGTCGACCATCGCCGCTTCCTCCAGCTCGACCGGGAGGTCCTGGAAGTAGCTCTTCATCATCCAGGTGGCGAAGGGCAGGTTGAAGGCGGTGTATGCGATCACCACCGCCGTCTTGGTGTTGAGCATCTGGAAATAGTTGAAGAACAAATAGAGCGGGATGATCGTCACGATCGGCGGCATCATGCGCGTCGACAGGATCCAGAACGAGACGTGGTAGCGGACGTTGCCGGGATAGCGGAAACGGGCGAGCGCGTAGCCGGCCATGGTGCCGAGCACCAGGGCCACGATCGTGGTGGCGACGGCGATGATGAAACTGTTCAGCGCGTATTGCAGGAAGGGCCGCTCGATGAACGCCGAATTGTAGTGCTTGAGCGTCGGGTTCGTCGGGAACCACAAGGGCGGAATCGAGAAGATGTCGATGTCGAACTTGAAGGAGTTCGCCGCGATCCAGTAGACGGGGAAGAGGGTCACGATCAGCGCGATCACGATTGCGACCCAGGCGACGACGCTGGGCATTGCCTTTCGGATCGGACCGCGCGTGCGGATCGCCATCGCTACACCGCCAGCCGCATGCGCTTGATGAACCAGGTGCTGAAGCCGACCGTGACGAAGAGCACGAAGAGCGAGATCGCCGCCGCGTAGCCGGGATCGGCGAAGCGGTAGGCGACCTGGTAGATGTAGAGGCTGAGCACCTTGGTCCGGTCGGCGGGACCGCCGCCGGTCAGGATGAAGACGAGATCGAACAGGCGCACGGCGTCCATCACGCGCAGCAGAAGCGCAATTGCGATCACCGGCTTCAGGAACGGGACCGTCAGGTCCCAGAACTGCCGCCAACTCGACGCCCCGTCGATGGCCGCCGCCTCGTAGGGCTCATCCGGCAGGCTCGCGAGCCCTGCCAGCATCAGCAGGAAGATGAACGGCGTCCACTGCCAGACGTCGGCAACGATGATGGAGAACATCGCGAGGTCGGCGTCTCCCGCCCAGGCCTGCAGCGGCAGGCCGAGCCGGAACATGATCTCGTTCAGGACGCCGAACTGCGGCTCGTAGATGATCTTCCAGGTGATGGCGACAGCGATCGGCGGCAGCATCATCGGCAGCATCAGGATCGTCTTCAGAAAGTTCATGCGGCGGATGTGTTTGTCGAGAAGGAGCGCAAGGCCGAGGCCGAGCAGGAACTCGATCGTCACCGACACGATCGTGAAGACCGTTGTGTTCCAGAGGCCGATCAGGAACTGGCCGTCGGTCAGCATCCGGAGGAAATTGTCGGCCCCCACGAAGGTCCAGCCTATCGCCGGGTTCGGGCTGATGTTGTGGGTCGCCGCGCCGAACATGTAGAGCGTCGGGAAGAAGGTGAGGCCGGCGAGCACGAGCATGGCCGGCGCCAGCATCAGCACGCGCAGGTGCCGCTCGAACCAGCGCTCGACGGAGCCGCCCAGCGTGACCGGCGCGGGAACCGCCAGCTCAGCGCTCATCCGCGAGCCTCGCCTGCGGGCATTCCAGCCTCCCTCGACGGCGCGTCTGCAGGATCATACACCGGCGATGTTGACGGCGCAGTCGGAAAGCGGGGTCCGAGGGACCCCGCCTGTTGTTCTTTTCCGAGTAGAGGACGCGGCTAGAGGCCGGCGATCCCTGCCACCGCCGCCTGGGCGTTCTTCAGCGCCTCTTCCGGCGAGATTGTGCCGGCGACGGCCTTGGAGAGCTCGATGCCGAAGGCGTTCTCGATCTCGGGCCACTTCGGATGGCGCGGACGCGGGGTCGAGGCCTCGATCGCCTCCATCAGCGTCGGGAAGTGCCGGAACTTCTCCTGCGAGGTCAGCTCCGGATCGGTGAACACCGAGCGGCGGACCGGCGGATTGCCGCGCGTGGCCGAAATCTTGATCTGCTCCGGCGTGGTCGCCCAGACCATGAAGTCGAAGGCCTCCTGCTTGTTCTTCGACGCCGACATGATGCCCATCGTCCAGTGGCCGATCTCGGACGAGCCGGGGTTCGTGCCTGCGGGGATCGGCGAGTAGGAGATCTTGCCGACCATCTTCGACTGGCTCGGGTCTTCGAAGGTCCCAACCCAGTTCGGCCAGTTGATCGACGATGCGGCGGTGCCGGCGGCAAGCGCCGTGCCGACCTCGTTGGCGTTGTAGCTTTCGACGCCCTTCGGCGAGATGTCGCGGAGCGCCATGAAGGTCTTCATCGCGGCAGCGCCTTCCGGCGTGTCGATCGTCACCGCGGTCCGGTCGTCGTTGAAGAGGTCCGCGCCGTAGGACCAGAAGATCGGCATGAAGTCGGCGACGACCGGATTGCCCTGTCCGCCGCGGAACACGTAGCCGAAATAGCGTCCGCCGCCGGCCGCGGTCATCGCGCCCGCCGCCTTGATCACGTCGTCCCAGGTCTTGGGACCGTCGGGCAGGCCCTGCTCGGCGAACTTCGCGCCGTCATAGAAGAACATCTGCGCATTACCGACGTAGGGGAGGCAGACCCATGCGCCGGTCGCGTACGGATTGCGGCAGATGGCGAGCGACTTCGACAGGAAGTCATCGTCCGGCCCTGCCATTCCCGCCGCCTGGAAATAGGAGTCGAGCGTCTCCAGGTGGCCGTTCTCAGCAAAGAAAGGAATCCACGGATCGTCCATGAGGATAATGTCGAAGACGCCGGAATTGGTGGCGCCGGCATTGGCGCCCTGCTCGAACACGTTGGCGTAAGGCGCCTGAACGATTTCGATCTTGATGCCCTTCTCGGTCGAATAGTCGGCGGCGGCCGCCCTCAAGCCGTCGCCCTCGCTGCCCGACGGCACAAGGATCGTGAAGTCGGCCCAAGACGGACCGGCAACGGCAAGCGCCGACAGCGCGACCGCTGCCGCTAACACGTGCTTTTTCATGCTTCTCCTCCCTTGGAGTTTCGCCGGTCATGACGCCGGCGGCCGAGGTTCGCCACCGCATCTTCGGAATGGATGATCGAACCTGAACACCTTATGGAACGTTTATTCCATTCTGGAGCGGCGTTGTCAATCTGGTCAAAGCGCGCCGAACTTCCCCTAGTCGGAGACCTTTTGAATCGCGAGCGCCAATTCCGGCGTGAAATCCAGAGAGCTGATCCGCCCGGCAAGTTTGAACGCCATCCTGACCGCCATCCGCCTTGCACTTCGGCCGTGGCGACGGTTGGACATGGCGTACCAGAGGTCGGCCTGATCCTTACCGCCTAACAGGACTGGCTCGAGGCGCCTGGCCTTTCCGGGTATGCATCTGAGGATTTCCCGGACGGTGGCTCCGCGGATTCCGCCGCGAAGCAATTCTTCCCAGGTGCTGTTGTCCTCGATGCGTCGTGACAGGCGGGTTGCCGCCCGGTGTGCAAGACCGTCCCACGTGTAGTTGAGAAGCGGAAGCCCGGTCGAATGAAACTCGATGGGCGACCATCGGTTGGGCGTCTCCTGAATGAACAGCGTGCCGCCCTTCTTCAGTTTCCGCCACAACAGGTGAATGACCCGGCGTCTCTCCTCGGGCAGAAAATGCTCGAAGACGGCGTTCATGACGATGAAGTCCATCGGCTCCAGCGCCGGGGGCAGCTCGCTGCCGCTTGGCGAGGCATGAAAGGTGATATCGCGCCGACCGTAGTGCCGCGCACGAGCCCTCGCCACCGACAGACTTTCGGCCAGCATGTCCGTGCCGACGATTGCCGTCTTGGGAAGCTTGCGGGCAAGGATCATTGTCGAAGAACCGCAGCCGCAGCCGAAATCGAGCAGGGTCTTCCCGGCGAAGTCTGCCGGCTTCAGGTAGCTGAAGAGACCGATATCGATGTTCGCTTCCGTGTAAGCGGGATCCTGGTCGCGAGCGATCTCGTCGCAGAGATACTCTGGTCCTTTGACGTCCAATATCCGGCGGATCAGGTCGTCCGGGTAGGTCGTGCGGCAAGGGCTGCGCTGTACGGAAATCGGGTGCTTGGGCTGCACCGAGACCTTCCGCCAGCCGTCGGCGTCGTCACTGACCGTGACAACGGCCCGGTCGTGATCGAAAATGAGCGCGTGCTCGCCGGCCACGGTCAGTGTCTGCTTGAGGGGAGCCAGCCCTCGTAGAGCGGATGCTCCGGGCCGATCGGCAGAGTGACCGGCTGGCCGGTCCGCGCCGAATGGTACGCAGCGGTGACGAGCTCCAGCGAAGGACGCGCGTCGGCGATCGAGACCGGAAGCGGCCCGCCTTCGGTCAGCGCCTTGTGGAGGCGCAGGAACTGGCCGGTGTTGCGCTCCGGCCCAAGCGGCACCTCGGCGACCGCGGCGCCGATCGCCTTCTGGCGGTCAGGATCCGCGGCGAGAAAAGTCCACGGCGCGGTGCCTGGATTGTAAGGGCTGCGGTTGCTCTCGGCGGTCAGCCCGGCGAAGCAGAAGCGGAGGCGCGACATGTCCTCCTCGGCGCCAAGCGTGACCGACAGGGTCGCGAACGAGCCGTCCGCCATTTCGAGGAGAGCGGCCGCGCAATCCTCCGTCTCGATCGGGTTCACGCGTGTCGCCGTGCGGGCGTAGACGCTCCTGATCGGCCCGAGGATGGTGGTGAGGAGGTCGTGGTTGTGGATGGCGTGCGTGAGAAAACAGCCGCCGCCTTCGCCGGCCCAGCGCCCGCGCCAAGGGTTGTCGTAGTAGGCCGCCCCGCGCCGCCAGTGCGTCTCGATCGTCGCGACATAGGCGCGACCCGCGAGGCCGTTTGCGCGGAGGTGAAGAAGCTGAGCGATGCCGTGCGAGAATCGATACTGGAAGATCGGGCAGAGGCGCTTGCCGGATTCCTTCTCGATCTCGGCGAGCTTGTCCGCCTCGGCGAGCGAGTTTGCGAACGGCTTCTCCAGCACCACGTGCTTGCCGGCGCGGAGGGCTTGGCTCGCCTGCGAGAAATGCAGCGTCGAGGGCGTGCAGATGTCGACGATGTCGAGATCGAGCGCGAGCACCGCGTCGAGGTCCGGAAGAGCGCGCGGTACGCCGTGCTCCTTCGCTATCGCCGCCGCGCGTTCGGCGTCGATGTCGCAGACCGCCGCGACGGAGTAGAGTTCCGGCAGCTCCTTGTAGGCGGTGACGTGGCCGACGCCGACGCCAAGACCGACGACGCCGACTTTCAGGCGGTCGGTCATAGCGGTTTCCGAGTCGGGCGCTTGCCGGCGATGCGCGTGGCGCGCGCCTGGGCGACGAGCGCGAGCTCCGTCGCGTAGAAGCAATGCGCCTGCGGCATCGCCGTCTCGGTGCGGTTCAGCACGTCGTCGCGCAGCTGCTCGCCGTACGTGATCCGGGTCTTCGAGCAGTCCATGTAGCGCGTGCTCTTGCGGTCGACGAGGAACAGGTGATCGCCGCCCGGCCTGCCTTCGAGGTCGGTGTATTTCCGAAGCTCGATCGTCCCCTCCGTGCCGAGGATGAAGAGCCGGCCGTCGCCCCATGCCGGGAGGCCGTCGGGCGTGAACCAGTCGACGCGGATGTAGCCGGCGGCGCCCTCGGCGGTCAGCAATATCTGGCCGAAATCCTCGAATTCCGGCGTTTCGGGGTGGTCGAAATTGGCGATGTGGCTCGAAACGACCTCCGCGTTCGCCGCGCCGGCGAAGAACACGAACTGCTCCACCTGATGCGAGCCGATGTCGCAGAGGATGCCGCCGGTCCGCTCGCGGCTCCAGAACCAGTCCGGCCGCGCGTAGTTGCCGACCCGGTGGGGACCGAGGCCGACCGTCTGCAGGACGCGTCCGATCGCGCCGGCCTTGACCAGCTCGCCGGCCGCGACCGTCGCCGGCTGGGTGTAGTGCTCGGAATAGAGAATGGAGAGGATACGGCCCGTCTCCGCCTGCGTCGCGCGTAGCTCGGCAAGCTGGTCGAGCGTTGTCGCGCCGGGTTTGTCGAGCATCACGTCCTTGCCGTGGCGCATGGCGCGGACAGCCATCGGCGCGCGCTCGGCGAGGATGCCGGCGCCGAGAACCAGCTTCACCTCGCCGTCCTCAAGAATGGCTCGCTCGTCGCCGACGCGTTTCCCCTGGGGAAAGGCCTTCGAGAACGCGGCGGCCAGATCGTCCTCCGGGGCGAAGAACGATTTCAGCCGACAGCCGGCGTCGAGCATGACGCGCGTCTGGCCGTAGATGTGGCCGTGGTTGACGCCGATTACCGCAAACGTAAGTCCTGATCCGGCCATGAATCCTTCCGTTGTCCGCAGCCTCGCTTGGCGCCCGGATGTTAAGGCGCGGGAAGGCGCGAAATGCAATGTCTGCCGCCTCGGAGACCATTGCCGACTTTGATTCGTATCAACGGCGGCGGAAGCGGAACGGTGCATCCGTTTCGATCATGCAAACCGCCTACCACGCGACAGGCACGAGTACCGACCGCGCCGAAAGCCCGGCGCGGGGGGAAATCGTCGGGATCATCGGCTCCGTCGTCGATGTCGCGATCGCGGGCGGGGAGCTGCCGTCGATCGCCAATGCCCTCATTGCTGAGCGCGGCAGGACGAGCACGGTCCTCGAAGTGCAGCAGCACCTCGACGGAAGGACCGTGCGCTGCGTAGCGATGGCCGAGACCGAGGGGCTCGCCTGCGGCAACGCCGTCTATGATGCCGGCGGCCCGATAGCGATCCCGGTGGGCGACGCGGTGCTCGGCCGGCTGATCAACGTGACCGGCGAACTGATCGACGGCGGCGAGCCGCTCGCCGCTACCGTCGAGCGCCGGCCCATCCATCGCCGTCCGCCGCCGCTCGTCGAGCAGAGCGGCAAACGCGAGATATTGCTGACCGGCATCAAGGTCATCGACCTCCTCGCGCCGCTGGCGCGCGGCGGCAAGGCCGCCATGTTCGGCGGTGCCGGGGTCGGCAAGACCGTGCTCATCATGGAGCTTATCCACACGGTCGCCGAGCGCTATGCGGGCCTCTCCGTCTTCGCCGGAATCGGCGAGCGTGCGGGCGGAGGCGGAGACGCGCCTTTCCGCCACCCGGCTGCACCTCGGCCTCATCCGCCAGCTGGAGAAATATCTTGAGGCTGGCCGCGGATTTACGCCGCAGCCCGGCGGCAGCGCGCCGCGGCCGAGCGCCGGCAGCGAAGACATGTTCCTCGAGGAGCCGCCAGCGTGAGCGAACCGAACAACCGCAACAATCTCACCCAGTCTGTGGACCTTCGGAGGAGCCGCGAAGAGCATTGGCGCCGCACGGGGGAGCGTCCGGTCTGGCGCAATCTCTCGCTCATCGGCGCGCTCGGCTGGTTGATCGTGGCGCCCATCCTGCTCGGCGCGTTGCTCGGCCACTGGCTCGACCTGAGGCTCGGCGGGCACGTATTCTGGACCGGGAGCCTGATTTTCGCCGGCGCGGCGCTCTGCTTCTACCTCGCATGGCGGCGGATCGAGAGGGAGCAATGAACGGTGCGATCGTCGCGGCCGGCGCTGGGCTGGCGGGCGCGCTCGTGGGGGCGGCCCACGCCGGAATGCTCTACCGCTCCGTGACGCTGCTTGCAGGGGAGCGTCAGGCGTCGCTTGTCGTTGCGTGGAACGTGGGACGGTTCGCTGTCGTCATCGCCTCCTTCTGGGTCATCGCGCAGGCGGGGGCGGCGCCGCTCATCGCAGCGGCGGCGGGTTTTACCGTAGCGCAGCTTGCGGCGCGTCAGCTTTTCGGGAGGGCGTGACGTGCAGGCGGACTTGCTCGAGCCGGAAGTTCTCTTCTGGATCGGACCGGTTCTGATCGCCGGGCAGGTCGTGACGACCTGGGCAATCATGGCGTTCCTTGCGCTCCTGTCCTGGCTCGCCATGCGAAATGCGACGGTCGCGGGTGACGGCCTGCAGAGCGTGCTGGAGATCGTGGTCGAGACGATCTCCGCCCAGATCCGTGAAACCATCCAGACGGATCCTTGGCCTTATGTGCCGCTGGTCGGCACGCTCTTCATCCTCATCGTCACGGCGAACCTTTCGACCGCGAACTCAGCGGCAAAGCCGGCTGCGCTGTTCGGGGGTCGCAGCCGGTTGATTTCCGGGCTAAAGAACACCATTTTGCCTCGTGCGAGCGCGTCGGCGGCGCGGGTGGAGCGCCGGCGGCTGGCATCCCTTATC
Organism: Propylenella sp.; assembly: GCA_050728815.1. GTDB lineage: Bacteria > Pseudomonadota > Alphaproteobacteria > Rhizobiales > Afifellaceae > DASWJZ01. The sequence continues at coordinate 8,777 of JBOHKB010000216.1, forward strand.
GGAAAGGGCGGCGCGGCTGCTTCCGGCCGCGCGGCTCATGGACGGGGCGGGACCGCGAGGAGCCTCCGGTGCGGAGGGGCGCGGTTCCAGTCCCCTGGAACGCGACATGGATATGCTGCGCAAGCGGTTCGAGGATGGCGGGGACGACGCCGAGCGTCGTCCGGGCGCATTCGATGAAGCAGCCCCGGACGCCCCGGCCGTGGCTGGCCGCGCGGTCGAGCGGTTGGACGGCGCGCAGCCTCGATCCGCACCTCTGGTTGGCAAAAATGCCGGCCGTCCGTCGCCCGGCACGCTCGACGCCTACTTCCGCAATATCGGCAGCGGTGACCTGCTCTCGCGCGAGGACGAGCTTGCGCTCGCGCGGCGCATCGACGCGGCGCAGAACGAGTTGCTGGAGCGCATGTGCCGGATCCCGATGCTTGTCGAGCGGCTGGGAGAATGGGCGCGGGACATCGAAGCGGGCCGTCTGCGGCTCGGCTACCTCGTCGATTCCGCAGAGCCGGGCGATACAGTCCACCACGGCGCGGCGCTCGGCGAGCACGGCGGCCGAAGCGCTGCCGATCGGGAGCCGGAAGCGCACGCTCCGTTCTCCGAGGATTCGTCTCCGGCCGTCTCTCACGTGGAAGTCGTCCAGGAGGCCGGGGCACGTCTCGCGGCGCTTCGCCGGCTTGCCGATGAAATCGGCCGCGTTGCCCGCAGGCGGCTTGCCGCGCTGTCCGAGGGGCGCCCTTCCGAGCGAAACACCGCCCGGCTTCAGCGGTTCACGGCGCGCTCCGCCGCGGAGGCGGCTTCTCTCAACCTCCGCTCCGACCGCGTTGCCGACCTCGCGGCGGAACTGGAGGCGGAAGAGTACAGGGCGCGCGCGGCCAGGCGCGGCCGGGCTGCGCGGCTCGAAATCGAGCAGCGCGTCGGCCTGCCGATTGCCGAGTTCCGCGAGGCGGCGGCTGAGGCGCACCGGGCTCGGCGCGAGCTGAAGCGTCTGCGCGAGAAGATGGTGGAGGCGCACCTTCGTCTGGTCGTCGCGATCGCCCGAAAGTATCGGGCCTACAGCTCGCTCGATTTCCTCGACCTCATCCAGGAAGGCAATCTCGGTCTCATGCGGGCCGTCGAGAAGTACGACCACCGGCGCGGCGTGAAGGTGTCTACCTATGCCGCGTGGTGGATCCGGCAGGCGATCACCCGGGCGATTGCCGACCAGGGCCGCACCATCCGCGTCCCCGTGCACATGACGGAGACGGCGCGCAGGGTGCAGCGCGAGCGCGAGAAGCTTTCCCGTCAGCTCGGAAGGAACCCGCGCGCGGACGAGATCGCACGCCGCTCGGGTATCCCGGCCGACCAAGTCGAACGCGCCCTGACGCTGGTGCAGGACCCGAAGCCGCTCGACGCGCCGGTCGGCGAGGACGGCGACGCGACGCTCGGCGACCTGATCGAGGCGCTCGACACCGTCAGTCCGCACGCCGCCGCGGAGGCCTCGGCGCTCCGCGAATGCCTGCTCGAGACCCTCGGCGAGCTTTCGCCGCGCGAGCAGAGCATCATGCGCATGCGTTTCGGCCTCGACGGCGCGAACGAGTGCACGCTCAAAGAGATCGGCGAGGTTTTCGGCGTCACGCGCGAGCGCATCCGGCAGATCGAGGCAAAGGCGCTCCAGAAGCTTCGCGAATCGGCGCGGTCCCGCGATCTCTTCGCGTTCCTGGAGGGCTGAGCGGCCTCCGGTCGGCCCCTGCCGCGTGATCATTCACCCAGACGTGCGCTCGTTCAGCGCCTGTACCGCAGCGCGTCGACCAGCAGCGCGAACGCCGATGTGGGCTGCCGGCGGCTCGGGTAGTAGAGATGGTAGCCTGAGAAGGGCGGGCACCAGTCCTCCAACACGCGGATCAGCCGACCTTTGGATATGTATGGCTGCGCCTGTTCCTCGGCCAGGCAGGCGATGCCGAAGCCGGCCAAGGCCGCCTTGAGCATCAGGCTGATGCCGTTGAGAACCAGCTGGCCTTCGACGCGCACCCTCAGTTCGCGGCCTCCTTTCTCGAACTCCCACGCATAAAGGCCGCCATAAGTCGGCAGGCGGAGATTGATGCAGGTGTGCGCCGTCAGGTCCTGCGGCTTCTTCGGCCGCGGATGCTTGGCGAAGTAGGGGGGCGCTCCGACCACCGCCATGCGCAAGTCGGGTCCGATCCTGACGGCGATCATGTCCTTCGCCACCAGCCCGCCGAGCCGCACGCCGGCGTCGCAACGTTCGGCAACGATGTCGCTCAGGGCGTTGTCGACGACGATCTCGACCCTGATGTCCGGATAATTCGGCAGGAGTTTTTCGAGAACGGGCCAGAGGGCTACCTCGGCCGCGTGCTCGTCCGCCGTGATGCGCACGGTGCCGGCGGGCTTCTCACGAAGCTCGCTCAGCGCGGCGAGTTCCGCGTCGATTTCATCGAAACGCGGGCCGAGGGTGCGAAGCAGCCGTTCGCCCGCCTCGGTCGGCGCAACGCTGCGCGTCGTGCGGGCGAGCAGGCGAAGACCGAGTCGCTCTTCCAGTCCGCGGATCGAGTGGCTAAGCGCCGACTGCGAGACGCCGAGCTTCGCCGCGGCCCCGGTGAAGCTGCGCTCTCTGGCGACAGCGAGGAAGGCAACGAGGTCGTTGATGTTCGCGCGTGGCATTCATGCATCCATTTCATAGGTCCATGCGCACTATACCAGCTAATCGCAGGCGGCCGAGCTTCCTAACTTTGCCGTGACGGAGGCCGGATGACGGCTCACGTCGACTGAACCGGAGGCAAGGCCATGCACGTCCTAGAAGCCGCCCTGATCGGCAACCTCGCCCGCCCCGACCAGCACCGTGACCTTGCCGCGAAGGCTGCGAGCGGCGCAGGTCCCGGCGTTCTTACGCACCTTGTCGCGGCGCTCGCAGCCATTCGCGTGGCCGCATCAAGCGTCGCATCAGCCTGGATGAATATCGCCTTCGCCGCCACCGGAGCGGCGGCGAAGAAAGGCGCCTCTCACCACGTACCAGATCGGAAGCGGCAGCAAGGCGCAGAGGACGAGCGTCAGGATCGGGCGGTCCGACCCCGCATAGCCCAAGCTTGCGACAGCGAACGCGAACGGCACGACGCCCGAGATGAGGGCAAGGCTGAACGTCCTCAGCGGCATGCCGGCGAGGCCCGCAAGACACGCAATCGCCTCGGCGAGGATCGGCGCCCAGCGCGAGGCCGCGACGAGCGGCCCGCCGACGCGGAGAAACAGTTGCTCGGCCTCATGCAGGTCCCGCTCCCCAAGCAGCCACAGCGCGGCCGGCCGCCCGAGCACGCGGCAAAGGCCGTAGCCGGCAAAGCCTGACAGAGCGAGGCCGCCGGCCGACACCAGCCCTCCAAGGAGAGGCCCGTAGACGATGCCCATCGCCACGATCACCATGGTGTTCGGAATGGGCAGCAGGATGTCCGAGACCATGAGCAAGATCGCCACGATCCAGGCGTATGCTCGGTAGGCGCTGAAGGCTTCGATCAGCCGGTCCCTGGAGAGAAACGTCTCGAGGCTGTCGCCGAAGATGAAGAAGGGGGCGGCAACCAGCAGGGCGGCTGCGACGAAGAGGAGGACGAGCCGCGCCATTCCGCGCGACGCTACTCGATGACGAGCTTCTCCCGCTTGCTCGACCGCACCGGCTCCTCGATGACCGGGTCGCGGCCGCCGCGCAGGATGGAATTCCCCTCGTAGAGCGTCCGCTGGTCGATCGCCGGCGGATCGAGCCAATCCTCCTCCGACATCTGCCCGCTCTGGCCATAGGCCGCGAGCGCGTTTTCGTAGCAGGCAAGCCGCACCTGCCGCTCGGGCAGGCCGCCCTCCAGCGCAAGCTTCGCGGTCTTCGGCACGCCGAGCGGATCGGAGATGCCCCAGTCGCAGGCGGAGTCGACGATGACGCGCTCGGCGCCGTACTTCTTCAAGAGCTCCACCATGCGCACGTTGCCCATCTTGGTGCTCGGGTAGATGGAGAACGCCGCCCAGAAGCCGCGCTGCAGCACCTCGCCGACCGTCTCCTCGTTGTTGTGGTCGACGATCACCTTCGAGGGATCGAGCCCGTGCTCCTCGCACACGTCCATGGAGCGGGTCGTGCCGCGCTTCTTGTCGCGATGCGGGGTGTGGATCATCACCGGGAGGTCGAGCTCCTTCGACAGCTCGAGCTGGGCGCGGAAATACTTGTCCTCCAACTTCGTCTGCTCGTCGTAGCCGATCTCGCCGATCGCAACGACGCCCTCCTTCAGAGCGAAGCGGGGAAGAATCTCCATCACGCCCTCGGCGAGCTCCTCATTGTTCGCCTCCTTCGAGTTCAGGCCGATCGTGCAGTAGTGGCGGATGCCGAACTGCCCGGCGCGGAAGCGCTCGAAGCCGACGATGTGCGAGAGATAGTCGACGTAGCTGCCGACATAGGTGCGCGGCTGTCCGATCCAGAAGGCCGGCTCGATCAGCGCCACGATGCCGGCGGCGGCCATCGCCTCGTAGTCGTCGGTCGTGCGCGAGATCATGTGGGTATGCGGGTCGATGAACATCATTGAACTGGTCCTCGCGATTCTTGGCCGCCGCTATGCGGAGAGGCTGTCCCAGGACAGACTTCCGCTCTTCACCATCATTGCCTCGACCGGCAGGCGCTCGAGCAGCGACGCTGCCCGGTCGTCGGGGCTGGCGGCAAGCGCCAGCGCCGCCGCTCGCCGCTCGCGGCTGTCCTTGCTGCCGGCGAGGCGCTCGAGATCCGCGACCATCGCGCCTTCCGCGAACGGGCCGAGGCAGCGCCACAATTCCGGCGTGACCGGCCGCCCCGCCGCCCACCGCTCATGTGCATAGTCGCTCAAGATTTGGGCGAGCGTAGGATTGCCGCGCTCGTCGAGGCCTTGGATCGGCGCGAGCGTCGAATCGATGAACAGCGCCTTCAACACCATGTGGTTCCAGCGGTCCTCGGAAAAATTCTCGCGCGGATAGGGATTGCGGTGCGCGATCGCCTCGAAGACGGCGCGCATGGAGGTCCGCAGGCCCTCGCCCACCTGCCATTCGAGCTTTTCGGGCGCGGGATAGAGCGGGAGCCCCCGGTAAAGCGTCACCAGCTCGCTCACATCCGCCGTCCGGCAAAGCTGTTTGAAGATTTCAGCAAAGCGCGATGGGTCAGCGGCGAACGTCAGGAGGCCGAGAATGCGCGCCGCGTCGCTCACCGTCCACCCGCGCGGGTCCCAGCCGCGCCGCGCCTTGTCGGCCTTGGCGAGGTCGTCCTTCGAGAGTTCGAGATCCGCCTTTCCCAATTTGCGCGGCACAAGGCCCAGGAAGGTGAAGAGGTCGCGCTCGCGGCCTTCGCGAAGCTTTGCGAGCTGCTCGTCAAGCCAGGCGGACTGCGCTTCACTGAGCTGCCTGCGCAGCCAGCCGCTCAACAGCCGCGTCACCGCAACGCTCACGGTTTCCTCGCGTGGTTTTCTCGCTTCCCAGGAACGTAGTTCCGCGCGCCGCAAACGGGAAGGGCAGCCCCAACGATCCGAGACAACTTGCCTCCCCCGGAATCGGGAAATAGCGTCGCACGATGAAGCCGGTTCTTGTTCTCCTCGTGGTCGGGCTGACGCCGTCGCTCATCGGCGCGCACACCCCGAACCTCCGCAAGCTCGCGCTGCTCGGCGGTCAGCGGCCGCTCCGGACAGTGCTCCCGGCCGTCACCTGCACGGTGCAGTCGACGCTCGTGACGGGCCTCATGCCCTCAGGGCACGGCGCGGTCGCGAACGGCTGGTACTTTCGCGACCTCGCCGAGGTATGGCTGTGGCGGCAGTCGAACCGGCTCGTCGCCGGCGAGAAGGTCTGGGAGGCGGGGAGGAAGCGCGACCCGGCCTTCACCTGCGCCAAGATGTTCTGGTGGTACAACATGTACTCGTCGGCGGACTGGAGCGCGACGCCGCGCCCGATGTATCCGGCCGACGGACGGAAAATCCCCGACCATTATGCCGAGCCGCCTGAACTCCGCGACGAGCTGAACGAAAAGTTCGGCGTCTTTCCGCTGTTCAAGTTCTGGGGGCCGGGAGCGGACATTTCTTCCAGCGCATGGATCGCAGATGCCACGCTTCACGTGATGGAGACGCGGAAGCCGACGCTCACGCTCTGCTACCTGCCGCATCTCGACTATGACCTGCAGCGCCACGGGCCCGACCTCGCGCATGCGAGAGTGCAGAAGTCGCTCGCCGACATCGACGCGCTCGTCGGCCGGCTGACCGAGGCGGCGGAAAGGAGCGGTCGGTCGGTCGTTATCGTGTCGGAATACGGCATCACGCCGGTCACGGACGCCGTTCACATCAACCGGGCGCTGCGCGAGGCGGGCCTCATCCGGGTGCGCGACGAGATGGGGCGGGACGCGTTCGACGCCGGCGCGTCGCGCGCCTTCGCGCTCGCCGACCATCAGGTCGCGCATGTCTACGTGCGCGATGCCGCGGACATCGGTCCCGTGCGGGACATCGTCGCCGCCCTTGACGGCGTGGAGACAGTGCTCGACGACGACGGCAAGCGCGCCGCCGGCCTCGACCATCCGCGCTCGGGAGAGCTTGTCGCGGTGTCGGCCGCCGACCGTTGGTTCAGCTACTATTACTGGCTCGACGACGCGCGCGCGCCGGACTATGCGCGGACCGTCGATATCCACCGCAAGCCCGGCTACGACCCGGTCGAGCTGTTCGTCGATCCGGCGATCCGCGTTCAGATGGCGGCGATCGGCTGGCGCCTCTTCAAGCGCAAGCTCGGACAACGCACGCTCCTCGACGTGATTTCGCTCAAGGACACGCAGCTCGTGAAGGGATCGCACGGACGGATCACCGACGATCCGAACGATGGGCCGCTGGTCATCAGCTCGCGGCCGGAACTGTTGCCCGAAGGGGAGGTGGCGGCGACCGGGTTCAAGGAGCTTGTCCTCGACCATGTGTTCCGCTGACGCCCGCTACGTCCCCCTGACGAAGCGTTGCCCGGCGAGCGTCGCAGGGAAGCCGAGCGCCGCAGCGAGGGCGAGGCCAGCCATGGCCTGTCCCGCGATAAGCAGCGCGTCGAGCAGCGAGATCGCGGCGATCAGGGTCATCACCGAGCGCGGAATGTCTCCCGGCCGACGCCGCATGGCGAAGAAGAGCGCCGCGACGGTCGCTGCAAGCAGAGCCAGCCAGAAGAAGGCCGCCATCTGCTCGCTGGCGATGAATGCCATTCCGTAGACGATAGGCGCAGCGAGGAAGAGGAGCGGCCAGAGATTGGTCACGCGCCCAAGCGTCTCCTGCTTGGCGAGATAGGTGAGGCCGATCAGGTGGCAAAGGAGCAGAGCGGCCCCAACCCAGAGGGCAGCCGGCGGATCGTCGGTCACGCAGAGCGCCGCGGCCACGTACACGAATACCCGGCAGAGTCCCATCACCACTGGACTGAGCGGGTTTTCCTTGTGCCGCCGGTTGTAGAGAACGATGAGAAGCGCGAGCGCCAGCCCGGCTGCGCCCGCGCGCAATCCGTTGCCGGTCCACCAGCCGGTGAGTCCGAGTCCGAGCACACTCGCCGCGAGCATCGCATAGCCGCATGCGAAGACTGTTGCCCGGCTCACCCGGCCCGAGGGGATCGGCCGCTCCGGCCGTTCTTTCGCGTCGATTTCGGCGTCGAACGCGTCATTCAGGTACATGCCGCCGACATAGGCGAGCGAGACGGCGATCAGGAGCAGGGCGAGCGGCGCTGGCGGAAGCAGCGCGCCCGCGAGCGCCTGCCCTGCAAGCGCGTTCGTCCACACGGTCGGAAGGTTCGAGACGCGGCCGAGCCGAACCGCATCGGCGAAGGTCATGATGCGAGCCGGTCGAGAACCCATTTCAGCTCGCGCGCGATCGCCAGGCTGACGGGGACGCCGCGATAGCGTTCGGGCAGCACGTCCCACGTGTAGGTTTCGACCTCGAGATGGTCGGAGATCGGCGTCTCGCGGTGGAGCGCCAGAATCTCGGAGAGGAAATCCTGCGTGGTCGCAAAATGCTTCATCTCGGCGAGGAAGATCGGCACGTGGAAATGAATGCGCCATTCGCCGCCGAGCGTCGCATCGATATCGGCGAGCGCCTCCGGCAGATCGAGGTATCGCTTGAACTTGGTGCCGGACCTAGCGACGACCTGATGCAGGTAGACCGGCTCGTCGAAGGGTTTTAGCTGCGCCGCCGTTTCGCGGCCGACGCGCTCAACCTTCAGCGCCGAGCTGAGCTGCAGCTTGGGGATGGCGATCTCCTTGCTGCGGAGAAGATCGAGGCTCGCCCGCGCGTCCTCGAACTCCACCGCCGCGTGGCAGACGTCGTAGCAGACGCCAAGGTGATGACGGAGCGCGTCGGCGGCAGGCCCGCGCGCAAGCCCCGTGAGCTCTCGCATCAGCGCGACCGCGTCGTCGCCGAACAGCTCAGTCTCGAAGTAGCGCACCGTCTCGTCGATCATCTCGAGCAGGCATTTTGGTTCCGGCTCGAGCGCAAGCGTGATGTCCTTGCTCGTCCGCTCCCTGAGCTTCACGAGATGGGCGGCGTGGCGCACGTAGTTTTCGCGGATCGCGTCCATGCGTCCGCCCGCCCAGGCGCTATAGGTCGCCGGCACCGTGCTCACGCTGCCGCGCATGCCGTCGGGAAGAAGCTCTGCCAGCGTCCCGGCGATGCCGTTCGTGTAGGTGAGGCGCTCGGGCGTCGACCAGTCGGGCGCGTAGACCTCGGTCTTCACCGGCCGGCCGTGAAAGCTGCCGTAGGGAAAGGCGTTGATGGTGAAGACGTAGCTGTTCTCTGCGGCAAGAAACGCCTTCAGCTCGTCAAGCGCGGCAGGCGTCCGCAAAGTCTCGGCAGCGGGCGCGCCAAGCCGGAGGCCAAGGCCGAAAGGCCGGCCGCCCGCCGCCTCTTCTCGGATCGCGGGAAGGTGGCGCCTGAGCTGCGCAAGCACCTCCGGCCACGTCTCTCCGGGATGAATGTTGGTGCAGTAGGTGAGATGGCCAAGCTCGCGCCGGCCCGGGATGAGCATCAGCCGGCGCCTTGCTTCTTGAGGGAGTCGATCGCCCTCAACATCAGCGCCTCGTCGATTTCGTGCACTTCGACGCCGGTGCCGATCGCCGCGAGTAGCGTGATCGTCAGCTCGCCGCCGAGGTGCTCGCGGAACTCGCGCAGCCCTTCGAGCACCGCGTGGCGGCCGCCCGGCATCGTCTTCTCCAGCGCCGGGTGCCACAGGCGGAACCCGAGGTGGTCGAGCAAGAAGCGGATGCGCGTCTCGGCGGCGGGCTGAAGCCGGCCCGAGAGAACCGAGTAGCACGTATCGAGCGCCATCCCGATCGCCACGGCCTCGCCGTGCCGGAGATGGTAGTGCGTCAGCGTCTCCAGCCGGTGCGCCGCCCAATGCCCGAAGTCGAGCGGGCGCGCGCTGCCCGTCTCGAACGGGTCGCCGCCATGCGCGATCTGCCGCATGTGCAGCTCGGCGCAGCGGCGGATCATGTGCTCCATCGCATCGCGCTCGAAGAGCACGAGCGCGTCGGCGTTCTTCTCCAGCCAGCGGAAGAACTCCGCGTCGCGGATCAGCGCCACCTTCACCGCCTCGGCCATCCCGGCGATCTTGTCGCGGGCGGGAAGCGCCTCGACGAAGTCGAGGTCGTTCAGGACGGCGAAGGGTGGCGCGAACGTGCCCACGAAATTCTTCTGCTCATAGAGATTGTCGCCGTTCTTCACGCCGACGCCGGAATCGTTCTGCGACAGAACAGTCGTCGGGACCCTGATGTGGCGGATGCCGCGATGGGCGGTCGCGGCGACGAGCCCGACCGCATCGAGCACCGCGCCTCCGCCGATGGCGATCACGTAGGAGTGGCGGTCGATGCGGTGCTCGAAGAGCTGGCGCTGCATCGCCTCGACGAAATGCAGCTCGATCTTGATCCTCTCGCCGCCGGGAATCACGATGGGATCAGCGACGAGCTCCATGCGGTTATGGTGACGCGCCGCGTAGGCTCGGATTTCCTCGACCAGCGACGGCCGGACGCCGAGCACGCCCTCGTCGACGAAGACGATGCACTTGTGCTGCCTGTCCGGCTCGCGCCGGCAGAGCACGTCGATCAGAACCGGATTCGCCGGCGCGAAGAGGCCCGACGTGAACACCACCGGAAATTCGTAGGCGACGGAAAAGCTCTGGGTGTGCCATTTGGCCCCCGGGGAGGCGATTGCCGGTGCTTGATCGGAACCGCGTTCGGGCGTAGGTCGCCGCATCGTCACCTCCCGCGCGATGTTTCTTCTGGTGTCCGCGTCAGAGGGCGCGAACGGTAGGGCAAGCAAGACGATAGAATCAACCGCCTCTGGCGCGAAGACTGGAGGAGCCGCAATGCGCTACGTGTTCGCTGTCCTTGCCGTCCTTATGCTTCTCGCAGCCGCCGTCCAATACAACGATCCGGACGGGCCGCTCTGGATGGCATATTACGGCGTTCCCGCTGTCTGGTGCGGGCTGGCGGTGTTTCGCTCCGACATACTCGCAAGTTCTCGTGGACGCGCCCTCTTGGCGATTTCGCTGGTTGCCGCCGTCGGTCTCACGATCTGGTACTGGCCGCCGGTCTCGGACTTCTGGCGCGAATCCGTGTGGCGCATGGGCATGACGGACGTGGAAGCGGCGCGAATTGCCGAGCAATCACGCGAAGGGATGGGGATGATGATCGCCACGGCGGTCGTTCTTATCGTCGCGGCGTGGGCATTCTACGCCCCGCGTCTGCGCTCGCGCTGATTGTATCGATTTTCCCGCACAGAGAGAATTGACGCGTCTCCGCCACCAAAACGCCCTAGACAAGCCGCTGACATTCGGTATGCCAGCAACGTTCGCCGGCCAACGATATGAGAACCGGCGTCACTTGGGAGGAGAAATAAGATGCGAGCGAGAATGTTTGCGCCCCTGTTTGCGGCGGGGGCGGGGCTGCTGGCGTTGGCCGGCGTCGCGAACGCCCAGGTCAACATAACGCTGGAGCCCTACGTCACTGGCGTAAACGCGCCGCTTGCCATGGTGTCCCCGCCGGGAGACCCGCGCAAGTTCGTGGTCGAGCAATGGGGCCGTATCCGCATCATCAATGCGGACGGGCAGCTCGAGGGTGAACCCTTCCTCGACATCCGCGATCGAATCGTGACGCTCTGGGGCGACTTCGACGAGCGCGGCCTGCTTGGCCTCGCATTCCATCCCGACTACGCCAACAATGGCAAGTTCTACGTCGCCTACAGCGCGCCGACGAATTACCAGGCGGATCTTGGGAAGCTGTTCTGGTGGAACCACACCAACGTCGTCGCGGAATACACCGTATCCGCCGACGACGCTGACAAGGCGGACCGCGAATCGGAGCGGCGCGTCTCCTCGATCGACTGGCCGCAGTTCAACCACAACGGCCACTGGATCGGCTTTGGCGCCGACGGCATGCTCTACGTCTCCACCGGCGACGGTGGCTACGCCAACGACTGGGGCATCGGCCACAACGTGACCGAGGGCAACGGCCAGGACATGGACAGCATGCAGGGCAAGATCCTGCGGATCGACTTGAACACCCCCGGCGCCGAGGCGGAAATCTTCGCCTCGGGCCTGCGCAATCCGTGGCGGTGCTCGTTCGACATGGCTGACGGCTCGACGCTCTATTGCGGCAATGTCGGCCAGAACAGCTATGAGCACGTGCACGTGATCGCGCGGGGCGACAATCTCGGCTGGCGGAAGATCGAGGGCTCGCATTGCTTCGACTACACGCAGCCGGACAACCACCCGGCCGATTGCGACAAGACCGGGCTGAAGATGCCGATCATCGAGTACGAGAACTGCACCGCGAAGCCGGCGGCCAGCTGCGAAGGCATCTCGGTGACGGGCGGTTACGTCTATCGCGGCTCGGTCGCGGAGTGGGACGGCAAGTACATCTTCGGCGACTGGTCGAAGTCGTTTGCGGCGATGGACGGCCAGATTTTCGTCGCCACGAAGGGCGCCGATGGCACATGGACGAAGGAAACCGCGAGCACGGGAATGGAAAAGAATCCATACGTGCTCGCCTTCGCGCAGGACGCCGATGGCGAGGTCTACGCGCTGACCTCCGTCACCACCGGCCCGGTGGGCAGCATGGACACGATCTATAAGATCGTGCCGGGCAACTAGGCCAAAGGAAGAATCGCGGGCGGCGCTGAAGGAGCGGCCGTCCGCGTCAAGATTCGATCCGAGCAAGTAGCCCGGCCCGGGCCGGGGAATTGGCCGCAACCGATCTGGACGCCGCGCATTGAAGCGGCGTCCTTTTCACGAAGCAGACAATGCGAGCGCTCTCCATGTCGGTTTGGAAACGGTTCGGATTCCTGTGCTTTGCCGCCGCCGCGACGCTGGTTGCGGGCGGCTTCGGCGTGGCGCTCGAGGCCGGATTGGAAAGTTCTTCCCCGAAACCTCCCGCAGGAATTCAGCTCGCCCAGGCAAAGCCGAAGCTGATGGAGGCGCCCGAGACGACGCCCGCAGATCTGGAGAGGGTCAGTCCGGAGGTCGGCGCCGAAGAGCCGCCGGCCTTCTCCGAGGAATTTCTGAAAGACGCCAAGAATGTCGAGATGGGGAAGGTCGTGTGGGAGACTTGCGCGGGCTGCCACGGCGCGCGCGCCTATCCGGGCAAGGCTCCGAAGCTGCGGCCGAGGCGGTACACGCCGGAATTCGTCTTCCATCAGGCGACGTTCGGCAGCAAGAACGGGAAGATGCCGCCGTTCGGCGATGCCTTCACCAGGGACGAGCGGATGGCTGTCGTCAGCTGGGTGCTGAGCAAGCAGTTCACGCCCTGACCGGCTTCTATCCTATCGCGGTGCGGACCGCGCCACCTCCTGTTTGCGGAACTCCGCAACGCCGAGCTTGCGGCGAGCTTTGCAGTCGATTGCTCGTCACCTGAATCGCGCCGAACGCAGTGCTCGGGCATGTCTCGTCACGATCAGGGAAACGCGGCATTTCCCCGGGAGCGGGCGTATATGGATACGCTTCATGACCGCGTCGGCTCCCCCGAGTTCGCGGATGCGCCGCTCCCGGTCGTCGAAATGATGTGCTGACATGACATCCCCGCAGAGAACGATGGACGTGAAGCTCGCGCGCATTCGCGCCGGCGCCTACAAGCCGGCCGACTTCATCATCGCCGACGCGAAGGACGCCGACATGGCGCTCGGCACGAGCGCACCCGGACCGCGTTACGATGAGCAGAACCTGCCGACCGACCGCATGCGGCCGATGACGGAATACCGCGCCGGCATGCGCGAAATGGTCGAGTCGGGCCTGGTCGACATCATGCTGACCTCGGTCTCGTCGGCCGAGGAGCTTGCCCGGAACGGGACCTATGCGGACACATCCGTTACGCCTGCGGTCCGGCTGAACGACGCCACCGACATCTGGAGCTTTCGTGGAGCCTCGTATCGCGCGGAACCGGCGCGGCCGTTCCGCACCGCCCGCCTAGGGCGTGCGCGCGCCGTCGCCGATCTCGGACTCTACGCCGTCACCTTCTACAACGACCTCGACCGAGACGTTGCGACGCTCAACGCCTATGCAGCGTTCCGCGACGAGGCTTCGGCGGTCGGCATGCGGCATTTTTTGGAGGTCTTCAATCCGGCGCAGCCGATAGAAACAGGCGATGCCGAGTTCGGTTTCCATCTGAACGACGCGATCACACGCTGCCTCGCCGGCGTTGCGGCGGAAGACCGGCCGCTTTTCCTGAAGATGACCTACAACGGCGCGCGCGCGATGGAGGAACTCGCCTCCTTCGACCCGGAGAATCTCGTTGTCGGCATTCTCGGCGGGGCCGCAGGCACGACGCGCGACACGTTTGAACTGGTCGCTCAGGCCGAGCGGCACGGCGCCCGTGTGGCCCTTTTCGGCCGCAAGATTTGGTACGCGGAATCGCCGCTCGAGATCGTGCAAATGATGCGGCGCGTCGTTGAGCGCGATGCATCGCCGAAGGAGGCGGTGGCGGCCTATCACGACGCACTTGCCAAGAGCGGCCTCCGGGCGCGCCGCCCGCTTGCGGCGGACGCCGAAGTGACCGAGCCGCTGCTCGCCGCGGAGGCGTGACAAATGCCAGCGCGGACTGGCGTGGTCACCGGCGGCACCTGGTGCTGCGACCACAACAAGCTGGTCGAATACTGGCCGCCCGAAGACGGGATTACCGAGATCATCTCCGAAGAGCTGAGCGGCGGCGGCTCCGCATGCAACATGGCGCTCGACCTGAAGCGACTCGATTCGAGCTTCTTCGTCGAGACGATCGGGGTCGTCGGCGACGACGCGGACGGCGCGCTGATCCTCGCTCAGGCGGACGAGCTTGGCGTGGAGCGCTCGCAGCTCAGGATCGCCCCGGGCGTGCGGACCAACTACACCGACTGCTTCTCCTCACGTGCCACGGGGCGCCGGACGCATATCTATTTCACCGGGGCGAACGCGGTGCTCACTCCTGACATCTTCGACTTTGCGGGCACCCGTGCGCGCATTCTCCACCTAGGTCTGCCGGGCGTGCATCGCCTGATGGATGCGCCCTGGGCGGACGAGCCGAATGGCTGGGTGGCGGTTCTCAAGAAGGCGCGGAGCGCGGGCCTTGAAACCAACATGGAGCTCGCTTCGGTCTCCGCAGAGACGCTCGCGCGCCTGATCCGCCCCTGCCTCCCTCACCTCGACCTGCTCGTCATCAACGACTTCGAAATCGGCGCAATTGCGGGGATGGCGACGAGCGAAGCGGGGAAAACCGATGTCGCCGCCTGCCGCGCGGCGGCGAGGGCGGTCATGGAGGCCGGCAGCATGGCCGTCCTCGTCGTCCATTTCCCGGCCGGCGCCGTCGCCCTCACACGCTCCGGCGACGTGCTCGCCAAGCCGTCGATGCGCGTGCCGGCCGAGGAGATCGTCGGCGCAAACGGCGCGGGCGACGCATTTGCGGCGGGCGTCGTCTACGCGCTTCACGAGGGCTGGCCTTTGGAGGACGCGGTCGCGCTCGGCCATGCGACGGCCGCCGCCTCGCTGCGTGGGGTCACTACCACCGGCTCGGTGCTGCCGTGGAGGGAGTGCCTCGCCCTTGCGGAGCGCTGGGGCTGGCGCGAGGCGCTGGCGTGAAGCTGGCGTCAGTTCCGGTCCTACGCGCCGCGCTGAACAGGCGGGCCATGAGCGTCGACCTCGACAGCCGGCGCGCCACCGGGCATGTCGTCACCGCAAGGCGGCGCGCCTCGTAATCGCGGAGGACCGGCTTGTTCCTCGGCCTCGATATCGGCACGACGGCGGTCAAGTCGATCATCGTCGATGCCGATCAGACCGTGATCGCCGATGCTTCGGTCGAGCATCCGACGATCCGCCCCGAACCGGGCCTGAGCGAGCAGGACCCCGCGAGCTGGATTGCGGCGGTCCGAGAATGCCTCGCGGGCCTTCGCGCCAAGGCCGGCGTCGCCCTGTCGGCAGTCGAGGCGATCGGGCTCTCCGGCCAGATGCACTCGCCGGTGCTCCTCGACCGGAATAACGAGCCTTTGCGGCCGGCGCTCCTTTGGAACGACAGCCGCGGCCAGGAGGAGTGCGCCGAGCTGACGCGCGCCGTTCCGGGAGTCGCGCGTCTGACCGGAGTCGTCCCCATGGCCGGGTTCACCGCGGCAAAGCTCCTCTGGATCCGCAAACACGAGCCGGAGGCATTCGCCAAGATCGCGCATGTCATGCTCGCCAAGGACTTTGTGCGGCTGTGGCTGACCGGCGAAGTCGGCTCGGACGTCTCCGACGGCGCGGGGACGCAGCTTCTCGACGAGGCGCGGCGATGCTGGGCCGAGCCGGTGCTGGCGGCGGTCGGGCTTTCACCCGAGCAGATGCCGCGGCTCCACGAAGGCACCGCGGTCGCCGGCCGGCTGAGGTCGTCCGTGGCGGCGCAATTCGGGATGCGGCCGGGCCTGCCGGTCGCGGCGGGCGGCGGGGATGCCGCGGCAGGCGCGCTCGGCCTCGGCTGCATCGACAACGACCAAGGATTCATCTCGCTTGGCACGGGAACCGTCTTCGTGGTCGTGCAGGACCGCTACGCTCCGGCGCCGGAGACGATGCTTCACAATTTCGCCCACTGCATACCGGACCGCTGGTACCAGATGGCCGGCATGCTGAACGGCGCGAGCTGCCTCGCCTGGGTGCTGAGCCTGATCGGCGAGGCCGATGCGAGCGCCGTCCTCGCGCGCGTAGGGGAGCGCTACCGCCGGCCGTCGCAGGTCGTATTCCTGCCCTATCTGACGGGTGAACGGACCCCCCACAATGATCCGCGCGCCCGCGGCGTCTTCTTCGGACTTGGCTTGGAAACGGACCCGAGCGACCTCGTGCAAGCCGTCCTCGAGGGCGTGGCGTTCTCGATCAGGGATGCGCGGGAGCGCCTGAGAGTCGCTGGATGCGACTGCCGGGCGCCGGGAGTCACGGGCGGCGGCGCGCGAAGCGAGCTCTGGGCGCGCATCATCGCGTCGGTCCTCGGCGAGCCGATCGTAAGATACGTCGGAGGCCAGTTCGGACCGGCGCTCGGCGCGGCGCGATTGGCGATGATCGCGTCGACCGGGCGTTCCGTTCAGGATGTCGCGGTTGCGCCGGTCGTCGCTCAGACAATCGCCCCGGACGCCGCCCTTGCCGGCGCCTATGACGAGTCGTTTGCGAAGTACACAACTTTGTACCAATCGGTGAAGGAACTTTTCTGAGGCTTGGCCCCGGCGCTACGCGCTGCCCGCGAACGGGGTTCGATTGCGCGGGATTCGACACTTGGATAACATCGCCGAAGGAGCGCTGGCGAAGGTATGGCCGGCGAAAACAGAGCGGGAGGAATAAGATGGCCAGGAAGCAAACGTTACTTGCGGTCGCCGCCGCGACAGCGCTGACGGTGTCGGCGAGCGCGGCCGTTGCGCAGGATAAGATCAAGATCGGTTTCCTGCCCGGCGTAGTCGATCCGTTCTACCAGGTGATGCAACTCGGCGTGGAGAAGGCTGCCGCCGACCTCGGCATCGAGGTGGTGACGCAGATACCGCCGACCTGGGGCGTCGAGGCGCAGACGCCACTTCTGAACGCGATGGTCGCGCGCGGCGATCTCAACTACATCATCACCGCGCCAACCGATAAGGACCAGATGGTCGCGCCGCTGCAGGCGGCGCTCGACGCGGGGATCAAGGTCATCACCGTCGACACGTTCCTCGGCGATGGAGACTATGTAAACGGCCCAGTGACTTTCCCCATCAGTTACATCGGCTCCGACAACGTCGAAGGCGGGCGCATCTCGGCGCGCGGCCTCGCCGAGGCGATCGGCGGCAAGGGCACCGTCTACATCAACTCGACCAACCCGAACGTCAGCTCGGTCGAAGGCCGCGAGCAGGGCTTCGCGGAGGTGATGAAGAACGAGTTCCCGGACATCAAGGTGATCGGGCCGGACTACAATCTCGACGATCCGAACAAGGCGGCGCAGCAGACCGCCGCCGTCATCGAGCAGAACCCGGACCTTGCCGGCGTGTTCGGTACCAACGTGTTCAGCGCGCAGGGAGCGGGCAACGCGGTCGTGAACGCCGGACTCGGCGGCCACGTTCAAGTCGTCGCCTATGACGCGACGCTCGACGCCATCGAGTCGCTGAACAAGGGCGACGTCACCCTGGTGCTGGCGCAGAAGCCTTTCGATATGGGCTACATGGCGGTGCAGTTCGCCGCCGCCGACGCCGCCGGCGTGACCAGCCTGCCGCGCCGTGTGCAGACCGGTTTTGCCATCATCGACAAGGACAACGTCACCGATCCGAACTACTCGCGCTTCATCTACAAGGCTCAGTAGGTCGATCCTGGACGACAACCTCTCCCGCGGCGCAATTCGCGCCCCGGGATTCCGCCCTGTTGCTCCAGGCTTTGGAAGTGAGGCCGCGTGGCCACTCCTGATGTGAATATCGACACGCCGGTTGCCTTGCCGGCAGTTGCGCGAAGGCGCCGTCTAATCCTCACGTTGAGCGGTCTCTGGGCTTGGGTCTTTCTCGGGCTGATGATCGTTTTCTTCGTGATCGCGGTGCCGATCTACAACGGCGGGTCGGTCAATTTCCTGACCGTACGCAATTCGCAGAACATCCTCGTCGCGATCATCCCGGTACTGCTTCTCGGGCTCGGCCAGACCTTTGTCATCATTGGCGCCGGAATCGACCTCTCCGTCGGCTGGGTGATGAGCCTTGCCTCGGTGCTCTCCGCGCTCGCCCTCCGCGCCGCTTACAATTCCGGCCTGCCGCTCTTCCCCTCCGTTGTCATCGGCTTCCTCGCCGCGGTCGCCGGCGCTGCGGTCGTCGGCCTCATCAACGGGACGATCATCGCAAAGCTGAAGGTGCCTGCGTTCATCGTGACCCTCGGCAGCTCGTTCGTCGTGCGCGGCGTCGCCCTCTTGATGTCGGAGAACACCACGGTGATCGGCCTGCCGGCCGGCATTCGCGACTATGGCAACGAGTCGCTCTTCTATCTGATCCGTGGGGAGGGGGGCGGCTTCTATTTCCTCGCGCCTCCGGAAGTCACGGGCGAGATGCTCCGCCGCATGGACCGCATCCTGTCATACCCGGTCGTTGTCACTGCCGTCGTCGTCGCCATCGCGATGTTCATCCTGCACAAGACGCAGTTCGGGCGGCACACCTATGCGATCGGCGGCAATCTCGAGGCGGCTCGGCGCGCGGGCATCCCGGTCGACCGGCGCATCATCGCGCTCTACGTGCTTTCCGCCGTGACCGCCGGAATCGCCGGCTTCCTGTCGACGCTCCGCTTCACCGCCGGTTCCGCGGTGATCGGCGACCCGCTGCTCCTTTCCTCGATCGCCGCGGTCATCATCGGCGGCGTCAGCCTCTTCGGCGGCGCCGGCAAGATCATCGGAACGGTGATCGGCGCGCTCATTATCGCGGTGCTCACCACCGGGCTCGTGATGCTCAACGTGCAGGCGTTCTGGCAGTTCATCGTGGTCGGGATCGTCGTCATCGTCGCGGTGCTGATCGACCAGTCGCGCGAGCTGATCGTGGGTCGCCACACCCGAACCGGGCCGCCGACATGAGCGAGCCGATCCTCTCGATCCGCGGCCTCACCAAGCGCTTCGGCGGCCTTGTCGCCGTCAACGACGTGAGCTGGGAAGTCTATCCCGGCGAGGTCGTCGGGCTTCTCGGCGACAACGCGGCGGGCAAGTCCACCCTGATCAAGTGCGTCTCGGGCGTCTATCACGCGGACGGCGGCGAGGTGTTCTTCGGGCGGCAGGCCTGCCACTTTGCGACGCCGATGGACGCGCGCCGGGCGGGCATCGAGACCATCTATCAGGACCTGGCGCTCGCCAACAATCTCGACGTGAGCGCCAACATCTTCCTCGGCCGCGAGATGAAGCGGCGCTATTTCGGCGGCATCGTCAGGACGCTCGACGAGCAAACGATGCTTCGCGAGTCGCAGTCGGCCTTGAATTCGCTCGAGATTCACTTCCCGACTCTGACGCAGCCGATCGAAAACCTGTCCGGTGGCCAGCGGCAGGCGGTTGCGATCGCGCGCGCCGTCTATTGGGACGCCAAGCTCATGATCATGGACGAGCCCACCAACAATCTCGGCGTGCCTGAGCAGCAGAAGGTGCTCGCGCTCATCCGCAAGCTGCGCGACCAGGGAGTTCCCGTGATTCTGATCACGCACATATTGCCCGATGTGTTCGCCGTCACCGATCGCGTCATGGTCATGCGCCGCGGACGCAAGGTGACCGAGAAGAAGACCTCGGAAACGAACACCGAGGAGCTGGTGCAGTACATGGTCGGCGCGCGCGACGACGTGATGGTGCACTAGGCATCTCAGGCGGCGGCAAGGATGACGCCTTCCGACCCGACTGTCTCGCTGAAGTGGACGGCGCTCCCCACCCACAGGACGTGGCTGCTTGCCGAGGCGAGCGCGCTCTTCGATTTCTTCGAGCGCGGGAGCATCGATCCCGCCGGCGGCTTCTTCGTCCTCGACGATTTCGGCGAGCCGATCAGGAAGAGCGTGCAGTCGGGCGAGAAGCCCGCGCGCGAAATACATACGACGACCCGCATGGTGCATTGCTTTTCGATCGCGCGGCTGATGGGCCGGCCGGGCGCCGACGCCTTCATTGACCAAGGCATGGACTTCCTCTGGAACGGCCATCGCGACAGGAAGAACGGCGGCTACTTCTGGGGCGTTGGCGAGGACGGGCCGAGCGACACCAAAAAACAGGCCTACGGGCACGCTTTCGTGCTTCTCGCGGCTTCGAGCGCCAAGGTTTCCGGCCACCCCGACGCCGACCGGCTGCTTGCCGACGTGAGCGAGATTCTCAACGCTCGCTTCTGGGAAGCGCGCCATGGCGCGTCGGCGGAAGAATTCGACTCCGCCTGGAGCCCGATCAGCCGCTATCGCGGCCAGAACTCCAACATGCACCTGACCGAGGCGCTGATGGCTGCCTTCGAGGCGACCGGGGACAACTCGTATCTCAAGATGGCGGAGAGCATCGCCGCGTTGATCATCGGGAGGCTTGCGCGGGAGAACGGCTGGCGCGTGGCCGAGCACTTCGACGAGAGCTGGCGGCTCGACCGCGACTATTCGAACGGCGACGTCTTCCGCCCCTACGGCACGACTCCGGGCCACTCGCTCGAATGGACGCGGCTCTGCCTGCAGCTCTGGGAGCTCGGCGGGCGCCGGCTTGACTGGATACCGGAGGCGGCGAAGGCGCTGTTCGAGCGCGCGACCGCGGACGGGTGGAACAGGGAAGGCGGCGGATTCTTCTACACGCTCGACTGGGACGGGAAGCTGCGTCTCCGCCATCAGCTTTGGTGGCCTGCTGCCGAAGGGATTGGAGCCGCTGCGTTCCTGAACGCCATCGACGGCGCGCCGGAATACGAGCACTGGTACCGCCGCATCTGGGATTTCGTCGCAAGCAAGCTGATCGATCGCAAGAACGGCGGCTGGCGGACGGAAGCGCCCGATCCATCCGTCACGCCGCTCTTCGAGGGGAAGCCCGACATCTATCACGCGCTGCAGGCTTGCCTGATCCCGCTCCTGCCGACGACCGCGTCGATCACCCGCGGGCTGACTACCGTGGGACTGAAGTGAGCGAATTCACCGGCAAGGTCGCCCTTGTCACCGGCGCGGCGATGGGAATCGGCGCGGCCGTGGCGGAACTCCTGGCGGAGCGCGGCGCGAGCCTCACGCTCGTCGACCGCGACGGCGGGAAGCTCGACGATGTGTCCGCGCGCCTGCGGACGGCGGGGAGTGAGCCGCAGACGGTCGTCGGCGACCTCCGCGATCTCGAGGTCTTGGAGCAGGCGGTCGAGACGACGATCGGCGCGTTCGGGCGTCTTGACGTGCTCAGCAACAATGCCGGCGTGCAGCGCTACGGCACGCTCGAATCCACCCCCGACGAACTCTGGGACGAGGTCTGCGACATCAATCTGAAGTCGATCTTCCGCCTCTCCCGGCTCGCCGTGCCGCACCTGCGGCAGACGCGCGGGTCGATCGTAAATGTGGCGTCGGTGCAGGGGCTCGCAAGCCAGGCGAACGTCGTCGCCTACTCTTCCGCCAAGCATGCCCTGATCGGGCTCACCCGGGCCGCGGCGGTCGACTATGCCGCCGACGGCATCCGCGTGAATGCGGTCGCCCCCGGCTCCGTCGATACGCCGCTGATGCAATATGCGCTCTCCCAGGCGGACGACCCCGCCGCTCTTCGTTCGGAAGTCGAAAGGATGCATCCGATCCGCCGGATGGCGCGGCCAAGCGAGATCGCTGAGGTCGTGGCTTTTCTTGCTTCTGACCGCGCGTCCTTCGTGACCGGAGCGGTCTATGTCGTCGACGGCGGGTTGACCGTCGCGATCGGGGGAGCGCCGTCTGCGCGGCCCTGAGGAGACAAGAGTTCCGATTCTTGTCATTCTTCCGGGCCGCGACCCGGCGGTCTCAGATGGCGATAACGACCGAAGCTTCGCTGCGCGCGAATGGTGGCGGTCCCTCTCAGACGAAAGGAGAGCAGCATGGAAAACTGGGCGAATCGGAAGACCCTCATCCTTGGACGGACCGAGATGATCGGGCTTCTGACACCGTCGGAATACAATAGCTGTGTCGAGCAGGCCTACCGCATGCATGGCGAAGGCCGGTTCTACATGGACCCCAAGGGCCACATCGTCCTCGACCGGTTCCCCGGAGAATGGGAGGCCATGCCCTCGTACATCGAGGAGCCGCATGCGGCAGCCTGCAAGTGGGTGTCGATCCGCGAGTGGAATCGTGAGCGCTTCAATCTGCCGACGGTTTTCTCCATTCTCATCTACACGCATCCGGAAACGGGCTTCCCGCTGGCGATCGTCGACGGCAGCTATCACACGGTGATGCGCACGGGCGCGGCGGCCGCTGTCTCGGTCAAGTGGATGGCGCGAAAGAACTCGCGAAAGCTCGCAATCGTCGGCGCGGGACACATGGCCGAAGGCGTGCTTGCGACCTGCAACGAAGTGTTCCCTTGGGACGAGGTGCGCGTGTGGAGCCGCGGCCAGGCGACGCTCGACCAATTCGTAAAGGAGCAGCAGCCGAAGTACAAGAGCTTCAAGATCAAGGCGTCGACGAACCTCGAGGAAGTCGTCGGCGGCGCGGACGTTGTCGTGACGGTAACGCCGGCGCGCCAGCCGATCGTCAAGAACGAATGGATTACGCCCGGCATGCATATCGCGGCGGTCGGCGCCGACAAGAAGGGCGACCAGGAGCTCGAAGGAACGATCCTGACGCGCGCGAGAATCTTCGTCGACGACATCAGGCAGTGCCGCACCGACGGCGAGATCAACGTTCCGCTGTCGGACGGCCTGATCAAGGAGTCTGACATCGCCGGCGAGATCGGCGAGGTTATCACCGGTAAGAAGAAAGGCCGGCTGTCCGATCAGGACATCACCCTTTTCGATTCAACCGGGATTGCGTTGCAGGATTCTGCGACCGTGCCGCTCGAATACGAACGTGCGCTCGCCGCTGGGGTTGGGATCGAGAAGAAAATGATCTCGACTTGATCTGCTCCCCCTCCGCCTTGCGGGGAGGCGCTTGGGGGTGGCGTTATTCCGCTCACTCTACGCTAGAGACCCCTCACCCAGACCCTCTCCCCAAAAGGGGGAGAGGTCCCCGCGTCCATTCCGCTAGGGCGGCGGGATCGCGCCTTTTCGCTCAACGATCAGGCGGTAGTGCTCCGGCTCGCGATGGCGGGCGAGATCGAAGATCGTCTTGCCGTAGCGGCTGCCCATGTCGAGGTCCGCCCTGGCCGTGATCACCTCGTCCTCCTGCGTGACCGCGCGAGCTGCGATCTCGCCTGACGGCGCGACGATCACGCTTTCGCCGATCATCACGGAGCCTTCCTCGTTGCCGCATTTCGCGGTGCCGACGACCCAGGTCGAGTTCTGGTAGGCGCCCGCCTGCATCGACAGGTGGTTGTGGAACGAGGTCAGCCCGTCGATATCGGGGAACCCCGTGTGATCGATCGGCGTGTTATAGCCGAGCAGCACCATCTCGACTCCCTGCAGCCCCATGACGCGATAGGTCTCCGGCCAGCGCCTGTCGTTGCAGATGCACATGCCCAAAACGCCGCCGAACGCGCGCCATACCGGAAAGCCGAATGTGCCCGGCTCGAAGTAGCGCTTCTCGAGGTGCTGATGGCGGCGGCCCGGCTGTGGCTCGGAATGACCGGGCAGATGCACTTTGCGATACTTGCCGACGATGCTGCCGGTCCGATCGACGATGATCGACGTGTTGAAGCGGCGTTTGCGGTTATCCTCGATGGCGATTTCCGCGTAGCCGAGGTAGAAGCCGATGCCGAGCCCCTTCGCCTGCTCGAAAAGCACAGCGGTCTCAGGGCCCGGCATCTCGCGCTCGTACCAGCTGTCGAGCTCTTCTTCGTCGTCGATCACCCAGCGCGGAAAGAAGCTGGTCAGCGCCAGCTCCGGGAAGACGACGAGCTCCGCGCCGCGACCCTTGGCTTCCTGCATCATCGCAAGCAGGCGCTTCACCGCGCTCTTGCGGCTCTCGGTCTTGCCGATCGGTCCCATCTGTGCCGAAGCAACATTGACGACGCGGGTCATCTCGAGCGCTCCTCACCGGGGCATGATCATCGCGGTCGATTGTCGGTTCTCGCAAGGCAAGAGTCCATCGGAGCGCAAGGGCACCGGGCGCTTCTGAGTTCTCCGAGAAGTTGTCGTCGCTCCGCGGCTAGTGCGATCCTGCGCACCCCCGCGAGAAGAACTTGATGCTTGAAACATTTGCCGATTCCATGCGAGCTTTTTTGCAGCGGAACATGGGGTCCGTAGGAGGGGTCAACCATGACACAATCGACAAGGAAGCGAGCGCCGAGGGGCGGCTTGACGCGTCGTAACGTCTTGAAGGGTGGCGCCGCCTTGGCTGGCGTCGCCGCTGGTTCAGGCGCCATCAAGGGGTTCCCGACCGTCTGGGCGCAGAACATCAAGGACGTGACGCTCAACCACACGGGGCAGTCGTACTCGACGCTGATCGACATCGCGCGTCAGGCGAGCGCCGACCTCGGCTTCAAGGTCGAGATGTCGGTCACCGACCATCCCGGCATGACAAATCGCATCGTCAACGATCCTGGATCGATCGACATTGCGGACTGCGAGATCTGGCAGACGAAAGTTTTCGTGCCGCTCGGCAAGACGCAGTGCGTCGACGTGAAGAAGATCCAGCTGTGGGACAAGATGACCACGCTCTACACGCAGGGCACGTTCGCGGGGAAGGAAGTGTCGCGGCAGGGCGATTCTCCCTACGAGATCATGTATCGCGAGGCGATCGACGCCACGACGTTCCATGACGGGCCGACCGAGTGGGCGACGTTCATGCCCGGCGTCTACAATGCCGACACGCTCGGCATCCGACCCGACCAGGTCGGACGGGAGATCACCAGCTGGGCCGATCTGCTCGACCCGGCGTTCAAGGGCAAGGCTGCGATCCAGAATATCCCGGCAATCGGCATTATGGACGCGATCATGGCGCTCGAATCGGCCGGTCTCGTCAAATATGTGGACAAGGGCAATCTGACCCGGGACGAGATCGACCAG
This sequence comes from Propylenella sp., assembly GCA_050728815.1. Classification (GTDB taxonomy): domain Bacteria; phylum Pseudomonadota; class Alphaproteobacteria; order Rhizobiales; family Afifellaceae; genus DASWJZ01. The sequence continues at coordinate 33,778 of JBOHKB010000216.1, forward strand.
ACCATCGGCAAGCTGATCGAGCTGAAGAGGGCCGGCCACTGGCGGGCGCTCTGGAACACCTTCGACGAGTCGGTGAACCTGATGGCGTCAGGCGAAGTGGTGATCCAGTCGATGTGGTCGCCGGCGGTGACGGCGGTCAAGGCACAGGGAGTTCAATGCGTGTACCAGCCGCTGAAGGAGGGCTATCGCGGCTGGGGCAACGGTCTGGCGCTGATGGGGCATCTGGAAGGCATCCGCCTCGACGCTGCCTACGAATACCTGAACTGGTACGTGTCCGGCTGGGTCGGCGGATTCATCGCCAAGCAGGGTTACTACATCTCAGTGCCAGAGACGGCGAAGGCGCATCTGACAGAGAACGAATGGGGCTTCTTCTACGACGGCAAGCCGGCAACCGACGTGATCACCAGCCCGACCGGAGAGAAGACGAACGAGGCCGGCGAAGTGCGCGACGGCGGCTCCTACGAAGAGCGCTTCTCCAAGGTTGGCGTATGGAATTGCCTGATGGACGAGGCGGAATACCAGTACGCCAAGTGGAACGAGTTCGCCGCCGCCTGACGGGCGGCGCAAAGTGAAATCTGCCTTCGGGGCGGCGACAGGTTCGCCGCCCCGAAGCGCGCCGGACCGCTTGCCAGTCGCCGCGCCATGAGCAAACGAGCTTCGCTGATCACCTACCTGCAGGTGGCTCCGCTCGCCCTTGTCCTGCTCGTCTTCACGATCACACCGCTTGCGCTGGTGGTCGTGGTGAGCTTCTTCCGCTACCAGGTCCTGGTCGGACTCGTCCCCGACTTCACGTTCAAGAACTACGCCGAGATCCTCTCCAATCCGACCACCTGGAGGCTCTATTTCTCCACCATCAAGTTCACGGTGATCGTGCTCGTCATCACCGGCGTGCTCGGTTTCTGGATTTCGTATTTCCTCGTCTTCCATGTCCGCAATCTTTTGAACGCGATCGCACTCTTCCTTGTCTGCACCGTCCCATTCTGGACCTCGAACATCATCCGCATGATTTCCTGGCGGCCGGTGCTCGGCAAGGAGGGCCTGATCAACGCGGCGCTGATCAAGCTCGGCATCGTCAGCCAACCAGTGGAATGGCTTCTCTTCTCGGATTTCGCGGTCGTGGTCGCGTACGTTCATCTGTTCACGCTGTTCATGATTGTGCCAATCTTCAATTCGATGGCGCGCATCGATCCCTCGCTGCTCGAGGCCGCGGTGGACGGAGGCGCCAGCCGCTGGGGCGTGGTGTGGAACGTGGTCCTGCCTCTCTCGAAGACCGGAATCGCGCTTGGGTCGGTCTTCGTCGTCACCCTCGTCATGGGCGATTTCTTCGTCGTCGCGGTGATGAGCGGCGGGTTATCCGGCTCGGCGACCTCCGGAATCTTCAACGACTTGCAGTTCCTCAACTATCCTCGCGCCGCGGCGAGCGCGGTGATCCTGCTCGTGATCGTTCTCATGATTGCAAGCGCGATCTTGCGCCTCGTCGACGTGCGGAGGGAGCTGGCGCGATGACGAGAGCGCACGGCAAGAGGCCGTGGACCTTCTACCTGCTGGCGGCGCTTTTCACGCTGTTCGTCCTCTTTCTTTACGGGCCGATGATCTCGATCTTCGTCCTGTCGTTCCAGGGACCGACCGGCGGGCTCGTCTTTCCGCTCCGCGGCGTTTCGCTCAACTGGTTCTTTGCGCTGTTCGGCCAGGCACGGACGGGCGACGTCGGCGGAGCCTTCGCGCGCTCGCTGCCTTTGGCGCTGATCGTCCTCGCCCTCACGGTTCTGATCTCGGTGACCGCCGGCTTCGCCTTCCGCCGGCGCTTCATGGGGTCGGCCCTCGTCTTCTATTCAGCGGTCGCGAGCCTGATCGTGCCGGGGCTCGTCCTCTCAATCGGTATTCTCGTCACCTACCGCTTCCTCGGCCTGCCGGCGCGCTGGTACGGTTCCGGTCTCGGCGCGCACTTGTCGTGGACGCTGCCCTTCGGTCTCCTGATCATGTTCGCCGTTCTCGGCCGTCTCAACCCGGCGTATGAGGAGGCCGCCTATGATCTCGGCGCGAGCCGGTGGCAGGCGGTGTGGCACGTCGTCGTTCCCATTGTCTTCCCTGGAATGATCGCCGTTGCGCTCTTCGGCTTCACGCTGTCCTATGACGAGTTTCCACGAAGCTGGCTGACGGTCGGATCGAGGAATACGCTGCCGATCGAAATCTGGACGATGACGACCAACGTTACGTCTCCGGCGCTCTACGCCCTTGGCACCGTCACGACGGTCGTTTCCTTCATCGCCATCGCGCTCGCTCTGGGGTCGATCGGCTATATTCAGCGCAAGCGCTCTAAGAGAGCCTGACCATGCTGCAGTCCGCTTCCGCCAGCGCCCACGAGCCAAGAACCGAGCCGAGCGGCTCCGGCGAGATTCGCCTTGTCAGCGTCACCAAGACGTTTGGCGAAACGCAGGCGGTGAAGTCGGTCAGCCTGACGATCCCGCACGGTTCCTATTGCTGCATGATCGGGCCGTCGGGCTGCGGAAAGACGACGATTCTGAGGATGATCGCCGGGCACGAGACACCGACCGAGGGCGAGATCTTCATCGGCGGCCAGCCGGTGGTCGGGCTGTCGCCCGTCCAGCGCGGCACGGCGCTGATGTTTCAGAGCTACGCGCTCTTCCCGCATCTGAGCGTCCGCGACAACGTGGCCTTCAATCTCAAGATGCGCGGCGAGCGCAGGGCGCAGCGTTACGCGCGCGTCGACGAGATGCTCTCGCTCGTCCATATGGCCGCCTTTGCGGGCCGCATGCCCGCGCAGCTTTCCGGCGGGCAGCAGCAGCGCGTGGCGCTGGCGCGGGCGCTGATCACCAATCCGCGTGTGCTTCTCCTCGACGAGCCCCTTTCGGCGCTCGACGAGTTCCTGCGGCTGCGCATGCGCGGCGAGCTGAAGCGCCTGCAGAGCAAGCTCGGCATCACCTTCATCCACGTCACGCACACGCAACCCGAGGCGATCGCCCTCGCCGATTCCGTGGTCGTGATGAACCAGGGGAGCATCGAGCAGTCCGCTTCGCCGCACGACGTCTATGCCCACCCGCGCAGCAGCTATGTCGCGCGCTTCATGGGCGGGCAGAACGTGCTCGCCGGGAAGCTGCGCGCGACGGAAGGCGACTCGGCTCTCGTCGATGGGCCGGGCGGCGCACGCTTCCGCGTCCCGATAAGCGGCGCGCCGCCGGCGGTCGGAAGCAACGTCAACCTCGCGGTCCGGCGCGACCTGATCGACCTCCGGCGCGAGCAGGGCGCGGGCGATCCCGCAGTGAACTCGCTCCACGGCGTCGTCGAAACCGTCGAGTATCAGGGCATCTATTTCAAGGTCACGCTGTCTCCGATCGCCCGCGAGGAGTTCATCGTCGTCGAGCCCGAGGCCGCGTTTTTCGCTCATCCCGTCGCGCCGGGAGACGCCGTTGTGGTGTCGTGGAAGAAGGAAAGCGTTCGCCTGCTCGAGCCCGATCGCTCCGCGGCGGACGCCGCCCAGCCCTACTCCGACGAGAAGATATCCTGACCCGAGGCGGCGCTCGCTCCAAGCCGCATGAAGGCGCGGAAGGAGCGCTCGATCAGCCTCTCGTCGAGGCCACGGACGATGAGCACCAGGCGCGTCCGCGGGACGTCCTCCGGCCAGCGATCAAGGTGCACCGGCTTGTGGATCATGTGCTGAACGCCCTGGACGACGACCGGGGAATCGCGGCCGACGACGTTGATCAGCCCCTTGACGCGAAGCACCGACGCGCCGTGGCGGTTCAACAGCATCGACAGCCACAGCCCGAAGGCCGCCCAGTCGAGCGGCTCGTCGGCGGAGAGAAGCAGCGCACGGATGTCGCCATGCCGGCTCTCATGGGTGTGGCCGATGTGGTCGCCGTGCTCGTGGTCATCGGCAATTGACGTTGCGATCCAGCGACGCACCTCTTCGAGCCGCGTCGCAGCGTCATCGGTGTCGTGCGTCAGCAGCGCCGCCGACGCGTCGTCCGACTCACCGCTCTCCACGATCTCGGCGGTCGAATTGATGCGAGACACGCGGCGGCGCAATTCTCTCGCCTTCCGCGTTCCGGCGATATCGATCTTGGAGACGACCAGCCGGTCGGCGACGGCGACCTGCCTGCGACACTCCTCATAGCCGTCGAGGTTGGCCGCGCCACATTCGGCGTCTATCACCGTGACGACGTTGCCGACCCTGAAATGATGCTTCAGCATCGGATCGGCTGCGAACGTCGCGACGATCGGCGCCGGATCGGCGAGTCCGGTCGTCTCGATCACGACACGTCGGAAGGGCGACACCTCACCGCGCTGACGCCGCGCGTAAAGGCGGAGCAATGCATCTTTCAGATCGCCGCGGATGGTGCAGCAGACGCAGCCGCTGTCGAGCAGCACCATGTCGTCGGTGACGGATTCGATCAGGAGATGGTCGAGCCCGACTTCCCCAAACTCGTTGATCATCACCGCGGTGTCGGAAAGGTCGGGCTGGCGCAGCAGCCGCCGAAGGAGCGACGTTTTTCCGGAGCCGAGGAAGCCCGTCAGAATGTTCGCGGTGATCGGCGCCGACCAGATGTCGTTCATCGGCTTCCGGCGCGCTTCTCTACGATCTTAATCACGTTCGGGTCGAGCGGATCGCACGGCCGCGCGGCGAGGCGTTCGGCAGCCGGCCAGAGATTGCCGAAGCTATCGACCACCGCCGACCCGCCGGTCGGCCCGGACAGCGTGTAGCGGCCAGACCACTCGGCGAGCTTCAGGCCGAACACGGAAAGGACTTCGTTGCCGACGGCGACGCGGTGCTGGCTCTCCGCCGAGGCGCCTGACCCGTCCGTCCAGTGCTCGGCGACGCCGAAGACGCCGCAAAGGCCACACATCGGCTCCAACTCCCATCGCCAGAGCCGCGTGCCCAGCCTGCGGCGCTGGTGTCTACGAAACTGGGCGCTCCGGCTTGTTGCGCGGATAGCGCTTGGCGAAATCGTCGGCGATCTGTTCGAAGGTCACGAACTTCACGCCCGGATGCTTCTTCATATGGGCGTGCAGCCGCTCCAGCATCAAGAGGCTCTGCGCCTTGCCTGAGACGTCTGGATGGATCGTCAGCGTGAAGACGGCGTAGTCGTATTCGCGATAGACCCAGTCGAACTGATCCTTCCACATCTCGCCGAGATGCCGCGGGCTCACGAAACCGTGGCTGTTCGGCGCCGCCTTCATGAACATCATCGGTGGGAGGTCATCGAGATACCAGGAGGCGGGGATGTCGATCAGATCCGTCTCCTTGCCGCGAACGAGGGGCTTCATCCAAGCCGAGGGGTGCTTGCTGTAGTCGATCTTCGTCCAGCTATCGCCCACCCGCACGTAGAAGGGATGGAAGTCGTTGTTCATCATCGAGTGGTCGTATTTGATGCCCTTGCGGAGCAGCAATTCGGCTGTTTTCGGGCCGAGTTCCCACCACGGCGCGACATAGCCGCGGGGCGGCTTGCCGCAGAGCTTTGTGATCACCTCGATGCATTTGTCGAAGATCGCCTCTTCCTGCTCCGGCGTGGTCGCGGTCGGGTTCTCGTGGCTGTAGCCGTGCATGCCGATCTCGTGGCCGGCGTCTGCGACCTGTTGCATCTGCTCGGGAAACGTCTCGATCGAATGACCGGGGACGAACCAGGTGGTCTTTATCCGCCACTTCTTGAAGAGCCGGAGGAGGCGCATAGAGCCGACCTCGCCGGCAAACATGCCGCGCGTGATGTCGCAGGGCGAATCCTGGCCGCCGTAGGAGCCGAGCCAACCGGCTACCGCATCCACATCCACGCCGTACGCGACGAAAATCTCTTTTCTCTTTGCCATCGCTCTCCCCCCGAATTCGCTGTCGTGAACCACCTCAGCGGAACCCGCACCAATGCGCTCGCTGCCGAGCCCGGATGGCACACATGCCCACCGTCCTCAGCTCTCCTGCCGGCTGTCCGCTCGCGTGGTCTTGACGCATCTTGAGAGCGTCATCTTAATCAAAGTTCACGGCTTCGCGGAAGGGCGCGCGATGCGCGATGCAGACATCTACCGGCAGCAGGGTTTTGGCCAGAAGATCGGGCGGGGCGAGCGTCCCGCACTCCTGGTTGTGGACTTCGTCAATGGCTTCCTCGACCCTGCGGTCTTTGGCGGCGGCAACATCGTCGAAGCCGCTGAACGGACGAAACCGCTGCTCGAGGCCGCCCGCAAGGCGGGATTGCCGATCGTGTTCACCCGCATCGTCTACGCCGAGGATGGGTCGGACGCCGGCGTCTGGTGCGAGAAGGCTCCACGCCTAAAAACGCTGACGGAATCCTCCGCAGCGAGCCAGGTCGTCGATTTCCTCGCGCCGCGGACAGGAGAGCTGGTTGTCCGCAAGACGCAAGCCTCGGCATTCTTCGCGACCGACCTCGCGTCATACCTGACCTATAGAGGGGTCGACTCGGTCATCATTGTCGGTTGCACCACGAGCGGATGCGTGCGGGCGACCGTCGTCGACGCCATCAGTCACAATTTCCGTCCGGTCGTCGTCGCGGAGTGCGTGGGCGATCGCGCTCAAGGACCGCACGAGGCGAACCTCTTCGACATCGGGCAAAAGTACGCCGATCTTGTCGACCTGGATGAAGCCATGAAGCGGCTCTCGGTTGAGTGAGCAACACCTCCGCCGTTCGGAGCCAGCTTGAGCCTGTTCTCCTTCTCCTCGTCACTGGCTTCTTCATTGGATTGATTTTCCCGCTCGGCAGGCTTGCCGGGGAGGCGAGCATTCCGCCACTTCTCTTCGCTGGGGCGAGCGCCGCCGGCGGAAGCGTCGTGCTCGCCGCGATCACGCTTCTGTTCGGAGCAGCGTTTTCTTTGGACAGGGCAAGCTTGTTCTATGCGGCCGTCGTCGGGCAACTGACCTTCGCGATCCCGTTCGGTCTTCTGATCTTCGTCATTCCGCATATCGGCTCGGGCATCCCCGCCATCCTGCAGAGTCTCACGCCGATCTTCACGCTGGCGATCGTCGCCATGATCGGACTGGAGCGGCCGCGTCCGCTCCGCATCTTCGGCGTCGCAATCGGGGTGGCGGGTGCGGCGATCATCCTCTTCAGCCGGAATGCCGGAGAGCTTCAGGCGGGCGCTCCGTTCGGATGGTATCTTGCGGCGCTGGTCACGCCGATCACGCTTTCGGCCGGCAACGTCTACCGGACAGTGGGCTGGCCGGCCGGGCGGTCTCCGCTCGTTCTCGCGACGTTGACCCTTGCCGCAGCGGCCATCGCTCTGTTGCTCATGCTTCTGGTCGCGCGCGCCCTCGGTGCGGCGATCGAGATCGCTACCCCTCTCGCCGCTGGGTGGCGCCTGATCCTCATGCAGAGCCTCGCGACCGGCTTCGGCTATGCATTCTTCTTCCGACTGCAGCAGGTCGGCGGGCCGCTCTATCTCAGTCAGATCAGCTATGTGAACACGGCGGTTGGAGTGGCGTTCGCACTTCTGCTGTTCGCGGAACAACTGAGCGCCGTGATCTGGGTCGCGATGGTCTTCGTCTTTGCCGGTGTTGCGCTGGTCAACCGGACGCAGGCCAGGCAATGATGTGATGCGCGTTCCAAGAATGCGAGCCGGTGGCTGCGCGAGGGATTCCATGATCAGGATTGATGCCAGGCCGCTGACGGCGGACGCGTTCAGGCCGTTCGGCTTCGTGTTCGAGGCTCCGGCGACGCCAGGCAGAAGTCCGCCTGTGGCCGAACTCCGAAGCGATCGGGACCGCGCGATGGCGACATTGACCGTCTCGCTCGAAGATCCGGTGGCGTCGCCGGTTCGCATCGCGCGCCTCGAGCGCCACCCGTTCTCGACGCAGAGCTTCATCCCCATCGACCTCAGCCGATATCTGGTGGTCGTTGCTCCCGCACTGGCGGACGGAAGCCCGTCGGCGTTTCAGGCACAGGCGTTCATCGGCGCGGCAGGGATGGGCTGCAGCTATGCGACCGGCGTCTGGCACGCAGCTTTTTCCGTGCTCGATCGCCGGGGCAGTTACGCTGCGCTCATCTGGCGAGATGGAACCGAGGACGACGAAATGTTCTTCGATCTGCCCGAGCCGTTGATGGTCAGCGGCATCTGACGCGGGCGGAAACGCAGGAGGACGCGCGGACGTTGCCCCCGCGCCCCGAAGGTCAGAATTTCCCTCGGCTCAGACGCCGATCGGCATGTTCTTCGGATCGCGATGCACCGGTTGCGGCGTCGTCAGCGCCTTCCAGGACGACAGCGACTGATGCACCGCCTGGAACGGCGGGCGCTCCACAAACCGCCCGCGGCCGTCCTCCGACTTCATCTTGCCGTCCTCGAAGACGACATCGCCGCGCGACAGCGTATAGCGCGGCAGGCCCGTCACCTCGATGCCCTCGAAGACGTTGTAGTCGATGACCGAAAGCTGATTTTTGGCCGTGATCGTCTTCTTCTTCTTCGGATCGAAGACAACGATGTCGGCGTCGCTGCCGACCGCAATCGCACCCTTCCGCGGATAGATGTTCAAGATCTTGGCGATGTTGGAGGAGGTGACGGCGACGAACTCGTTCATCGTGAGGCGGCCGGTCGTGATCCCCTTGGTCCAGAGCACCGGCAACCGGTCTTCCAAGCCGCCGGTGCCGTTCGGGATCTTGGTGAAGTTGCCGATCCCCATGCGCTTCTGCGCGGTGGTGAATGCGCAATGGTCGGTCGCGACGACCTGCAGCGATCCCGAAGCAAGGCCCGCCCAGAGCGAGTCCTGATGCTTCTTGTCGCGGAAGGGCGGCGACATCACGCGCTGCGCGGCGTGATCCCAGTTCGGATCAAAATATTCGCTCTCGTCGAGTGTCAGGTGCTGGACCAGCGGCTCGCCCCATACGCGCTTACCGAGCGCGCGGGCGCGGCGGATCGCTTCATGCGCATCCTCCGACGAGACGTGCACGATATAGACGGGCACGCCGGCCTGGTCGGCGATCATGATGACGCGGTTCGCCGCCTCGCCTTCCACTTCCGGCGGACGGGAATAAGCGTGTCCCTCCGGCCCGGTCGTGCCGGCGTCCATGTATTTCTGCTGAAGGCGCGCGATGACATCGCCGTTCTCGGCATGGATCAGCGGGATCGCGCCGATCTCTCCGCAGCGCAGGAACGACTGGTAGAGCTCATCGTCGTTCACCATCAGCGCGCCCTTGTAGGCCATGAAGTATTTGAAGGTGTTGACGCCGCGTTTGACCACCTCCGGCATCTCCTTCCACATCTTCTCGCCCCACCAGGTGACGGCCACGTGGAACGAGTAGTCGGTGTTCGCCTTGCCGGCTTTCTGGAACCAATCCTGTAGCGCTTCGACCGGAGACTGGTTCGCGCCCGGCAGCACGAAATCGACGATCATGGTGGTGCCGCCGGAAAGCGCGGCGCGCGTGCCGGACGAAAAATCCTCCGCCGCAACCGTCCCCATGAACGGCATTTCGAGATGGGTATGCGGATCGATGCCGCCCGGCATCACGTAGCATCCCGAGGCGTCGAGGATGTGGTCGGCTGCGTGCTTCAGGTTTTCGCCGATCTCGACGATCTTGCCGTGCTGGATGAAGATGTCGGCCTTGTAGGTGACGTCGGCAGTGACGATCGTGCCGTTCTTGATGAGCTTGGACATGGGTCTCCTCCTGACTTGCCCGCTGCCGTCCGATCCTTCGAGCGATGCTTGTGCCTGCGAACCCACATATTCGGAGCGTCGCTCCCCGCGGTCAACATTGGCCGGACTCGACGCCGCCCGAAGCCAGCGGTTACTACGGTGACCGTCGAAGTGGAGACAACGAGGGCGCCGTCTATGCCCTGGCTGTCGCGAGATTGGTGCTGAGCTGGAAAGCAAGTCCCGATCCATCGAGATAGTCCGGCAGAGCGGCCGAACTGTCGCTCACCAGCTCCTCTACCATTCGTTTGCGCTCCTCGCCGTCCATTCCCTTCCCGACTGCGCTCATGCCGACCAATGCCATCGCGTTCAATCGCAGGAAAGGCAGGCCGTCGTCGAAACGTATGATGCGCGACACGACCTTTGACCGAACCTCGTGGAAGCCGGCGTTCCGAAGAAGCGCCTCAAGCAATTCCGCATCCCCGAAGCTGTAGCGCTGATCGATGATAGCGCCCAGCCGGCGTTCGGCCACGCGCCGCAGCTCCAGAAAGAACGGGATTTCATCGTCCGAGCGCCACGTGGCGACCACCAGCCTACCGTCGCTCGCCAGCGCAGCGCGCATCTTAGCTACCGCCGCGGGCTTCTCCGGAAAGAACTGCAGCCCTTGCTGGCAAACCACCACGTCGAAGGCCTCTCCATCGCGGAGAGGCAGATCGTTTGCGTTCCCTTCGCGCCAGTCGATTGACGGTGCGACGCTGCGTGCGACGGTAAGCATGTCCGGGCTCACGTCGATCCCGACGACGTATCCAGTCTCGCCCAGGCGCTCTTTTGCTACGCGAGCCGCAATTCCTGTTCCGCACGCCACATCGAGGATGCGGTCGCCTGAGGACAAACCGACCTCGTCAAGTGTCAATTCGGCCCACGGTCTGAAGAGGGGAGCTGCGAGCCATCGCTCATACATTTCCGGGAAGCTGGCCTGGCTCATTGCGTAGCTCGGCAGGGTCATGTTTCTCCTCCGGGTCGCCCTCGATGTCGGGGCAACGAGCTGACGCTCGAAGATTTGGGACGCTGTTCTTTGCGATGTCGGCCACTACTTCGTCTCGCGCGGCGTGACCAGGTTCGCAATCAGGCGGAAGGCTCCCGGCACAAGCCGCTCCATCTGGTGGTGTAGCACGAGGCTTGTGTGCACGTGCCGGCCGCGACCGATATCGGCGGCGAGGAGAGCCCCTTGGAGCGGCGGCTCGCCCGGGTCGGACATCGAGAGAAGCGGGCGATAGGCGGGGTCCCACTCGGCCGCGAAATAGAGGCCGCGTTCCTTGTGCCAGCCGCTCCAGTCGTCAGCGACGATGCGATTCGGCCGGTTCAGCAAGGGATGGTCCGGTTCGAGGACAGTGACGGCCGCCGTCTCGTCGGTGACGCGCCACCTGAGCGACGGCTGGCCGATTCTGAGGAACGCGGGCGGGATCCGCTCCGGGTCCCACGCATCCCACGGCCGGTGATAGAGCGTGACGAGATTGCCGCCGGCCCGCACGAAATGATGCAGCCGGGCGGCCGCTGCGGCGAGCTCCGGCCGCATTCCGAAGGCAAACACGCCGACGAGGATCGTATCGAAGGCCGAGAGGTCGCCGTCGGCGATTGTTTCCGCGTCGAGCGGCGCGACTTCGAGGCCCAGCTGCCGGAGCCAGTAGTCAACGCGATCGTTTCCGCTGCCGGCATAGGCGATGCGAACGCGTTCCGGGATCGATGCCTCCATGACCCGAACATGGACGGCAGCGGGGACGCTTCGAACGACCCGCCCCGAGTGCGGGAAATCCATCCTTTGGACGCTGAGCGCGGCCTTGCCGTCCGCCGTGAAGCCGAAGGTGTGAAGGCCCGGCGCCGCCTCGCCGCTGAGCGCAAACTCGCCAACCGACCGGCCAGCGGTGAAATCGAGCTGGAGCTGCGCCGGCTCGCACTGCCACCCCGCCGGCACATCGGGGGTAATCGCGACCCTTTCGATATCGGAAGCGACCGGCTGCGCCGACAGGCGAAACCGAAGAGGAGAGACTGGCCGCGCAATGTTCAAGACTGCTGCCGTTGGATTGGCCCCGACGTCAACGGCCGGGGCAACAGCCAGCGGCTCCCCGAGGTCGATCCTATGCGTGGCATTCATGCCCTTCATCGAAAAGGAAGCCAGGAGATGAACGAGTCCGTTCCCGCCGTTGGGTGAGAAACCGCTCGGATAGCCGTCGCTGAAGGGAGCATCCGCCGGCACGCGGATGCGAAACGAGCCCGAGCCGGCGAGGAAGGCCGGTTCGGCGACCCACCCGTCCGGAATCGCAACTGAGAGGCGCGCGCTGCCGTCAAGCCGGGCATCCCTCGCGTCGAGATGAACGACAATCTCGACGCTCGACCCCGGCGCAGCGATGGCCGGCCGGCCGAACGCGCGAACGGCAAGACTGGAGGTCTCGAACATGACGCGTGCGAGCTGCGTCTCCTTCAGAAGCAGCCGGTGCCTGATGCCGGCGGGCGCTTGGGGCAGCGCTTGCCGAAGCGCAGCCATGGCTCTCGCGGCGGCTTGACCCACGGCGTCAGCGTCGGGCCATGTCGCAAGAGCCGAGGCGATCTCGGCGTCAACCTGCCGAAGCGTGTCGCGGAGGGCCGTGTTCTCGCCGACATCCAGGTTGGCGAGCCCCTTTGGCAAACCGTCTGCGACGCTTGTCTCGTCGCGGGCCGCGCCGAGGCTGCTCCATTCGACGTGGAGCGGACGGGAGTCATCGCCGGGATCGATCCAGCGGCCCATTCCCTGCGACTTGTGGGCGGCGCGCGACCACTGCGCGACCTGGGCGTACGTTGCTCCAAGCACCGAATCGCGGCCGCCGGTATCGACTACGACCGTGGCATTGGGAGGCGGAAGATCGTCGTCGTACGACTGGCCGGCTCCGGACCAGGCGGGAAGGTAGAACTTCGACACTTGCCACGGCGGCAAACCCGCGGCCGCGAGGTGCGGAAGAAACGATGCATCGGCGGCAAGCTCGATCGCCCGGCGCGCCGCCCGCGTCATCGCCCGGTGGTGGCCATGCTGGCCGGGGACGTCCAGAAAGGTCGGGCAGACGATGTCGGGGCGCTCCTGCCGGATGACTCGAACCAGCCGTTCGATCGTCCGTTCCTCGCCCCATTTCCCGAAGGTCTCATCGGGGTTCTTGGAGAAGCCAAAGTCCGTGATCGGGTCATCCGGGCCTTCGGAGAGCCAGCGCACTTCAAGACCGAGAGCCTCGGCCGCAACCTCCATCTCGCGCGTCCGCAGGGCCCCGAGGTCGTGGCCGGTCTCCGTGCCGAGCGCGTTCTGACCGCCTTCGCCCCGCGTCGAGCACACGAAGATCGTTCGGATGCCGTCGCGCAACGCGAGCGCTGCCAGGAGGTCGCTCGTTTCGTCGTCCGGATGCGCCCCGGTGCTCATGAAGGTGACGACCGACTTCAGCGGGCGTAGCGCCTGCCATAGCCGGACGATTGCCGGACGCGCTCGCTGCCGTTCGATGAGTGCGCGGTCATCCACGAGAATGTCTCTTCGATCGAATTGGAACGGCGTGACTTCAGCATCGCGCTCACCTAAGCGCAACCGGTGGCCTGAACGGAGAAGCCCCTTGCGGAAGCGGAGTCTTGTCGTCGGCGGGATGGAGATCATGGCGCTGGTCGACGCCGTCCCTGATCCCGTCGATCCGGCGTGGTCGTTTCCGGCCGTGCCGAAGGCAGATTGGGCAGGACACGCGGAAGGGTCGCTCGACGGGGCAGGGCGCTTTCAGCCGAACCTTGGCTGCTTCGTCGTCCGAATGCCGGGCCGCACCCTGCTTGTCGATTTCGGCATTGGGCCTGGGCCGAACGCCTATTTGAACGGCCTCCGCGGGACCCTGCCTGAGCGCCTCGCCGCCGCTGGCCTGAGTTTTGCCGACATCGACACGGTCGCCTTCACGCACCTTCACATGGACCATGTCGGTTGGGCAGCCGTGCGCGATGCGCGCGGCGTGGCGCGCGCAAGTTGCCCCGCCGCCGATCACTATGTCGCCGAGGAGGAGCTGTCCTTCTGGTCGGCTGCCATCGGCTCCGCCGGTGCGCACCATCGCCAGGCTTTCGATGCGTGCGTTGCTCCGCTCGTGCGCGACGGGCTCATCCGGACGGTGCATTCAGAGGGGGAGTTCGCGCCGGGCGTTTCGTTTCTCTCCACGCCGGGGCATACGCCCGGCCACCGGTCGGTCCTTGTCCGTTCGAATGCAGGCGTCGTCGCGATCGCCGGCGACGTATTCCACGCTCCGGCGCAGGTGGCGAAACCCGATTGGAGCCACCGCGCCGACCTCGAGCCCGACGGCGCGCGCAGAAGCCGAGAACGCTTCCTCGCGCAGGCCGCGGACGGCGAATGGCTGGTTGCCGCGGGCCACTTCCGCAACGGATGGATGTTCGGGCGTGTCGAGCGGCGCGGAAGCGGCTATCGGTTCATGCCTATAGAGACGGAGTGACGAACGCGCCGCGCGTCGGTTGACAAGCCTCCGGCGGTGGCGAACTATTCCTGAGCCAAATTCTCAAGCGGGTCTAAGATGATAAGGGAGGTCGATCAGATGACGAGAAAATTCGCACATATGCTGTGGGCAGCTTCGATGTCGGTGCCCCTGATTCTGGGGGGCGCGATCCAATCGGCTGCGGTTGAGATCGAGTACTGGCAGTACTTCTTCAAGGAGCGCGTCGAGGCCATCGACGCCCTGATCGAGCAGTTCCAGGCGGAAAACCCGGACATCACGGTCAAGCACACGAATTTCCCCTACGACCAGTACCGCACCAAGGTCGCCGCGGCAGTCCCGGCCGGCGAGGGGCCGGACGTCGTGCAGCTCTACTACGGCTGGCTGAAGGACTATCTGAAGGCCGACCTCCTGCTGCCGCTTCCCGAGGACCAGTTCCCGGCCGCCGAGATCGAATCGGAGTTCTTCCCGATCGTCAAGGCGATGAAGATCGACGGCAAGTACTGGGGCGTCCCGACCGCTGTGCGCTCGCTGGCGCTGTTCTACAACAAGAAGCTCTTCGCCGAGGCTGGCATCGACGGCCCGCCCAAGACGCATGAGGAGATGATCGAGGACGCCCTGAAGATCACCGAGCGTGACGCCGGCGGCAATCTGCTGACGGCCGGGCTTACCGCGGCGCCGACGTCGCAGGACCACCACTGGTGGCGCGAGGTGCTGATCCGCCAGCATGGCGGCCAGCCCTACAGCGACGACAACCAGCACGTCGCCTACAACGACGACGCCGGCCGCGCCGCTCTGCAGAACTACATCGACATCTTCGACACCCACAAGGTGACCGACTACGGCTTCATGGACGAATCCCAGGCCGCTTTCGCCGCCGGCCGCGCCGGCATGCACATCGACGGCTCGTTCCGGCTCGGTACGTTCCGCGGTGTCGAAGGGCTCGACTGGGGGCTGGCGCCGCTGCCGACCATGAACGGGGTGAGCTCTAACTTCGCCTCCTACTGGGTGAACGGCATCTCGAAGAAGGCGTCGGGCGAGAAGCTCGAGGCGGCCGCCAAGTTCTTGAAGTTCATCTCCACCCCCGAAGCCATGCAGCTCTGGATGGAGACGGTGGGCGAGCTTCCCGCGCGCAAGGCGGCGGCGCTTACCGACGCGAACCGGGCGGACCCCGAATATGGCCCGTTCATCGAGGGGCTGGACGGCGCCCACACCACCGACTTCGTCAACGAGTCGGCGCAGCGCCAGGTCTTCCTCGACATGATCGACCGCATCAAGATCGGCGGCGAGAGCGTCGATGCCGCGCTCGCCAAGGCCGCCGAGGAGGAGCAGAAGATCCTCGACGAGTTCTACGCGACCAACTGAGGCCGCGTTGCGCCCCGATACGCACGCGGCTGATCGCGCCGGATCGCGGCGTCCGACGGATTGCCGGACCGGTGCCGCACGAGCCTCCCTCCCCCTTGTGGGGAGGGATTGAGTGCGAGCGTCCGGCAATTGGCTCCACCGGCCAGGCGCGTGAGTTGCCTCGGGCGGGTGCCGGCAGGAGATTTCGCGTGGGGCGGCGCCGCCCCGCACCCCTGATCCCTCCCCACAAGGGGGAAGGGAATTGCGGGGAGCGCCCGTCCGCTCTTTCCACGCTCCGCCCGGTGACCATGCGCTAGCCCGACGATGAACTTCTACCGCTCCAGCACGATCCGGCAGAAACAGGCGATCTGGGCCTGGGTTTTCCTCTCCGTGCCGGTCGTGTTCTTCGTCACGATCCGCTTCTATCCCACGTTCAACGGCATGTATCTGTCGTTCACCGACTGGAACCTGCTCGGCCGGAAGAACTGGATCGGACTGGAGAACTATGTCGAGTTGTTCGAGGATCCGGAGTTCTGGCAGGTGTTCTCCAACACCTTCGAGTACCTGATCATCGGCCTGCCGATCAGCCTCGTCCTGTCGTTCATCATCGCCTATTATCTCGACCAGGTGCGCTTCATGCACGGCCTGATCCGCGGCCTCTATTTTATCCCCTACCTGACGACGGCGGCCGCCATGGCCTGGGTGTGGCGCTGGTTCTACCAGCCGGTGCCGATCGGCATCTTCAACCAGATCCTGGTCGCGCTCGGCTTCGAGCAGCAGCCCTTCCTGCGCTCGCTCACCCAGGCGCTGCCGGCGGTGCTGGCGCCCGCCGTGTGGGCCGGGATCGGCTTTCAGGTGATCATCTTCCTGGCCGGGCTTCGCGCCATCCCGCAGGCCTATTACGAGGCGGCGCGCATCGACGGCGTCGGGCGCTGGCGCATCCTGTTCGAGATCACCCTGCCGCTC
>JBOHKB010000217.1:0-4336 GCA_050728815.1 Propylenella sp.
GTGCAGGCGATCTACGTGCCGGCCGACGATTTGACCGATCCCGCCCCCGCTACGTCGTTCGCGCATCTCGACGCTACCACCGTGCTGTCGCGCTCGATCGCCGAGAAGGGCATCTATCCGGCGGTCGACCCGCTCGATTCCACCTCGCGCATGCTCGATCCGCGTGTCGTCGGCGAGGAGCACTACGACGTGGCGCGCTCGGTGCAGGCGACGCTGCAGCGCTACAAGGCGCTGCAGGACATCATTGCCATTCTCGGCATGGACGAGCTCTCGGAAGAGGACAAGCTCACCGTCGCACGGGCGCGGAAGATCGAGCGCTTCCTCTCGCAGCCGTTCTTCGTGGCGGAAGTCTTCACCGGCACGGAGGGCGTGTTCGTCGAGCTGGAGGACACGATCAAGGGCTTCAAGGGCCTGGTCGCCGGCCAATACGATCACCTGCCCGAGCAGGCGTTCTACATGGTCGGGACGATCGAGGCGGCGGTGGAGAAGGCGCAGCGCCTCGCCGAGGCGGCGTAGGCCCGAAACGATGGCCGATCCGCTTCACTTCGAGCTTGTTTCGCCGGAGCGGCTGCTCCTTTCCGAGGACGTGGAGTCCGTGATGGTGCCCGGCACGGAGGGCTACTTCACCGTGCTTGCGCATCACGCGCCGTTGATGAGCACGCTGAAGCCCGGGCTCGTCGAGGTGAAGGGGCTATCCGGCGAGACGGAGAAGTTCTTCGTCCGCGGCGGATTCGCGGACGTGACGCCCTCGGGCCTCACGCTGCTCGCCGAGCAGGCGATCCGTCTTGCCGACCTCGATGCCGAGATGCTCGAGCAGGAGGTCCGCAACCTCGAGGAGGACGTCGCCGACGCCGGCGACGATCCGGCGAAGCGGCTCGCTGCTGAGACGAAGCTCGCCGAGATCAAGGAAGTGCAGCGCTGGATACTTCCGGCGTAAGGACCGCAGGCCTCGACCTGGAAAATAACCCGCTATGCCCGTGATGAAGGCCCGTCTTGGCTGGGCGCCCACGAAACCATTTCCCTTGCCAAACGAAACGTTGGCGAAATGAAGTCAAACTAGACGTGATCCGCATCGACGCTGGATTCACGCCGAGTTCAGCCGCCGCGCACGACGGCCTCCCGCGATAGCGACGGGAGCGGTGCGCCCCAGGGGAGACAATCGTCCAATGATCAGATTTGCCGCAGCGGCGATCCTTGCCGCCTCCACGCTCGCCGGGACCGCGAATGCCGGCGAAATCCTTCCGATGCAGGCCACGAGCATTTCGCTCGGCGCGGTGACCGGCGTCGTCTACTACACCGTCGCCAACGACGAATACCGCATCGTCGCGACTCTTGCCGCGGGCGAAGGCGGCACGCCGATGCGCGTCGTGACGACCCTCGTCAACGGTCAGCGGATGGTCGTCTCGGTACCGCGTGCGGTCGATCAGCAGGCGATGGAGCTGGAATTCGCAGGGCTCGGCGACAGCGTCTACGTCTCCGGCTCGCAGGCGCTGACGAACTGAAGCACTGCGGAAGCGCGAAATGAAATCGGCCTCCCCGATGCAGGGGAGGCCGATTTTGTTCTTGGGATGATGGGAGACGGAAGAACTACGCTGCGGCCTTGCTCTCCGCGGCGGCGGCCGCCTCGAGCTGTGCGCGCTTGCGCCTCGGGCTTGCCTCAATCGCCTTCTCGATCTTCGTGGTGGCCTCGGCCTCGCTGATCTTCTCGACCACCGCCACCTCGCGCGACATGCGGTCGATCGCCTGCTCGTAGAGCTGGCGCTCAGAATAGGACGGCTCGGGCTGCGCCTGCGAGCGGTAAAGGTCGCGCACCACCTCCGAGATCGCGATCAGATCGCCGGAATTGATCTTCGCCTCGTATTCCTGCGCCCGGCGGCTCCACATGGTGCGCTTGATGCGGGCGCGCCCGCGTACGGTCGAGAATGCGCGACCGACGGTGGACTCGTCGGCAAGCTTGCGCATGCCGACCGACGTGGCCTTTGCCACCGGGACCCGCAGCGTCATCTTGTCCTTCTCGAAGTGGATGACGAACAGCTCCAGCTTCATGCCGGCCACCACCTGCTCCTCGATGTCGACGATCTTGCCGACCCCGTGGGCGGGGTAGACGATGCTTTCGCCGGTGCGAAAGCCGTGACGCTGGACGGTCTTCTTTGCCATGACTACTCCTGCTCCGGCAGCTCTCTGCCCGATGGCAAACTACAGCCGACGCCGACCCGAAAATCGGCGCCTTGGCCTCGGATTCCTGCTACGGACAACCACGCCGCCGCACTAAGCGCAGCGGTGCGCCCCCCAAATCCGCTTTTGTTCGATTAGCCCGATGGTCGGGCCCCCTGATGGCGCAATAGATAGCGCAAAAGGGGCTGGAAATCAAGGAATTGTTGCTCCGATCATAGGATACGGATGAGAAATGCAGCGATAATCTACTTGCTGGACGGACGATCCGCCTGCGAAACCCCGGAAATCGCCGTGGAAACGCGTGGCTTTACTATGCGGCCAAAATGCCGCGGTGTTCCGCCCTGTCAGCCGCCGCGTGGCTCTTGGGCCAATCAGTCGCCCTGGCCGGGTTCCGCCGAGAAATACTTCTCGAACTTGCCGTCCACGGTCTCAAAATCGTGAGCGTCGGCCGGCGCATCCCGCTTGACCGTGATGTTCGGCCACTTGTTCGCGTATTCCGCGTTGACCGACAGCCATTGGTCGAGGCCTGGCTCGGTATCGGGCCGGATGGCGTCCACCGGACACTCCGGCTCGCATACGCCGCAATCGATGCATTCGTCCGGATGGATGACGAGCATGTTGTCGCCCTCGTAGAAACAATCGACCGGGCAGACCTCGACGCAGTCCATGAACTTGCAGCGAATGCATTTTTCGGTGACCACGTAGGTCATTTGGCGCTCCGGAAAAGGCTATCCCGATGGGGCCTATAGGCTTTGGCGTTTTGCTTCAAGATACACAACGCCACCGGCACCCGCGCAATTAGAATCTCATTCCCGCGTTATTCCTCGCCGAACGAGGCGGGACTGCCCGCGGCTGGAGGCGGCGCGGCGTCCTCGTAGAGGAGCCGCGCCAGCTCGAAGCTGTCGCGGCGCTCGGCGATACCGAGGATTCGGATCACGCGGACGCCCCGGCGGAGGCCAAGGGTCAGCACATCGCCGGGCCGCACCAGCCGGCTCGCATCACGCACCTTGTCGCGATTGAGGCGCACATGGCCGGAGCGCGACAATTGCTGTGCCGCCCCGCGGGTTCGGGCGAAGCGCGCATGCCACAGCCACTTATCGATGCGTTGAGCGTCAGGCCCGTTCATTCCCCGCCGCTCTTCTCCAGTTCCTTCTTGAGCGCCGCCAGCGCGGCAAAGGGACTGTCGGGGTCGACCGCGCGCTCGCGCGGCGGCGGTCTCTGCCAGAGCGGACGTTCTCCCTCCTGGCGATCGCCGCGTGGTGGCCGCCTTTTTCCTTCCGGCCGCCGCATTTTGCCCGGGCGGCGGCGATCGTCCTGACCCTCGCGATCGTCCCTGCCTTGGCGTTCGTCCTTGGCATGACGCTGCCTCTCCGGTCGCGCGCGCGGAGCCCGCTTCGGACGCGACGCCCCGAGCCGCCAGACCTCGATCGTCTCAGGCTCGGCGGCCGGCTCCGGCGCAGGCGTCGTTTCAGAGCTTGTCTGCGTTGCGGCGTCGGCTTCCACCTGCGTTGAAAGATCCTCGAGGGCTGGCGCTTCCGGAGGCGGCTCCACGGCAGGCGGCGGTTCGGGGCGAGGCTCCTCGATCGGGGTCTCTTCCGCCGGAGGCTCGATCTCAGGCTCCACGACCGGAGGTTTCTCTACCGGTGGGGGCTCGGGGGCTGGATCGTTCGGTTCGGAGGCGTGTGCTTCCTCCAGTGCGGCTTCCGACGGTGGAGTGTTTGCGCCCACCGTTTGCGCCTCTACTGGCTTCGGCCGGTGCTCCATGCGGTAGCCGAGTCCATTCAGGACCACGGACATGTCCTCGCCGGAGGCGCCGAGGAGGGAGGTCATAGCCGGAGTGACGGTGAAGCATCGGCCCTCGTCGAGCGCGCCGGGCGGGCGCTCGCCCACTGCTCCCGGGCTCCACGACAAAGCGGGCCGGATCAGATCGGCGAGACGCTCCAGGATGTCGATGCGAATCGCGCGGCTGCCGTAGATCCTGAACCCGAAGCGGCGGTAGAGTTCCGGGTCGAAGCTTGGCTCGACGGCGACCGAAGTCCGTCCCGAGGCCGAAACCGCCGGCAGCTCGGCGAGCCCGGGCAGGTCTGGGCTCTTGTGCTTCAGCGCCCAGAGCTGGGCCGCGAGCGCGCTCGCTCCCGGCTTCAGCAGTACCGGCACGTAG
>JBOHKB010000218.1:0-12060 GCA_050728815.1 Propylenella sp.
GTCGACGGGCGCATCATCGACAAGCGCACGGCGCGGCGGCAGCGCGCCGTTATCCTGGCCGCCAAGGCGCTGGCGAAGGAGGATGGCGAGCCCGACGCGGCGCGGGCCGCGGCGATCGAGGCGCACGACCTTGCAAATGACCTGGTGCCTGCCGCCGTGGTGGCGGGGCGGCTCTTGGCGCGGCAAGGGGATATCCGGCGCGCCGCGCGCGTGCTCGAAACCGCCTGGAAGGCCGGGCCACATCCCGAAATCGCCGACGCCTATCTCCACGTCCGCAGCGGCGACTCCGCGACCGACCGGCTGAAGCGGGCGGAAACGCTCTTCCACATGCGGCCACATGGCGACGAGGGGCGCCATGCGGTGGCCCGTGCGGCCCTCGACGCGCGGGACTTTTCGCGCGCCCGCGAGATGCTCACGCCCCTCGTCACCGAGCGGCCGACGCAGAAGGCGCTGATCCTGATGGCGGAGCTGGAGGAGGCGGAAACCGGCGACAGCGGGCGCGCACGGGGCTGGCTCTCCCGCGCCGTCTATGCGCCTCGCGACCCCGTGTGGACCGCCGACGGCGTCGTGCTGGAGGAATGGGCGGCGACCTCGCCGGCCACCGGCAATCTCGACGCGGTCGAATGGAAGGTTCCGGTCGCCGAGCTGGAGGGGCCAAAGATGGAGATCGACGCGGCGGAGCTTCTGCCGCGGCCCGCCACGGTCATCGCGGAAGCGAAGGAGGGGGAGCCAACGGAGACGCCCGCCCAAGCCGCGGCAGAGGCGCCGGCCGAGCCGGTGAAGGTCGTGACGGTTGCTTCGCCCGAAGCGGGCACTCCGCCTCCTGCGCCTGCCGCGCGATCCGAGGGCGGCGTGGCTGCCGGCCGCGAACGTGTCGCCGGCGCGCTGGCCCGCCGCCCTGTTTCCGAGCCGCCAAGGCCCGACGATCCGGGCGTCGTCGAGGAGACCGAGAAGGAGGGGGCCCGCGCGCTGCCGAGCTTCCTTAGCCGGAACGGCCCCGCGCGGCGGAGCGCCTGAGGCGTTCTGCGCGCGACCGGCCGCTCCTTCGGGCGCTGCCGGCCCACCCTCTAAACTTGCCGCGTCCGGCACCAGATAGTATGGAGCAGCGCGAAAGCCGCATTAGCTCAGTTGGTAGAGCATCGCATTCGTAATGCGAGGGTCGCTGGTTCGAGTCCGGCATGCGGCACCAGGACCCTCGTCCGACATCATCCGGTAAAGTCCAGAGAAGGCCGGATTTAATAGAAAGAGTAGTTGGTTAGAGCGCCAAGGCCGTCCAGCGGCGTCTGCTCCGGTGGCGTGACATCCGCCGAGATTGTTGGTATTATTGGA
This sequence comes from Propylenella sp., assembly GCA_050728815.1. Lineage (GTDB taxonomy): Bacteria > Pseudomonadota > Alphaproteobacteria > Rhizobiales > Afifellaceae > DASWJZ01. The sequence goes on from JBOHKB010000218.1 coordinate 1,330, forward strand.
CCATAATACCAACACAATGAATCAGGATACCAACAGAATGGCCCTGTCGGACACGCGCTGCCGGAACGCGAAGCGCGGCGCAAAACGTCAGAAGCTGAGCGACGGCGGCGGACTCTTTCTGCTTGTGCAGCCGAGCGGCTCGCGGCTCTGGCGCTTGGCCTACCGCTACGACGGCAAACAGAAGACGCTTGCGCTCGGCTCCTATCCCGTCGCGTCGCTGGCGGCGGCGAGAAAGCGACGCGATGAAGCGAAGGCGCTGCTAGCGGGAGGCATCGACCCAGGCGCTGAACGGAAGCGTCAAAAGGCTGCCGCGAAAATCTCCGCCGCGACGACCTTCCGTGCTGTCGCCGACGAATGGCTCGCCAAGCTTGAACGGGAAGGCCGAGCGCCCGTCACGCTGTCTAAGAAGAAGTGGCTTCTCAGCCTCGTCGATGACGATCTCGGCGACCGTCCAATTGCAGAGTTGACCGCGCAGGGGGTCTTGGCGGCCGTCAGGCGCATAGAAGCCAGGGGTAGACACGAAACGGCCCAGCGCGCCCGCGCCACGATCGGCGCTGTGTGTCGCTACGCGGTAGCGACCGGTCGCGCCGAGAACGATCCTACCCAACCGCTTCGCGGGGCGCTGATCTCACCCAAAGTGAAGCACCACGCCGCGATTACTGAGCCCCGCGCGATCGGTGAGTTGATGCGAGCGATCGATGGCTATCGCGGAGCGCCGCAAGTGGAGGCCGCACTGAAGCTCCTCCCATTCGTGTTCTGCCGGCCTGGTGAGTTGCGGGCGGCAGAGTGGCGCGAATTTAACCTCGACTCGGCCGTCTGGACGGTCCCCGCTGCACGCATGAAGATGCGTCGCCCGCACCGGATACCGCTGAGCCATCAGTCGCTCGCCATCCTCCGCAAGCTCGACCACATCACCGGCGACGGCGTGCTGGTTTTCCCCAGCATTCGCTCCCGCCAACGCTGCCTCTCCGAGAATACACTCAATGCAGCCCTCCGCCGCCTCGGCTACGGCACCGACCAGATGACTTCGCACGGCTTCCGGTCGATGGCCGCTACGCGCCTGAACGAGATGTGCCGGTGGCACCCTGACGTGATCGAGCGCGCCTTGGCGCACCAGGAGGCGAACGCAGTGCGACGCGCTTACACCTCTGCAGTCGAGTATTGGCCGGAGCGGGTCGAGCTGATGCAGGTGTGGGCGGACTATTTGGATGAACTCAGGGAGAAGCCCCGGCCGGAGTCGGTTTTGGATAGGGTTGACTGAGTGGCCAGCGCACGTGCGCCAGGCCGTGCGATTTGCGCTGTCGCGGCGGTGCCTCTTGGAATTAGGCCGAAAGTCGCGAATGGTGAGACGGCTAGGCCGCGGTTTTCGGAAAAAGGCAGCCTCTCCGCTGACGGTTCTTGGTCTGCTATAGTCCGGGTATGTCGAATCAAGTCCAGACGCCGAGCGCCGCCGACCGCGGAGTCATGGTCGAGTATCTGATGCGCCGAAGGTGTCCAGGTTTAGCGGTTGTTCCGCTTTCCCGGCAGTTGCGGAAATTCGCGGATCAGACGTCGCAGCCCCCGAGTCTGAAGGCTGGACTCGCGTTCAGAGCGAAGCTCGAGGCGATAGCGCCCTCGGAGCTCCAGTCTCTCTACAACGTCGAGCGTGCGAATGAGGTTGAGGAGAGCCGGGAGAAGAGTGAGGCAGAGGAAGCAGCGAGAAGCTGGAATCAGCCTTATGTGCGAACGGAGTACGACTTTTGGAGCAAGGCGGCGATCTGGACACTTGACGAGGCAACGGCCCTGACGCTGGGGCGTGATCCGCATCACGTAACTTGGGAGAAACTCAGGACCACCACAACTATATCGGCGTTTGCCCGGAAATACGAGCGGCAGCGCGACCTGATCCTTCGGGCAAAAGGCATTGGGCAGCTGTATGATCCGGCGCTTCCAGGCTTCTTCCTTGCCTGGGCGAAGCGGACTGGGATCGAACTGGATCCAAAATTGGTCGAGGTGGTCGAGGCGCGGGGAGTGCAGGTCGCGGACTGGAAGACGAAGTACGACGAGATGCTGAAGATCGCGCAGAGTAACAAGTCGATCGGAGAGGACGCATTGAGGCGCGCCGCGGAACTGGAGGCGCAGCTTGAGGCGCAACGGCCGCCAAGCAAACGCGAGAGAGCTGAGCACGCGGGAACGGAATACACTGTTGAAGATCATACTGGGTGTGGCAGTCGCTTGCTATAAACACGATCCGCACGCTTCCCGGATCGGAACAGCGGCAGAGATTTCCGGCGACCTGGAACAAGTCGGGCTGACAGTTTCCGACGACACGATCCGCAAGTATCTCACCGAGGCGGCAGGAATGGCGCCGCCTCGCGAAACCGAATAATCCACGAGAAGACCGAATTCGGTCTGGCCTGAACCGATTTCGGCCAACGCCCCCACCAAACTTGGCAAGTTCGCCCTGCGTTCCATTGAATGAGGGCGAATGATGACGGACAAAACGAACGCTTTCCCGCGCACCGGTTTCGTGCGGCTCTCTTCAATTTTGCATCCCGCCGGCCCAATCCCGGTGAGCAGATCCACCTGGTGGGCAGGGGTAAAGGACGGGCGATTCCCGAAGCCGTTGAAGCTCGGGCCGCGCATTACGGTATGGCGGGCGGAGGAGATCCTCGCGCTGCTCGAAACCGGATCGCGTTGACCGATGGTGAAACGCCGCCGGCCAAATTGGCGGGGGATAAAGACCCATCGCAACTACACGGTTGAAGAAGCGGCCCGCGCGCTTGGGAAGACCAGAATCACCGTCCGCCGCTGGATCAAAGAGAGGGGCTTGCCGGCGCTGCAGGACCGAAAACCCATCCTTATCCTGGGTGGCGACCTGATCGAGTTCGGAAGAATGCGTGTCAGGCCGAAGCGGCGTTGCGGTCCAGGCGAACTCTACTGTGTCAGGTGTCGAGTGCCGTGCCGCCCTGCGGGCGCAATGGTTGAGTTTGTGCAGTTGAATGCCTTCGGCGGGAATCTGCGGGCGATTTGTGAGGCGTGTGGGACCTTGATGCACCGGCGCGTACCGCTCAGTCAGCTCTCAGCGTGGGAGGCAATTCTGGACGTGTCGATCGTGCAGGCGCCGCGACACTTAGTGAAGCGATCCCAACCCTGCCTGAATGATCACCTGCAAGCGGACTAACGTGATGGCAAAAAAGCATCATCCCGAGAACGAGCGAATCAAGCGCCGCTACCTGACTTGGCTTTGTGAGGCTAAGCGGCTGTCGGAGGCAAGCCTCGATCACGCTGCCGCAGCCATTGCGGCCTACGAGGCTGCGACCGGCTACCGGAATTTTCGCGGGTTTCATATCGAGCAGGCGAAACAGTTCAAACGGACCTTGGAAGGACAGATGGGAACCGCCGGGAGACCCCTGGCGCGCGCAACCATTCATTCACGGCTGATTGCGGTGAAGGCCTTCTTTTGCTGGCTGGCAGATCAGCCCGGCTATAGATCGCGGATCAGCCATTCCGACGCCGAATATTTCAACCCCTCGGCTCGGGACGGTCACATAGCACGCGCCACACGTGAACGACCCGCACCATCTATCTCGCAAATCAGGCATGTTCTGGAGGTCATGCCGGTCAGCACGGAGATCGAGAGGCGCGACCGAGCGCTGATCGCATTCGCACTTCTGACCGGGATGCGGGACGACGCCATAGCCTCAGTCCTGATCCGTCATGTCGACGTGGAAAAGCGCAGCGTCTTCCAGGACGCGCGCCACGTCCGCACAAAGAACCGCAAGACCTTTACGAGTTGGTTCTTTCCGGTAGGCAAGGACGTGGAGCAGATTGTTGCCGACTGGATCTCGTATTTGACGCGCGAGAAGATGTTCGGGCCTGACGATCCGATGTTCCCCGCCGCGGCAGTCGCGATAGGCGACAGCGGACTGTTTCAGGTGGCGGGGCTAAGCCGCAAGGCATGGCGCAACGCCCAGGCGATCCGACGAATCTTCCGCGCCGCGTTTGAAGGCGCCGGCCTCCCGTACTTCAACCCACACAGCTTCCGGAAAACGCTGGCGGAACTTGGCGAGCGCATCTGCCGAACGCCTGAAGAGTTCAAAGCCTGGAGCCAAAATCTTGCGCACGAAAAGGTGCTCACGACGTTCATCAGCTACGGATCGGTCACGGGGCTTCGACAGGCCGAGATTCTCCGGTCGCTTAGCGACCGCCGCCGGGCCGATTGTGCAGCGAGCGAGGAAACCCCGGACTCAGAGACGGTGCGCTGGGTACTAGAGCACATTTCTCGAAGGCACGCTGTCTAAGAGGGTCTTGGATCACTCGAGGAAGAACTCGCGCCGCTGCTCAGGCGTCAGTTCGCGCGGCATGACGGAGCGCGCGTAGGCCACGAGGTCCTGCGCACGAATAGGTTCAATAACTTCGTTCGCCGATGGAAGCCTCCGTTGAAGCCATGCTTCCCACCTCGGGCCACCCCAGCTTGAGGACGAGAGGCAAGAGAGGTCGTAACGATGTCTTAATCGTGCCGGCAAGAATACGCAGATCGGAGGCTGTTTCCGGCAGCATCGTCGACCCTCGGAAAGGTATTTGTAACCGAATGTGAGACACGCTCCAAAAAAATACAGGAGCGTGTCATGCGTCTATTGTTGAGCGCGGCGATAGCAGCGGCTTTGATCTTGGCAGAGGCGCCGCCGTTGACGGCCGCTCCGCTCTTCCGGATGCCTTCCTTGCTGCAAATCGAAGGGGCGCGTGCCCTCGGAGCAGGAAAGCAGGCTGGCATGCCGAAGGGATATTTCGAGCTCTGCCGAAATGGCCACTCGGTCTGCAAGATGGTCGGGGCCCGTGGAGTAGCGACGACCAGGAACGGGGCGGTCGTTCTCTCGGCCGCGCTCGCCGCACAGCTGGTGAACACGAATTCCGCCGTGAACCGTGGGATGCGCGCCGTCCACGACCAGGCGGATCGTTGGACGGTAGGCGGCCAGGCGGGCGATTGCGAGGACTTCGCGCTGACGAAGAAGATGCGCCTCATGCGCGCTGGCTGGCCGTCCAGCGCGCTCCTCATGGCGACCGCGGTCACGCAGTCGGGCGAACCCCACGCGGTCCTCATCGTCAGAACCGACAACGGGGACGTCGTGCTGGACAATCTAACCGACAGCATACGCGGCTGGAACCGGGCCGGCGTGCGCATTCGCTCGGTGCAGTCGCCGAGCAACGTCTGGGTTTGGCGCAAGGTCTGACGGAAGCCGTCCCTTTGGCGCGGGGCATCCTGTTCCGGGACGCGCACGGCTCAGGTACCCACCGCGTCCGGTTTTACGGCGCGAATGGCGACAGTGACGGGGTAGGACGGGTCGTTCCGCGCGAGCGCGGCGTGACCCAGTTCTTCGAGGCTTATCCCATGCAGGAACGAGATTGCCGCGAGCACGTTGCCGCGGCTTTCGGCCGTTACCGCGTCGGCGGGGAAATACTCCTGAAACAGGCGCCTCGCGGAGTTAGGCGTCATCATCCACATCCAAGGCCATTGGTAAACGTTCACCGGAGTCAGGCCCGGCATCGTCGCAAGGACCACGCCGCCTGGCTTGAGTATTCGGTCGACAGTGGCGATGGCGGTTCTCAGATCATAGATCAGCTGAAGCACCTGGGTGAGGATGACGCAGTCGAAGCTTTCGCTCGGCAAATTGTTCGCACCGGCGAGATCGCCGACAAACGTCGATAGCGGATTGCCAGCTTCAACATTCAGTACGTCGCTCCGCGAAACCCTCGCGCCGCCGAAACGCTCGGTGTAGCTTCGGTTCAGGCATTCGAGAACGCGTCCACGGATATCGCCCGCATTGCGGGCCATGAAATCTTCGATGTAGTAGCGGTCGATTGCGGTCCCGCGGCTATCGGGGGTTGCGCCGATCGGGGTTTGGCGCCGAAGGCTCCCAAAACGCACCCAAGGCACGGGCAGGCGTTTGCCCCAACGCTCCTTCAAGTCGACGAGCCTTTGCTGGGTTGTGGCCGGCAGCATCGGCATCACGGTGCGATAGGTGCGCTTGAGCATGTCGCGCGGTTCCACGGCCCATGGCCCTCTTGTTCCGCGCCACCGAACGGATTCCTCAGCAGCACGTCCTTGCCCGTAGGCGCGGTCCGATCGCAATCGCGGAGCGCCGGCACCAACCCTCAACAACGTTTGTCGTTGCACTGCAACCGCGAAACGCAATAAGCCGCAGCCGAGACTGCTGTGTTCCTGGGGTGCGCGCCCGCCTTCAGCGGCCTGATCGCATGAAGCTTTGACGCCGCCTCCGGGGAGCGGTTGAACGGGTGAGCGACGATGTGGGCCATTTTCGTCAATCTCGCCCGGCTTGGCGGCATGCAGATGGTCATCGCCCTGACCGCGATTGTGCGAACCAAAGTGCTCGCGGTCAAACTGGGAGCCGAGGGCTACGGAGAGTTCAGCCAGGTGGTGCTGCTGGCGCTCTCGGCGAGCACCATCGCCACATTTGGCCTCGGAATCAGCCTCAGCCGCAACGTCGCCGCAGCCAAGGACCACGCTGAACGGCAACGGCTGCTTGATCTCTCCAACGCCGTGAACCTGTTCATTAGCGCGGCTTGCATCGGCGTTGCCGCGCCGATCCTGATCACGCGACCGGAGGTGCTCGGCATCTTTGGTATCGGCGTGACGCCGACAGCCCTGACCGCCGTCCTGGTCGTTGCATTGTTCATCCCGATCAACGCCGCAGTCACCCATCGCGTGGCGTTTCTGACCGCCGTACAGGATATAAACGGGCTGACTTCGGGACGCAGCCTTGCGCTTCTGTTGGGAACCGCGGTGTCGATCCCGATCGTGTGGTACTGGGGCATCGTGGGAGCGGCGGTGCAGCTCCTCATGTTGACCGCCTTCGTTCTGGCGGCGCTTGACATTCGGTGCAGACGAATCGGCTTCCGCCCGTACGGCATCTCGTTTGACAGCCGTGGCGCCGCCGCCACTCTTGCGCTTGGCATTGTGTCGCTCATAGACGGGGCGGCGGATCAGCTGTCGAACCTGGTCGTACGGTCATCCCTGATGAACGCGCTGGGCGCCGCCGAAAATGGCCACTATCAGGCGGCCATCGCCGTTCTCAATCAATTCGGCGTGGTCGTACTCAGCAGCATAGGTGGCTACGCGATCGCCACGCTGAGCCGCGACCCGTCCCGAGCCAACGTGACCGAAGTGTCGAACCAACTCTTGTCGGTGGTGCTGCCTATTGCTGCCGCTGGGTTCGCCATGCTCGGCCTGTTCTCCGGGCCCGCTATTCATCTCTTCTATTCAGCTGACTTCCTGCCGGCCCAGAGCCTGTTTCCGTACCTAGTGTCGGCGGAGTTCCTTCACGTCGCCATCTGGACCATGGGCTCGCCACTGCTGGCGCAGAACAGGATGGCGGCTTGGCTGATGCTGGATTTCGTGTTTTTCGGCGTACGGCTGCTTGCCGCGCTCGGGCTGCTGCCGATCTTCGGGATTGACGGCGTTGCGATCGGCTACGCGATTGCAACCGCGATTCACCTCGTGCTCACGTGGCTCTACTTCAACCACCTTGGTTTCGCTGTCAGCGGTCAGAATGTAGGCCTGCTCCTGACGGGTGCGGCGATGACATTGGTTCTCGCGTACGCGGGGTCGCAGGTGGAGTTTGACGCCCCTCTCTACCTGGCTGGATTGGCGGTCGCAGCCGGCTTCATGCTGCTTTCGATCCACTGGCTGGTCGGCATCGGCTCGGCCTGGGGACGTGTGCGGCGGGCGCTTGGGAGGGTCGAACTCTAGTGCCCGTCGAACCTCTCGTGAGCGTCATCATTCCGGTTCACAACCGGGCTGCCTATCTGCGCGAAGCTATCGACAGCGTACTGTCGCAGACCTATCGGGCAATCGAGGTCGTGGTGGTCGACGACGGTTCGACCGATGGCTCAGTCGCGCTGGCGGAGTCCATTGCACGGGACGATCCGCGTGTTCGAACGGTCCGCATGCAGAACGAAGGACCTTCCGCGGCGCGAAACGCCGGCCTTGATCACGCGAGGGGCGAGTTCATCTGTTTTCTCGATGCCGACGACTGGATCATGCCGGATAAGATCCGCCGGCAGATGAACGCTCTTCACGCTAGGCCCGACGTGGACCTGGTCTACTCAGATTTCTGGCGATTCAAGGATGCGGACGGGACCGTTCTTGAGTCGTTTCGCGGGCCCCCGCCGGTTCCATTCCCTGGAATCCTTGTCTACCGGAACTGGTTCGGAATAATGGCACCGCTTTTCCGGAGGCGGCTTCTGGAGCGCGTCGGGCGTTTCGACACGTCGCTCCGCTGGGCCGAGGACTGGGATTTCTGGTATCGGTGCGCCCGGCACACGGAGTTCCTGTTTGAGCCGGGCGTTCTCGCAATGGTGAGGCTGCACGCCAGTCAGGCTACGCGCGACGATATCAATCTGACGCGCGGCTGCCTTCGGTTCGCCGCCAAGCACTTCTCGGCCGACCGGGCAAACAGGCGATCCAACATGGCGGCCTTTCATCTTTCGCGCGCCATACACTTCAAGCAGCAAGGATCATACATCAGATGCGCGTTCCACCTCCTCCGGTTTGCCGCATCGGCGAACTCGCCGGTAGAAGCGCGTTTCGTGTGGAATCTGGTCAGATGGGCGCCAACGAGGACAGTGGGAGTCCTGGGAAAGGACAGTCTGTTTGATTCAGCGGGCGCTGCGATCGACGAGAGCCCGTCGCCTGCAGAAGCGGTTTGAACCCGGCGGCCTCAGGACGGCGCTTGGCCGAGCCAGCGAGCGGGTCTCCCGAACAGAATCCCGTTCATCTGGGCGGCGAAGCGGGTCGGCGTGTGGCCGGCCGTCACAGCCACGCGCGGTAGAAGCCAAAGCTGTGCCGTTCCCGACAGCCGCTCGAAGCGTGTGGTCGCGGCGCTCCTGAAGTCGAGCGCGCGGGCTTCCCGCGCTTCGCGTTCGCTACAAGCGCTAGCGCTTCCGTAGGGATAGGCGAGGTGCGTCACCGGCATCTGGAGCAGGCCTTCGAGATAGGCGCGGTTGTCGTTCAGTTCACGACGCACTTCGCCCTCATCGAGCGACGAAAGGACCGCGTGGGTCTGGGTGTGCGCACCGATTGTCGAAAGTGGATGGCGCGAAAGCGTCATCAGTTCCGTCTCGCCGAGAAAAAGCCCGTCGTTGATCGCAGGAAGAGAAATGCCGGCGGACCGGAACGTGGTCTTCAGAACCGAGGCACGGCTGAAGTCTTCGCGTATCCAGTGCTGCACTTCTCCGAACGCCGAAGTCTTCTCCTCGAGCGTGCGGCAACTTAATCGCCGACCCATTGCTTCAATTTCGACGGCATCATTCGCAAGAATCAAAGCGCGAAGGCCGAGCCACCACGAGAACAGCGTCCGCGTCAGCGAGGCTGTGGGGACATAGATGGTAAACGGAGCCGAGTGAGACTCGAGAATGGGGAGCGCCATGTCGAGAATGTCGCGATACCCGTCGTCAAAGGTGACGACAGCAAACCTCCTCGTGTGATCGTCCTGCGCGAGTCGCTGGAGGCCTTCATCCAAAGAGACGAGCTCCCAACCGTGCCGCTTGAGCCAGCCAAGTGCATGGTCGAGAAACGCAGCGGCTGTGCCCGTCATCAGCTGCGTGGCAGGATCGGCGTGTATCTCGTGGAACATGAGGATCGCGCCTCGCCCCGCAATTGCCCGGCGGAGCATCGGCATCAGGCGAGTCGCCTCGGCTGACCTGAAGGCCCAGTCGAGAGCCGCCCGCCTCCATGAGAAGGGCGCGGTCATCTGACTATCCGGATAGGCGGCGGATCGAGCGAGACATCACGGCAAAAACTCAACCGGATATGGGCGTTTGGTCGCAGTCCGTGTCACGTCACGAGTCTAGCCACCCGTCTCAAGCAGGCCTTTGAGCAAGCTGAGAGTAACGAAATCCCCGCCGCAGCTGGCGATTCTTTCGCTGGCGCAGAATGCTCGCGCGGCCTGCCTGGTCTGGCGCCCGTAAACCCCGTCCAACGTACCCGGACTATAGCCCGCTTCGGTGAGCATCTCCTGCACAAGCGAATAGAATAGGGGCGGACTCAGTTTGAACATGGCCTTTCCCACCAAATCGGCGCCCAGCGAATTCGCGGCCGCCTTCAGGTGCTTTCGCATCGCAACCAGGTCTTCCGGGGTTTGAACGGCGTCGCTCGTGATTTCGACCACGGCAAGGTGGGCCTTGCCGACGCCGGCACCCGCCGCGGTCCGATAGTAACCGAGCGCAACGTCCAGATCGTATGTCGGCTGATCGGCAACCCTGTAGAAGTCGCCGAGCGCAGCCAATGCCTCGCCCTGACTTTCGCTGCTACGCGCCGCCGCTTTCACGAGCAGGTTCCTTGCGCGTTCGCGGTCGACCGGGATGCCGTCGCCGGTCGTAAGCATTTCGGCGAGATATACGAGTGACCAGGTTTCGCCGAGGTCAGCGGCTTTTTGGTAAGCCTCAGCCGCCTTGACGGGGTCGCGTTGCCGCAGCTTCGCTCCGCGGTAGAGGTCACCCTTCAGACGCCATACATCCGCAGCGGTTTCGCTGTTCGGATCGACTGCAATGACTTCGTCCAGAAGCGCAATTGCACCGTCGAAGTTGGCTCGTACGCCCCTGCCAGCCGCGAATAAGCGCGCGAGCGAGATCTTCGACCAGATGTCGCCGGCATCGGCGGCCTCGCGGTAGGCGGCGGCCGCCCTTGCGAGGTCGTGCCACGGCCGACTGCCGTCGGCGTAGAGCTTCGCC
>JBOHKB010000219.1:0-6746 GCA_050728815.1 Propylenella sp.
ATCGGCGGCGGCGCGCGGTCGCGCGGCTGGCTGCAGATCATTGCCGACGCCCTCGACATCGCCATCGACATTCCCGCCGCAGGCGATTTCGGCGCCGCCTTCGGAGCGGCGCGGCTCGGCCTCATCGCCGCCGAGAACGCCGACCCGGCAGAAATCTGCCGCGCCCCGGCGATCCGCGAGACGTTGGCGCCCGTCCGGGCGCGCGTGGACGCGATGCAAACCCGCTTCGAGCGCTACCGCGCGCTCTACCCCGCCCTCAGGGAAGCGCTTTCGCCATGACCACCGGGTTCTTCGGCGACACTCGACCGATCCGCTTCGAAGGACCGGAGAGGCGAACTCCCCTCGCCTTCCGCGTCTACGATCCGGACCGCAAGGTGCTCGGCAAGCGGATGGAGGATCATTTCCGCTTCGCCGTCTGCTACTGGCACTCCTTCACCTGGCCCGGCAACGATCCCTTCGGCGGACAGACGTTTCTCCGCTCCTGGTTCGGCGACAGCATGGAGAAGGCGAAGCTCAAGGCGGACGTCGCCTTCGAGATGTTCGAGCTTCTGGGCGTCCCCTTCTTCACGTTCCATGACCGCGACATCGCGCCGGAGGGCGCGACGCTCGCCGAGTCGAACAGGAATGTGCGCGCGATCGCCGACATTTTTGCGAAGAAGATGGAGAAGGCGAAGGTGCGGCTCCTCTGGGGCACCGCGAACCTCTTCTCCAACCGCCGTTTCATGGCCGGCGCCGCCACCAACCCCGACCCGGATGTCTTCGTCTATGCCGCGGCGCAGGTAAAGAACGCGCTCGACGTCACGCACGAGCTAGGCGGCGCGAACTACGTGCTGTGGGGCGGGCGCGAGGGCTACGAAACGCTCTTGAATACCGACATGAAGCGCGAGCTGGCGCAGCTCGGCCGCTTCCTGACGATGGTCGTCGAGCACAAGGAGAAGATCGGCTTCAAAGGCACGATCCTGATCGAGCCGAAGCCGAAGGAGCCTACAAAACACCAGTACGATTTCGACGTCGGCACGATCTACGGGATGCTGAAGGCCTACGATCTCGAAAAGCGGGTGAAGATCAACATCGAGCAGAACCACGCGATCCTCGCCGGGCACACGTTCCAGCACGAGATCCAGCTTGCCGCCGCGCTCGGCATCTTCGGCTCGCTCGATTTGAACCGCGGCGACGACCTTCTGGGATGGGACACCGACCAGTTCGCGATGAACGTGCCGGACCTGACGCTGATGATGATCGAAATTCTCCGCGCCGGCGGTTTCACCACCGGCGGCATGAATTTCGACGCAAAGATTCGGCGCCAGTCGATCGAGCCCGACGACCTGCTCCATGCGCATGTCGGCTCGATGGATGCGACCGCCAAGGCGCTGCTCAACGCCGCCGCGATCATCGAGGACGGGGCGCTGCAGAAACTCGTCGACGAGCGCTATGCCGGCTGGAACGGCGCGCTCGGGAAGGATATCCTCGCCGGCAAGAAGAGCCTCGACGACTTGGCGAAACATGTCGCCGACCAGAAGCTCGAACCGCAGCCGAAGAGCGGCAGGCAGGAATACCTGGAGAACCTAATCAATCGACTCTCTTAAGCCGCTAAGCCGCGCACCACGCCGGCCCGCTCTATTCTCCGGGCGTGCGTTGCTCGCGCTCCCTCTCCTTGTGGTCCTCCCAGCGGTACCAAAGCAGCGCTGCGCCGCCGAGCGCGAGGAGCATGAGGGGGATCCCAAACATCACGTAAGCTTCGAGGAAGGTCATTCCTTAAGTCCTCCAAGCAGGCGCCTCGCAATCCAATGTAGGGCGACAGCGGTGAAAAACCAAATTGTACCCGTTACTGCAAAATAGACGCCGCCGCGCGCGCCCGATATTCCGTAGCTGACCGCCACCAGCGGGGCGATCAGGCCGGCGGTCATGGTCGCGATAGCCACGCCATTGAGAGCGTTCGCAGTGAGCTTCCGCCGCTCATTGTGAATTAGCGACATCTTCAGCTCCTCGCAGTTATGAGGGCGCCGCTTGCTACATTATTTTTCATGGTACGCGCGCCCCTCTATCGATCCACGCGCCGAGCATCCGCCGCTCGCGCTCCGTCATGCCCGTCTCGTTGCCGAGCGGCATGATGTCGGAGAGCACCGTCTGCTTCTTGATCGTTTCCGCGTGCAGTCGGATTTCCTCCGGCGTGTCGAAGGCGACACCCTTCGGCGCTTCGGTGATTCCGTCGTGGGTCGGCGTCGCGGAATGGCAGGCGACGCAGTGCTTAGCGATGATCGGCTGGACGTCCGTAAAGCCGACATCTCCCAATCCCGCCCCCTGGTCGGGCCGGTAGGCGGTGACGGCGATGAGCACGATCACCACGACGATCGCCGCGGGGATCGAGGCGACCGCCGTCCAGGTGACGACGCCATGGTTGGTGACGTTGAAGAAATGCCGGACCAGAGCGCCGGCCACCACGATGCCGAGCGCGATGAAAGGGCTCCACGGATGCCCGAACATCGCCGGATAGTGGCTTGCGATCATGAAGAAGATGACCGGCAGCGTCAGGTAGTTGTTGTGGAGCGAGCGCTGGCCAGCCTCGCGGCCAAGCGCAGGGTCTGGCTTGCGGCCGGCCAGGAGGTCCGCCACGACCTTCTTCTGGTTCGGAATGATGACGAGAAAGACGCTCGCCGCCATGATCGTTCCGATCATCGCGCCGACATGGAGGAAAGCCGCGCGGTCGGAGAAGACGCCGTGGTAGAAGAACGTGAAGGCGGCGATCTCGACGAAGAGCCAGAAGGCGAGCCACCCGGTCTTTTCCCCGAGCGGCGATTTGATCATCGCGTTGTAGATGAACCAAGCGGCGGCGAGCGACCCGGCCGAGAGCACGCTCGCCCACGCCGGGCTCAGCGGAACCTTGTCGCGGTCGATCAGAAAGGCCTCCGCGCCGAAATAGTAGATCACGACGAGGAGCAGGAAGCCGGTGATCCAGGTGAAGTAGGCTTCGTATTTGAACCAGTGCAGCTCGTCCGGAAGCCGCTCCGGCGCGACCGCATATTTTTCGGCAAGATAGAAACCGCCGCCATGCACCATCCAGGTTTCGCCGGCGATGCCGGGCGCTTGGCCTTCGCGCTTCTTCAGGTTCGCCTCGAGCCAGATGAAGAAGAACGACGTGCCGATCCAGGCGATGCCGGCCATGATGTGCGCCCAGCGCAGCACGGCGTTCAGCCAGTCGAGGATCGCAGCGGTCATTGGGGGATTGGGGATTGGGGACTTGGGATTGGAACGCGCTCGACTAGGTGCGTCGCGCTCACGATTCCGAAGAGATTGTCAGGCGTCGCCGCAGGACATTCAGCTGTCGCCCTAGCCGATCTGCGAGCGCCAGCGCTGAGGCGGCTTCCTCGGCCGGCAACAGGCCGGTGCGAATAGCAAGGACGAGGAAAGTCTCGGCCTCGGCGAGAGAGCCACGCGCGATGCTCACGTGCTGCGCGTACTCCTTTCGGCTTCCCCGGGCGTTGCCTTCGGCAATATTTGCGGGAACTGATGCAGCCGCCCGCAGGATCTGACCGATGAGGCGATATTCCTCTGCCCTGGGCATGAACTTCGTCAACCGGTAGACCTCGGTCGCGAAATCCATACCCCTCTGCCAGACTTCCAGATCGCGATGAGAGTTGATTGAAGAGCCCACGCAGGTTGCCCACTCCAGTCCCCAATCCCCAGTCTCCAATCCCAAATCCCAAATCCCTAATACCGCACCTTATCCGGCTTGGCCTGCCACTCGGCGAACACGGCCTCGGCCTCCGGCATTGCAAGCTTGACGGTAGGGATCACGCGGTGCTCGGTAGGCTTCGACACCTCGCCATAAATGTGCTCGTCGTCGAAGCCGATCGCCGCCGCGTCCGCGCGCGTATTGGCGAAATAGATGCGGTCGATGCGCGCCCAGTAGATCGCCGCGAGGCACATCGGACACGGCTCGCAGCTGGTGTAAATCTCGCAGCCCGCAAGCGAGAACGTGCCAAGCTTTTCGCAAGCGGCGCGGATGGCGGTGACTTCCGCGTGCGCGGTCGGATCGTTCTCCGAGGTCACCTTGTTCCAGCCCTCGGCGATCACCTCGCCGTCCTTGACGATGATCGCGCCGAATGGTCCTCCCAAACCCTGCCGCATGCGCTCGGCCGAAAGCCGGACCGCATGGCGCATGAATTCGCGGCGCACGTCAGCGTGCATGGAGCGCGGCGTCCGCGATGGCAAGCAGCCCCTTCTCGCGGCGGATCAGGAGATCGGCCGCGACAGAGGCGGCGATCGCCGCCGGCTCCTTGCTGTCGATGCCGGGAAGGCCGATCGGGCAGGTCAGCCGCTCGAGTTTCTTGGAGGGAACACCGGCCGCGCGGAGCCGCTTCACGAAGCGCGCGCGCTTCGTCTCCGAGCCGATCAGCCCGAGATACGCGAAGTCGTCGCGCCTGAGCACCGCTTCGCATACCGCTTCGTCGAGTGGATGGCTGTGGGTCATCACGAGGAAGATCGCATCGGCCGGCGCTTCGTCGACGGCAAGCTCCGGCATTGCGAGGGCGAGCTGCGTCACGCCAGTAAGCGGAGGCTCCGGGAACTGCCCGGCGCGGCCGTCGATCCAGGTGATGGCGAAGCCGAGGGGACGAAGGGCAGGCACCAGCGCGCCCCCGACATGCCCGGCACCGAACAGCCATAGCGCCTGCGCCGGCGGGTTCACTCGCTCGCGGATTTCCGCCGTCCGCCCTTCCAACCTCGCAGCGAAGTCCGGCCCCTCACCTCCCAAAACCCAGTCGCGTCTCAGCCCACCGCCAGCGTCGATCCGCAGCGTGC
Organism: Propylenella sp.; assembly: GCA_050728815.1. Lineage (GTDB taxonomy): Bacteria > Pseudomonadota > Alphaproteobacteria > Rhizobiales > Afifellaceae > DASWJZ01. Next base: position 4,801 of record JBOHKB010000219.1, read on the forward strand.
GGAACACGGGCTCGGGCTCCTCCGCCGATCGCATCAGCTTCTTGAGCCAAGCGAGATTGGCCGGCGCGAACGGTTCGAACGCGAGCGTCACCGATCCGCCGCAGCACTGGTTGAGCTCCGGCCCTAGCGCGTAGCGTTGGAGATCGGCGCGACCTGAATAAAGCGATTCGCGCGCGCGAAGCATCGCCGTATGCTCCAGCTCGCCGCCGCCGATCGTGCCGGCAATCGCGTTCTCGAAGACAAGCATCTGTGCCCCGGGCTCGCGCGGGCCGGAGCCTTTCAGCTCCGCGACATGCACCAGCATCGCCGCTTCGCCGCGCGAAAGCGCTTCCACCGCCGGGTGAAGCCACGCACGCATCAGCGCCCCCCCGCCTCCGCCCTCGCCCGCACGTCCTCCACCGCAAAGAGAATGCGCTCCGGCGTCGCCGGCGTGTCGAGATGCGGGAAGGCGCGGTAGTCGCCGGCCGCCGCGACCGCATCGACCAGCGCCGAGAAAGCCGAAAGCGCCAGCATCAGCGGCGGCTCGCCCACCGCCTTCGAGCGGTAGATCGTCTCCGAGCGGTTCACCCCCTTCTCCCAGATGCTGATGCGCATGTCGTCCGGGCGGTCGTTGGCGGTCGGAATCTTGTAGGTGGAAGGCGCGTGCGTCATCAGCCGGCCCTCTTCGTTCCACCACAGTTCTTCGGTCGTGAGCCAGCCGAGCCCCTGGATGAACCCGCCTTCGATCTGACCCATGTCGACCGCCGGATTGAGCGAGCGCCCGACGTCGTGAAGGATGTCGACGCGGAGCACGCGGTTCTCGCCGGTCAGCGTGTCAATCGCGACTTCGCTCACCGCCGCCCCGTAGGCGAAGTAGAAAAAGGGCGTGCCGCGCGCCTGCTCGCGGTCGTAAAAAATGTCGGGCGTGCGGTAGAAGCCGGTCGAGGAAAGCGATACCCGCCCGAGATAGGCCTCCGCGACGAGATCGTCGAAGCGGACCTCTTCGTTGCCGATGCGCACGCGGTTCGGCAGGAATACCACCTGCTCCTCCGGCACCTTGTATTTTTGCGCGGCGAACGCGGTCAGCCTGTTCTTGATCGTGCGCGCGGCATTGCGCGCAGCCATGCCGTTGATGTCGGAACCGGAGGAGGCTGCGGTCGGCGACGTATTCGGCACCTTGCCGGTCGTCGTCGCGGTGATCTTCACGCGCTCGAGGTCGATCTGGAATTCTTCCGCCACCACCTGCGCCACCTTGATGAACAGCCCCTGCCCCATCTCCGTTCCGCCGTGGTTCAGGTGCACCGAGCCGTCCTTGTAAACGTGCACCAGAGCGCCCGCCTGGTTCAGGTGTGTGGCGGTAAACGAGATGCCGAACTTTACCGGCGTCAGCGCGATCCCCTTCTTCAGGATCGGGCTCGTCGCGTTGAAGGCGCGGATCGCTTTTCGCCGCGCCCGGTAGTCCGAGGACACCTCCAGCTCATCCACGATCTCCTGGATGACGCAGTCCGTCACCTCCATATGGTAGGGCGTGAGGCCGCCGCCCTCCGCCGGATAGAAATTCGCGCGGCGCATGTCGAGCGGATCGCGACCGAGCGCAAACGCAATTTCGTCGATCGCGCGCTCGATCGCGATCATGCCCTGCGGGCCGCCAAAGCCGCGGAAGGCGGTGTTCGAAACGGTGTGCGTCTTCATGCGACGCGAATCCACGATCGCGTTGTGGAGCGCGTAGGCGTTGTCGGCGTGGAACATCGCGCGGTCGGCGATGCCCATGGAAAGGTCGGCGGAATAGCCGCAGCGCGCCGCCTGGTCGAAGCGCACGCCACGGATCACGCCGTCCTCGCCGAAACCCACGTCGTAGTCGATGCGGAAGTCGTGGCGCTTGCCGGTCAGCTCCATGTCGTCGTCGCGGTCGAGCCGGAGCTTTGCGGGCCGGCCTGTCTTCGCCGCGGCGAGCGCTGCGATGGCCG
>JBOHKB010000220.1:0-5863 GCA_050728815.1 Propylenella sp.
GGCTAACACTGTGTCCCTCACCCTCACCCGCCTGCGCGGGCCGAAGCCTCGTTTCGCCGCAGCCGCAGGCGTTTCGCTTCGGCGGGCGAAGGCCCGGCCTCCGCTCCGCTCGGCCGACCTCTTCCCGTGGGGGAGAGGACGAGTGCCGAGCGTCGTCGCAGTCTGTCCGGGCGTTCGTTCTAAGCGTCGACCACCAGCGTCTCGACGGACAGGATCATCGGCAGGTGCTCGGCGATGCGCTCCCAGCCTTCGCCCTCGTCGCGGCTCGCGAAGAGCGTGCCGCCGTTGGTGCCGAAATAGATGCCTGCCGGTTCGAGCGTGTCGGTCGCCATCGCCTGCCGGAGCACGCCGAAGAACGCGTTCTCCTGCGGCAGGCCCTTGCGCAGCCCTTTCCAGCTCTTGCCGCCGTCGCGCGTCCGCCACACCGCCGCCTTGCCGTCGGGCGGATAGCGGCCCGCAGAATCCCCGTTGAGCGGCAGGAGGTAGAGCGTGTCGGGGTCGCGCGGATGCGTCGCCGCCGGAAAGCCGAACGTCGAGGGAAGCCCCGCTTCGATGCTTTCCCATTTACGCCCGCCGTCGTCGCTCCGGTACATGCCGCAATGGTTCTGCTGGTAGAGGCGTCCCGGCTCCCCCGGCGCCATCACCACGCAGTGCACGCATTGACCGAACTCGGGATACTTCTGGTCGTCGGGCATGTAGTCGTTGCGGGTGCCGCGGTTGCGCGGCTCCCAGGTCTTGCCGCCGTCGGCCGAGTGGAACACGCCGACCGCCGACATGCCGACCCAAATGTCCTTGCCGCCGTTCGGTCCGAGCACGATGGAGTGCAGGATGAGGCCCGCGCCCCCCGGATGCCAGTCGGGCCGCGTCGGATGATCGCGTAGGCCGGCGACATGGCTCCACGTCTCGCCATGATCGGTGCTCTTGAATAGCCCGGCGGGCTGCACGCCGGCATAGAGCGCGCCGTTCCCCGGCCCGACGCTCCACACCGTCTTGATCGGCTCCTCGCCCTCCGGGTAGGCGAGGCCCTCGCTCGAATGCGTCCACGTTTCGCCGAGGTCGGTCGATTTCCACACCGCCGGCCCGAACCATTGGTTGCCGCCGCCGCCATAGATCGTGCCCGTCGCCGGATCGGCCTTCACGTGGTTGAGCGGCCAGGTCTCGCAGAGCGGCCCGCGCATCGACCACGATTTTCGCTTCGTGTCGCTTTCGGCGATGAAGGCGCCGCGCGTCGTTCCGACGAGAACCAGAACTTTCTCAGCCATCTATTCCCTCCCGCTCTCCGCTCCGGAGAGAGCGTCCCTATTGTAGCGATTTTCAGGCGGATGTGACGACCATCCACGACACGCCGAAGCGGTCCGCGACCATGCCGAAGCGCTTGGCGAAGAAGGTCTTGGCGATCGGCATCTGCACGTTGCCGCCGTCGGAAAGCACCTTGAACAGGCGATCGGCCTCCGCCTCGCTGTCAGCCGTCAGCGTCAGCGAGAACCCCTGGAATTTTGGCTCGGACGGACGCATGCCGTCGGACGCCATCACGACGGCGTCGCCGATCTTGATCGACGAGTGCATCACCTTGTTGTCCCAGCCGGGCGCGAGCACCCCCGGCGGAGCCGCTTCCGGGGCTTCCTTGTAGCGCATCAGCGCCTCCACCTTGGCGCCGAGCGTACGCTTGTAGAACTCGATCGCTTCCTCGCACTTCCCGTCGAAGAACAGATAAGGCTGGACCTGCATTTCACTCCCTCGCACGCCGCGCCCGACAGGGTCGGACACGTTAGTCATTGACGAGATAGGTTGATATCAACATTATGACGTTGGCAAGACGGAAAATGCTGACCTACGCCACGACCCTTGCGGTGCGCGACCATTGTTACTGTCTGCATGTGAGGCGGGCGGCGCGCGCGCTGGCGCGGCGCTATGACGAGGCGCTGCGTCCGGTCGGGCTGACCAGCGGGCAGTTCTCGCTGCTGATGTCACTGAACCGCGCGGCGCCGACCCGCATGGGGGAGGTCGCGGCGCTCCTCGCGATGGACCGCACGACGCTCACCGCCAACCTGAAGCCGCTGGAGCGCCGCCGCCTGGTGAAGGTGGCCGTCGACCCTGAAGACAAGCGCGGCCGGCTGCTCACGCTGACGCCCGCCGGCAAGAAACTCCTCGCCGCCGCCCTTCCCGTGTGGAAGCGGGCGCAGAAGGCGGAGGAGCGCCGCCTCGCCCGTTCCGGCCCCGCCCGCCTCCGCGCCGATCTTCTCGCGCTGTCCTGAACGCGCTGGGGCGTGTAAAAAAACACAAAACAGATTCAAGTTGGCCGAACCGATTAGCACAAGCTGAAGAAAGCCGCGTTAGGTCGCACGTTAGTCCCACCACGGGCAGACGCGCATGGCCAAGGTACCCGAAGCCGACCCGAGATTGTCCGACGCCGAGGCGCTTCGCGGCATCCTCGATGCGGTCCCCCATCCGATATTCGTCAAGGACGAGGACAGCCGCTTCGTCATGGTGAACGAGGCGATGTGCGAGTTCATGGGGCGAGCCTTCAGCGAGCTCGTCGGCAGGGGCGACCACGATTTCGTTCCGGGCCACCAGGCCGAAATCTACGTGGAGAACGATCGTCTCGTTCTGCGGGATGGCGAAATCAACGTGAACGAGGAGCCGTTCACGGATGCCGCCGGCGAGGTTCGGACCATCGTCACGAGAAAGAAGCGCATCGTGCTCTCCGAGGGGCGTCCGCTGCTGATCGGCTGCATCACCGACATCAGCGATTTCCGCCGCGCGGAGGCGGTGATCCGGCACAACGCCGAGCACGACTACCTGACCGGTGTGGCGAACCGCTCGCTGTTCAAGAAGCGGCTCGACGAATTGGTCGCCGCGCCGGCGGAGCATGGCGCGTCGGGAGCGCTGCTCTTGATCGACCTCGACGGCTTCAAGGGCGTCAACGACGCGCTCGGCCATGCCGCCGGCGACAACGTCCTCGTGCAGGCCGCGAATGCGCTGTCGGACATCGTCGGCGACAGGGACGGCGTCGCCCGGCTGGGCGGCGACGAGTTCGCGATCATCCAGCGTTCCGCGCGGCAGCCGGCCGCGGCGACCGCGCTGGCGCGGAAGGCAGTGGGGCGCTTGTCGAAGCCGACCTATGGCGACCGCGCGCGCGTCGCCATATCGGCGTCGATCGGAATCTCCTTCGTCCCATCAGGGGGCGCGAGCAGCGAGGACCTGCTCCGCCAGGCGGACGCGGCGCTCTACGCTGCCAAGCGCGGCGGCCGGAACTGCTGGCGCGTCTTCGACGGCTCGATGCTGGGATCGACCGTCGCCGCCTGACCCGCTCCCCCCTTGCGAGGGAGTGTTGGGAGGGGGGAAGCACCCAAGGCGCCGCCCGCAAACCGCCCCGGCACTCCCGGATGGACATTCCCTGACCGCCGCGCCAAGACTCACCGCCGGGATGGCACCCGCATGGATGCGAAAGTCGAGGCTGGCGCGCCGCCCGCCGGCGGAGGCGAACAGGCCCGCCAGGAGGACGAACCGGAAGCCGTGCGCTCCGCCCGCGTGCGCGTGCGCGAGCGTCTGCGCCGCCTCCCGAAGCGCGCGATCGGGGCTCTCCTCGGCCTGATGGCCGCAATCGTCGTCGCGGCGGGAAACATCGAGAGTTTTGCGGGCCTCGTGGGAAAGCTCGCGCCGGCGACCAGCGAAGCCATGATGGCCGTCGCCATGCAGAGCGGGTGGCTCCGCGGCTATGTCGGCCGCGGGCTGCTCGCCACGCTCTTTCCGAACGCCGAGATCTGCAACTTCGATTCACGGAAGATGGACTTGGGCGGCGACGGCCTGAGCGCCGACCTCGTCCTCTTCTTCTCTTCCGGGCGCGCCGAAGGGGGATGCTGGGTCGAATCCGAATACGAAAGGGAGGCCGCCTTCTTTCAGTGGCGGACGACCCGGTTCGAGTTCGTCGGCAACCCGAGGCACCCGGACGACCTGATCAGCTGGTTCTTCGTGGGCTCGGTCGCCTTCCGCAGCATCGCCAGCTCCGACTGGCCGCCGATCGAGGCATACATGCTCTTGAACGGCCGGCTTGAGCTGGTCGGCGTGATCGACACCTTCAACGACGCGGAAGACAGCTGGCTTGAAGAGCGGGTCATCCCGGGCGGGGCGGAGCTCTACGTTCCGTCCGGCATCTGGCGCGTCCGCAGAACGTCGTCCGAGAGGGCTGTAGTCGAGCAGCTGGCGCTCAACCAGATCGTGCTCCAGGACGGACATTCGCGCCTGATCGGCTACATGGAGGGCGCGCTGACGCTGGACGGCGAGCCTGCCGGGGAGCCGCAGGGGACGGACGTGGACGCTCCCGATTCCGCGTCGGACGCGAACGCCGGCGCGCCGGAGATTTTTCTGAAACCGCTCGACCGCATCTACATTGTCGGCTGCCGGCCCGGTCAGGGCGTGACCAGGCACCCGACGGTCTTTGCGGCCTTCCTGGTCGATTTCGCAAGCGATCCGGAGCTGGTGTGTCGCAAGGACGAGGACGACGAAAGCCCTCTCCACGTGAAACTCAAGCGCTTGCCGTAAGCCTGGAGTCTTGGTCAAGCCATTAGGCACGTTTCCTTTACTAATGGATTCCGTTAGTAAAGCACTCGTTCTTAACGCAATACGCTGGGAACGCCGCCGTTCTTTACGTCTTCGGCGGCGGTACACTCCGTGTCAGCCGGGGCGAGCCATGACCAAACGCAGCACCGGACGCTACAGACGCGTCACCGTCGGCGGGGAGACCGTCGATGCCTTCATTCCGCATCCGCTTCCTCCGAAGAAGCCGCCGCTCATCGTCGTGGGTCCTCTCGCCGAGCGTCTTCAAGACGCCGAGCAGGCTCTCGCTCGTCTCGATCTTGCGGGCGAGATGGTGCCTTCGCTCGATTGGTTCATCTATGCCTTTGTCCGTAAGGAAGCCGTCGTCACCTCGCAGATCGAGGGGACGCAGGCGACGTTGTTGGACTTTCTCGCATTCGAAGCGGACGAGGCGCGTGCCGCCAACGCCGATGTCGAGGAAATCTCCAATTATCTCGTCGCGTTGAACTATGCGCGCGCTCAGCTTGCCTCCGCACGCGGGCTCCCGCTCTCGATCCGCCTCTTGGGCGAAGCCCACAAACGCCTGATGCTCGGGGTGCGCGGAGCGGACAAGCGTCCCGGCGAGGTTCGCCGCACGCAGAACTGGGTCGGCGGCAGCCGGCCGGGCGATGCGGCCTATGTTCCCCCTCCGCCGGAGGAGCTCGTCTCGCTGCTTGGCGATCTTGAGCGCTACTTGCATACGGGCAACGCGCTTCCGAAGCTCGTCCGGGCCGGACTCGTGCACGCGCAGTTCGAGACGATCCACCCCTATCTCGACGGAAACGGCCGGATCGGACGGCTGCTGATCGCCCTGTCGCTGGAGCATTGGGGGCTTCTTCGACAGCCGCTTCTCTATCTCAGCCTGTTCTTCAAGCGCCGCCGCGGCGAGTACTACCGCCGCCTCAACGCGATTCGCAGCGAAGGCGACTGGGAGGGATGGACGGGCTTCTTCCTCGATGGGGTCGCCACGATCGCCGCCGAAGCCATCGAGTCGGCGCGCGAGCTTTTCGAGCTGGTAACCGCCGACCGTGCGCGCCTGGTTGCTGCCGCACCGGCAACGGTCTCCGCAGTCCGGCTCTTCGAACAACTTCCACGCCACCCGATCGTCACGGTCGCTTCCGCCATGGAGCTGATCGACGCGACCAAGCCCACGGCAACGCGAGCGATCGAGGCGCTTGTTGGCGTCCGCATACTCGCCGAGACCACGGGGAGAAGGCGCGACCGCTCTTTCGCCTACGCTCGCTATCTCGAAAGGCTTAGGATCGGGACGGACCTGGATGTCCAGCGC
>JBOHKB010000221.1:0-14450 GCA_050728815.1 Propylenella sp.
GCTTCACGGCGTCGCGCACCATGACCCAGCTACCCTCGGCGCCCGGCACCGCGCCCTTCACCAGGATCAGCCCGCGGTCCTCGTCGACCGAGACAATCTTGAGATTCTGCGAGGTGACGCGACGGTCGCCCATGTGGCCGGCCATCTTCTTGCCCTTGAACACACGGCCCGGGTCCTGGTTGTTGCCGGTCGAGCCGTGCGAGCGGTGCGAGACCGACACGCCGTGCGTCGCTCGGAGGCCGCCGAAATTGTGCCGCTTGATGACGCCGGCGAAACCCTTGCCTATCGAGGTGCCGGTCACGTCGACGTACTGGCCGGGCACGAAATGCGCGGCGGTGATCTCGGCGCCGACGTCGATCAGGTTCTCGGGGCTCACGCGGAACTCCGCCACCTTGCGCTTCGGCTCCACCTCGGCGCGGGCGAAATGGCCGCGGAGCGCCTTCGGGGTGTTCTTCACTTTGCGCGTGCCGACGCCGAGCTGGACGGCGGTGTAGCCGTCCTTCTCCGCGGTCCGCTGCGCGACGACCTGGCAATTGTCCACGCGCAGCACCGTCACCGGCACGTGCTCGCCGGCCTCGGTGTAGACGCGGGTCATCCCCAGCTTCTGTGCAATCACGCCTGATCGCATGATTTCCTGCCTCGTCCGGGCTTTCGCCCTAGAGCTTGATCTCCACGTCGACGCCCGCCGCGAGGTCGAGCTTCATCAGCGCATCGACCGTCTGCGGGGTCGGCTCGATGATGTCGAGCAGCCGCTTGTGGGTGCGAATCTCGAACTGCTCGCGGCTCTTCTTGTCGACATGCGGAGAGCGGTTGACGGTGAACTTCTCGATCCGGCTCGGCAGCGGGATCGGCCCGCGCACCTGCGCGCCCGTCCGCTTGGCGGTCGAGACGATCTCCGCGGTCGAGGAATCGAGCACGCGGTGATCGAACGCCTTGAGGCGGATGCGGATGTTCTGACCGTTCATATCCTGTGTCCCTCAAGAGGACGGGCGCGGGGGAAAACCGCCGCGCCCTCCTCAATCACTCCAGTATCGACGCCACGATGCCAGCGCCGACCGTGCGGCCGCCCTCGCGGATGGCGAAGCGCAGCTTCTCCTCCATGGCGATCGGCACGATCAGCGACACGGTCATCGCGATATTGTCGCCGGGCATCACCATCTCCGTCCCCTCCGGCAGCTCCACCACGCCGGTTACGTCGGTGGTGCGGAAGTAAAATTGCGGGCGGTAGTTGGTGAAGAACGGCGTGTGGCGGCCGCCCTCCTCCTTAGTCAGGATGTAGGCCTCGGCCTTGAACTTGGTGTGCGGCGTGACCGAGCCGGGCTTGCAGAGCACCTGCCCGCGCTCGACACCGTCGCGCTCCACACCGCGGAGCAGACAGCCGACATTGTCGCCGGCCTGACCCTGGTCGAGCAGCTTGCGGAACATCTCGACGCCGGTGACGACGGTCTTGGAGGTCGGGCGGATGCCGACGATCTCGACTTCCTCGCCCACCTTGATCACGCCGCGCTCGACGCGGCCGGTCACCACAGTCCCGCGGCCCGAGATGGAGAACACATCTTCGATCGGCATCAGGAAGGGCTGGTCCACCGGACGCTCCGGCGTCGGAATGGAGTCGTCCACCGCCTTCATCAGCTCGCGGACCGAGTTCTCGCCGACCTCGGGGGTCTTGCCCTCCATGGCGGCCAGCGCCGAGCCCTTGATCACCGGGATATCGTCGCCTGGGAACTCGTATTTCGACAAAAGCTCGCGCACCTCGAGCTCGACGAGATCGAGCAGCTCCGGATCGTCCACCTGGTCGACCTTGTTGAGATAGACCACGAGCGCCGGCACGCCCACCTGGCGGGCGAGCAGGATGTGCTCACGCGTCTGCGGCATCGGGCCATCGGCGGCGGAGACGACCAGGATGGCGCCGTCCATCTGCGCCGCGCCGGTGATCATGTTCTTCACGTAGTCGGCGTGGCCGGGGCAGTCGACGTGCGCATAGTGGCGGGCGTCGGTCTGGTACTCAACGTGTGCGGTGTTGATGGTGATGCCGCGCGCCTTTTCTTCCGGCGCCGCGTCGATCGATTCGTAGGAGCGGAACTCGCCGAAATACTTGGTGATCGCGGCGGTCAGCGTCGTCTTGCCATGATCGACATGCCCGATCGTGCCAATGTTGACGTGCGGCTTGGTCCGTTGGAATTTCTCTTTAGCCATCAGCTCTCTCCGTCTGACTTGCGCCCGGCGTTACCCGTCAGGCGTATTTGGATTGGATTTCCTGCGCGACCTGACTCGGCACTTGCGCGTAGTGGTCGAACTGCATCGTGTACTGCGCGCGGCCCTGCGACATGGAACGCAACGTGTTCACGTACCCGAACATGTTGGCGAGCGGCACCATGGCGTTGACCACGGTGGCGTTGCCGCGCATCTCGGTGCCCTGCACCTGACCGCGGCGCGAGTTGAGATCGCCGATGACGGAGCCGGCGTAGACGTCCGGCGTAACCACCTCGACCTTCATCATCGGCTCAAGCAACACCGGGCGCGCCTTCTGGACGCCCTCGCGGAACGCCGCGCGGCCGGCGATCTCGAAGGCGAGCGCCGAGGAATCGACCTCGTGATAGGCGCCGTCTACGAGCGTTGCCTTGATGTCGACGATCGGGAAGCCGGCAATCACGCCGCCGGTCATCGCGCCGGCGACGCCCTTTTCGACGCCCGGCACATATTCCCTCGGCACGTTGCCGCCCACCACCTTGTTCTCGAACAGGAAGCCCTCGCCAGGCTTCAGCGGCTCGAAGCGCATCTTGACGCGGGCGAACTGGCCGGAGCCGCCGGTCTGCTTCCTGTGGATGTAGTCGACGTCGGCTGCCTGCGTGATCGTCTCGCGATAGGCGACCTGCGGCTGCCCCACATTGGCGTCGACCTTGAACTCGCGCTTCATGCGGTCGACGATGATGTCGAGGTGCAGCTCACCCATGCCAGCGATGATCGTCTGCCCGGATTCCTCGTCGGTCTTGACGCGGAAGGAGGGATCCTCGGCGGCGAGCCGCGAGAGGGCCATCCCCATCTTCTCCTGGTCGGCCTTCGAGTTCGGCTCGATCGCGATCTCGATCACCGGCTCGGGGAACTCCATGCGTTCGAGGATCACCGGCTTTGCCGGGTCGCAGAGCGTCTCGCCAGTCGTGGTGTCCTTGAGGCCGACCACCGCAACGATGTCGCCGGCGAAGGCCTCCTTGATGTCCTCGCGGTTGTTGGCGTGCATCAGCAGCATGCGGCCGATGCGCTCGCGCCTTTCCTTCACTGTGTTCAGGAGGCCGACGCCCGATTCGAGCTTGCCCGAATAGATGCGGCAGAAGGTGAGAGAGCCGACGAATGGATCGTTCATGATCTTGAACGCGAGCATCGCCAGCGGCTCGGCGTCGGAGGGGTGGCGCTCCACTTCCGCACCGCTCTTCGTGTCGATGCCCTTGATGGCCGGCACGTCCACCGGGCTCGGAAGAAAATCGATGACCGCGTCGAGCAGCGGCTGCACGCCTTTGTTCTTGAAGGCAGCGCCGCAGAGGACCGGGTAGAACGCGACCGAAACGGTGCCCTTGCGGACCAGCCGGCGCAGCGTATCGGCGTCGGGCTGCTTGCCCTCGAGATAGGCCGACATTGCGTCGTCGTCGAGCTCGACGACCTGCTCGATCATCTTCTCGCGCCATTCGGCCGCCTGCGCCTGCATGTCGGCGGGAATCTCGGCGTCGTCCCACTCTGCGCCGAGCGTCTCGTCGCGCCAGATGCGCGCCTTCATCTCGATCAGATCGACGACGCCCTTGAACTGGTTCTCCGCACCCACCGGAAGCTGCGTGACAACGGGAACGGCGCCGAGACGGTCGCGGATCATGTCAACGCAGCGGAAGAAGTCGGCGCCGATCTTGTCCATCTTGTTGACGAAAACCATGCGCGGCACGCGGTACTTGTCCGCCTGCCGCCACACCGTCTCCGTCTGCGGCTCGACGCCCGCGTTGGCGTCGAGGAGCGCAATCGCGCCGTCGAGCACGCGGAGCGAGCGCTCCACCTCGATGGTGAAATCGACGTGGCCGGGCGTGTCGATGATATTGAAGCGGCGCATGCGGCCGTCGCGCCCCGGCCAGAAGGTCGTGGTCGCGGCCGACGTGATGGTGATGCCGCGCTCCTGCTCCTGCTCCATCCAGTCCATGGTGGCGGCGCCCTCATGGACCTCGCCCATCTTATGGCTCTTGCCGGTGTAGTAGAGGACCCGCTCCGTCGTCGTGGTCTTGCCGGCATCGATGTGGGCCATGATGCCGAAATTGCGGTAGTCCTCGATTTTGTATTCGCGAGCCATGACGCTGTTCTCTTCGCCCCGTCACCAGCGGTAATGCGAGAAGGCGCGGTTGGCCTCCGCCATGCGGTGCGTGTCTTCGCGTTTCTTCACGGCATTGCCGCGGTTGTTGGATGCATCCATCAGCTCGCCGGAAAGGCGCCCGACCATCGTCCGCTCGTTGCGGCTGCGCGCCGCGGAGATCAGCCAGCGGATCGCCAGCGCCTGCCGCCGCTCGGTGCGCACTTCGACCGGCACCTGGTAGGTGGCGCCGCCGACGCGCCGCGAGCGCACCTCGATCTGCGGCATGACGTTCTCAAGCGCCTGATGGAACACGCCGACCGGATCCTGGCGCGTGCGCTCCTCCACCTGGTCGAGCGCGCCGTAGACGATCGCCTCGGCCACCGACTTCTTGCCGGTGTGCATCACCGAGTTCATGAACTTGGAGATCACCACGTCGCCGTATTTGGCGTCGGGGATGATTTCCCGTTTCTCGGCACGATGGCGTCGCGACATCTCAAGTCTTCCTTCGAACCCGTGGCAGCGAAAATCCCGGACCTGCGCAAGGCAGACCGGGATGGCTGCAATCCTCGTTATTTCGGCCGCTTGGCGCCGTATTTCGACCGGCGCTGGCGGCGGTCCTTCACGCCCTGCGTGTCGAGCACGCCGCGCAGGATGTGGTAGCGTACGCCCGGCAGGTCCTTCACGCGGCCGCCGCGGATCATCACCACCGAATGCTCCTGCAGGTTGTGCCCCTCGCCGGGGATGTAGCCGATGACCTCGTAGCCGTTGGTGAGCCGCACCTTCGCGACCTTGCGGAGCGCCGAGTTCGGCTTCTTCGGCGTCGTCGTGTAGACGCGCGTGCACACGCCGCGCTTCTGCGGATTCTGCGCGAGCGCTGGAACCTTGTTCCGCCTCGCCGGGCTCTGCCGCGGCTTGCGGATCAGCTGCTGGATCGTCGGCATTCCGTTTCCGTCGTCTCTCTCTCCCGCACTCGTCGCGTGCGATGAAAAATCGCACCGTCCGCTTCTTCCCCAGCGGCGGTGCCCGAAAGCAGAGGATCGCGGGCCGAAGGCCGCGATCATGGTCTCTTACTTCAGCGTCTTACCCTGGCAGCGTCTAAGTCGACTAGGTCCGGTACGAGGCGCACACAGACCGGGCTCGGCTTACCGCCTGCCCTCAGGCTGCGCTCATCTAGCGATTGCCCCGGAGGGCGTCAACCCCGGAGGGGCGCGGGAATCGGGAATTTTCCGGCAACTTTTCGGTCGCGCGGTGGCGCGCCAGTACGACCGGAAGTACGGCGAGCGCCGGCAGCCAGGTGAGTGATCCCGGAGTCCCACCGTTTCACTTCTTTTTTGGAGGTTTCCGGACGCGATTGCGCCCGGGGCGGCGCTTCTACGCCAAGTAGGGAAGCGCGGCGATGACCACGTAACCGGCCGTCAATCCGAAGAACAACAGACAGCGCCAAACAAGACCCGCAGACATCTTCAATCCCCACGCTCGGTGCCCTTGCCGCGGTCGGGAAGCAACGCTCCGGCGCAAGCCCGCGCCAGAAAAACGCTTCCGCTTCGACGTGTTCGGAAGCCCCCGCTCCCCCGCCGCTTCTGTAGGCGTCCTCAGACGCGGCGACAACAAGCACGGAAAGCGTTTACGGATTATTTCGAACGCTGTGGCGGCGCGGAGACAGAGCGCGTCTTTCGCAAGCCGGCGAAAAAAGAAAGGGCCGCGCGAGCGGCCCTTTCCGAAGTTCCGATCGTACGCCGAGCGCTACTCCGCCGCCTGCTCCGCCATGTCGGGAATGGCGAGCTGCGCCTCGGCGGCGGCGCGCTTCCGCTCCTCCTCGAGGATGAGCTGGTCGCGCCGCTGCGCCACGCCGCGCAGCCCGGTCATCGCCCCGCCGGTTCCGGCCGGGATGAGGCGGCCGACGATCACGTTCTCTTTGAGCCCCTCCAGCGTGTCGGTCTTGCCGTTGACGGCGGCGTCGGTCAGCACACGGGTGGTCTCCTGAAACGAGGCGGCCGAGATGAAGGAGCGCGTCTGCAGACTCGCCTTGGTGATGCCGAGCAGCACGGGAACGGCCACCGCCTGCTTCTTCTTGTCGGCCTTCAGCTCCTCGTTGATGGCGTCGAACTCCAGCTCGTCGAGCTGCTCGCCGGCGATCAGGTCGGAATCGCCGGTCTCCGTCACCTCGACCTTCTGCAGCATCTGGCGGACGATCACCTCGATGTGCTTGTCGTTGATGAGCACGCCCTGCAGCCGGTAGACCTCCTGGATCTCGTCAACGAGATAGGCGGCGAGCTCCTCCACGCCCTTGATCGACAGGATGTCGTGCGGGGCGGGCAGACCGTCGAGGATGTAATCGCCCTTCTCGATGGCGTCTCCCTCCTGCAGGTGGAACGGGCGGCCCTTCTGGATCAGGTACTCGACCGGCTCGGCGCCCTCCTCCTTGGGCTCGATGATGATGCGGCGCTTGTTCTTGTAGTCGCGGCCGAACTTCACCGTCCCCGAAATCTCGGCGATGATCGCGTGGTCCTTCGGCCGGCGCGCCTCGAACAGCTCCGCCACCCGCGGCAGGCCGCCGGTAATGTCGCGCGTCTTGGCGCTTTCGAGCGGGAAGCGCGCGACCACGTCGCCCGGCTTCACCACCGCCCCCGGCTCGACCGAGAGGATGGCGTCGACGGACAAGAGGTAGCGCGCATCGCGTCCGCGCTCCGCCTTCACCACCTTGCCGCGCTTGTCCTTGATCACGATGGCGGGGTGGAGGTCGGCGCCGCGCGGGCTGGCGCGCCAGTCGACGACGAAGCGCTTGGTGATGCCGGTCGACTCGTCGGCGGTCTCGGTGACGGAAGCGCCTTCCACGAGGTCCTCGTAGTCGACGACGCCGCCCGCCTCGGTCAGCACCGGGCGCATGTAGGGATCCCACTCGGCGAGGCGCTGGCCGCGCTTGATCGCGTCGCCATCGGTAACGAAGAGCCGGGCCCCGTAGGGGACGCGGTGCACGGCGCGCTCCTCGCCGCCCTCCTCGATGATGGCGAGCTGCATGTTGCGGCTCATCACCACCTTGTTCTTGGCGGAATCGACGGCGACCGCCTGGTTGCGGAACTCGACCGTGCCCTCGAAGCTCGATTCGAGGAACGACTGGTCGACCACCTGCGCCGTCCCGCCGATGTGGAAGGTGCGCATGGTGAGCTGCGTGCCCGGCTCGCCGATCGACTGGGCTGCGATCACGCCGACCGCCTCGCCCATGTTGACGGGCGTGCCGCGCGCGAGATCGCGGCCGTAGCATTTGCCGCAGACGCCGTACTTGGTCTCGCAGGTCAGCACCGAGCGTATCTTCACCGCCTGCACGCCGGCCTCCTCGACCGCCTCCATATGAGGCTCCTCGATGAGTTCGCCGGCCTCGACGATCACGTCGCCGGTCGAGGGGTCGGTCACGTCCTCCACCGCGGTGCGGCCGAGGATGCGCGAGCCGAGCGAGGCCACGACCTGGCCGGAATCGACAATCGCCTCCATGGTGAGGCCGCGCTTCGAGCCGCAATCCTCCTCGGTGATGATGCAGTCCTGCGCCACATCGACAAGACGCCGCGTCAGGTAGCCAGAGTTGGCGGTCTTCAGCGCCGTGTCGGCGAGGCCCTTGCGGGCGCCGTGCGTGGAGTTGAAGTATTCCAGCACCGACAGCCCCTCCTTGAAGTTGGAGATGATCGGGCTCTCGATGATCTCACCGGAGGGCTTCGCCATCAGGCCGCGCATGCCGGCAAGCTGCTTCATCTGCGCGGGCGAGCCGCGCGCGCCGGAATGCGACATCATGTAGATGGAGTTCACCGGCTTCTGCCGGCCGGTCTTCTTGTCGAACTCCACCGACTGGATGCGCTTCATCATCTCGTCGGCCACGCGGTCGGTGCACTTCGCCCAGGCGTCGACCACCTTGTTGTACTTCTCGCCTTGGGTGATGAGCCCGTCATTGTACTGCTGTTCGTACTCGCCGACGAGCGCGCGCGTCTCGGTGACCAGCTTCACCTTGGTCTCCGGGATCACCATGTCGTCCTTGCCGAACGAGATGCCGGCCTTGCAGGCATGCGTGAAGCCGAGCTGCATGATGCGGTCGCAGAAGATGACCGTCTCCTTCTGCCCGGTGTGCCGGTAGACGGCGTCGATCATGCGGCTGATTTCCTTCTTGGTCATCAGCTTGTTGCAGAGGTCGAACGGCACGTCCGGATGCTTTGGTAGAAGCTCGCCGATCATCAGCCGGCCGGGCGTCGTCTCGTGGATGGCCGAGACCTCGTTGCCGTCTGCGTCGACGCTCTTGACGCGGCCCTTGATCTTGGCGTGCAGCGTCACCGCGCCGGCGTCGAGCGCGTGATGCAGTTCGCCCATATTGCCGAACATCATGCCTTCGCCCGGCTCCTTCTCCTGCATGACGGAGAGGTGGTAGAGGCCGAGAACGATGTCCTGCGACGGCACAATGATCGGCTGCCCGTTGGCCGGGTGCAGGATGTTGTTGGTCGACATCATCAACACGCGCGCCTCGAGCTGTGCCTCGAGCGACAGCGGCACGTGCACGGCCATCTGGTCGCCGTCGAAGTCGGCGTTGAAGGCGGCGCAGACCAGCGGATGCAGCTGGATCGCCTTGCCCTCTATCAGCGTCGGCTCGAAGGCCTGGATGCCGAGGCGGTGCAGCGTCGGCGCGCGGTTCAGAAGCACCGGATGCTCGCGGATCACCTCGTCGAGGATGTCCCACACCTCCGGCTTCTCCTTCTCCACCAGCTTCTTGGCCTGCTTCACCGTAGAGGAGAAGCCCTTGGCGTCGAGCCGCGCATAGATGAACGGCTTGAACAGCTCGAGCGCCATCTTCTTCGGCAGGCCGCACTGGTGCAGCTTAAGCTCCGGGCCGACCACGATGACGGAACGGCCGGAATAGTCGACGCGCTTGCCGAGCAGGTTCTGGCGGAAGCGTCCCTGCTTGCCCTTCAGCATGTCGGACAGCGATTTCAGCGGGCGCTTGTTGGTGCCGGTGATGACGCGGCCGCGGCGGCCGTTGTCGAACAACGCGTCGACAGCCTCCTGCAGCATGCGCTTCTCATTGCGGATGATGATGTCCGGCGCCCGGAGCTCGATCAGCCGCTTCAAGCGATTGTTGCGGGTGATGACGCGGCGATAGAGGTCGTTCAGGTCCGAGGTGGCGAAGCGGCCGCCGTCGAGCGGCACGAGCGGCCGGAGGTCCGGCGGAATCACCGGGACGACCGTCATGATCATCCATTCCGGCTTGTTGCCCGACTGGACGAACGCCTCGATGAGCTTCAGACGCTTGGCGAGCTTCTTCGGCTTGAGCTCGGATTTCGACTCGGCGATCTCCTGGCGGAGCCGCACGATTTCCTTCTCGAGGTCGAGCGCGATCAGCATCTCGCGCACGGCTTCGGCGCCGATCATGGCGGTGAAGGAATCGGCGCCGTACTGGTCCTGCGCCTCGATGTACTCGTCCTCGGTCAGGAGCTGCTTCTCGGTGAGCGGCGTGATGCCGGGCTCCACGACGATGTAGTTCTCGAAATAGAGGACGCGCTCGATCTCCTTCAGCGTCATGTCGAGCATGAGGCCGATGCGCGAGGGCAGCGACTTCAGGAACCAGATGTGGGCGACCGGCGCGGCCAGCTCGATGTGGCCCATGCGCTCGCGCCGGACGCGCGCGAGCGTCACCTCCACGCCGCACTTTTCGCAGATGATGCCCTTGTATTTCATGCGCTTGTACTTGCCGCACAAGCACTCGTAGTCCTTGATCGGGCCGAAGATGCGTGCGCAGAACAGCCCGTCGCGCTCCGGCTTGAAGGTCCGGTAATTGATGGTCTCCGGCTTCTTGATCTCGCCGTACGACCAGGACAGGATCTTCTCCGGACTCGCGATGGAAATGCGGATCTGGTCGAAGGTCTGAGTCTGGACCTGCGGGCTGAAAATATTCATGACCTCTTGGTTCATGGTCACTCCTTGGCCGTGCGGTGGATGCCCTCTTTTCGGGTTACTCCGCGGCGTCTTTCTGTTCGCGGCGGTCGGTGATCCGCCGCCCGGTGTCTGAATCCTGCAGCTCGACGTTCAGGCCGAGCGAGCGCATTTCCTTGACGAGCACGTTGAAGCTCTCCGGAATGCCCGCTTCGAACGTGTCGTCGCCGCGCACGATCGCCTCGTAGACCTTGGTGCGGCCGGCAACGTCGTCCGACTTCACGGTCAGCATTTCCTGCAAGGTGTAGGCGGCGCCGTAGGCCTCGAGCGCCCACACCTCCATCTCACCGAAACGCTGGCCGCCGAACTGCGCCTTGCCGCCGAGCGGCTGCTGCGTGACCAGCGAGTAGGGACCGATCGAGCGCGCGTGGATCTTGTCGTCCACCAGATGGTGGAGCTTCATCATGTAGATGTAGCCCACCGTCACTTCGCGGTCGAAGGCCTCGCCGGAGCGGCCGTCGTGGAGTCGCGTCTGGCCCGACACACTCAGCCCAGCCTTCTCCAGGAGATCGACGATGTGCTCCTCCTTGGCGCCGTCGAAGACGGGCGTCGCGATCGGCACGCCCTGGCTCAGCTGCTCGCCGAGGCGCACGACGGATGCGTCGTCGAAGTCCGCGACCGGCTCGTTCTTGGCGTTGTCGCCGTAGAGCTCGGCGAGCATGCCGCGGAGCGGCTTCATGTCGCCGCCGTGGCGGACATTCTGCACGAGCTTGCCGACCTTGAGGCCGAGGCCGGCGCAGGCCCAGCCGAGATGCGTCTCCAGAATCTGGCCGACATTCATGCGGCTCGGCACGCCGAGCGGGTTCAGCACGATGTCGACCGGCGTGCCGTCCTCGAGGAACGGCATGTCCTCCATCGGCACGATGCGTGAGACCACGCCCTTGTTGCCGTGGCGGCCGGCCATCTTGTCGCCGGCCTGGATCTTCCGCTTCACCGCCACGAAGACCTTGACCATCTTCATGACGCCGGGCGGCAGCTCGTCGCCGCGCTGCAGCTTCTCCACCTTGTCGATGAAGCGGCTCTCCAAGAGCTTGCGGCTCTCGTCGTACTGCGCCTTGAGCTGCTCGATCGCGGTCATCAGCTTGTCGTCGGACGTGGCGAAGTGCCACCACTGCGACCGCGGATGCTCCTGCAGCACATCGTCGGTGATCTTCGCGCCCTTCTTGAATCCCTTGGGACCCGACGCGCCCATCTTGTTGCGCAGCATCTCGGCAAGACGGCCGTAGATGTTGCGGTCGAGGATCGACTGCTCGTCGTCGCGGTCCTTGGCGAGGCGCTGGATCTCCTCACGCTCGATCGCCATGGCGCGCTCGTCCTTCTCGACGCCGTGGCGGTTGAAGACGCGCACCTCGACCACGGTGCCGAACGTCCCCGGCGGCATCCTGAGCGACGTGTCGCGCACGTCGGACGCCTTTTCGCCGAAGATCGCGCGGAGCAGCTTCTCCTCCGGCGTCATCGGGCTCTCGCCCTTCGGCGTGATCTTGCCGACCAGTATGTCGCTCGGCTTCACCTCGGCGCCGACATAGACGATGCCGGCCTCGTCGAGGTTCTTCAGCGCCTCCTCCGAGACGTTCGGGATGTCGCGGGTGATCTCCTCCGGCCCGAGCTTGGTGTCGCGCGCCATCACCTCGAATTCCTCGATGTGGATCGAGGTGAAGACGTCGTCGCGGACGATGCGCTCGGAGAGCAGGATCGAGTCCTCGAAGTTGTAGCCGTTCCACGGCATGAACGCGACGAGCACGTTGCGGCCGAGCGCGAGGTCGCCGTGGTCGGTGGCCGGCCCGTCGGCGATGATCTCGCCGGCCTCCACCTGATCGCCGACCTGCACCAGTGGACGCTGCGTGATGCAGGTCGACTGGTTCGAGCGCTGGAACTTCTGCAGCCGGTAGATGTCGACGCCGGACTTCGAGGCGTCGCGCTCCTCGGTGGCGCGCACCACGATGCGGGTGGCGTCGACCTGGTCGACGATTCCGGCGCGGCGCGCGGCGATGGCGGCGCCGGAATCGCGCGCCACGATCGGCTCCATGCCGGTGCCGACGAGCGGCGCCTCGGAGCGCACCAGCGGCACCGCCTGCCGCTGCATGTTGGAGCCCATCAACGCGCGGTTGGCGTCATCGTTCTCGAGGAACGGGATCAGCGCTGCGGCGACCGACACCAGCTGCTTCGGCGACACGTCCATCAGGTCGACCTTGTCGCGCGTGACCATCGACACGTCGCCCTGGTGGCGGCAGGTCACGAGCTCGTTGACGAAGGCGCCCTTGGCGTCGAGCGAGGCGTTGGCCTGCGCGACCGTGTACTTCGCTTCCTCCATGGCCGAGAGATAGACGACCTCGTCGGTCACCTTGCCGTGCACGATCTTGCGGTACGGGCTCTCGATGAAGCCGTATTTGTTGACGCGCGCGAAGGTCGCGAGCGAGTTGATGAGGCCGATGTTCGGGCCTTCCGGCGTCTCGATCGGGCAGATGCGGCCGTAATGCGTCGGGTGCACGTCGCGCACCTCGAAGCCAGCCCGCTCACGCGTCAGCCCGCCCGGGCCGAGCGCCGAAAGCCGCCGCTTGTGGGTGATCTCCGACAGCGGATTGGTCTGGTCCATGAACTGCGAGAGCTGCGAGGAGCCGAAGAACTCGCGCACCGCCGCCGCCGCCGGCTTGGCGTTGATCAGGTCCTGCGGCAGGACGGTGTCGATCTCGACCGATGACATGCGCTCCTTGATCGCGCGCTCCATGCGGAGGAGGCCGATGCGGTACTGGTTCTCCATCAGCTCGCCGACCGAGCGCACCCGGCGGTTGCCGAGATTATCGATGTCGTCGATCTCGCCGCGTCCGTCCCTGAGGTCCACCAGCGTCTTGATGACGGCGAGGATGTCCTCCTTGCGGAGCACGCGCAGGCTGTCCTCGGTGCTGAGGTCGAGGCGCATGTTCATCTTCACACGGCCGACCGCCGAGAGGTCGTAGCGCTCGGAATCGAAGAACAGTGACTTGAACATCGCCTCCGCGGTCTCGACCGTCGGCGGCTCGCCCGGCCGCATCACGCGGTAGATGTCGAAGAGCGCCTCTTCGCGGTTCTGGTTCTTGTCGGCGGCAAGCGTGTTGCGGATGTAGCCGCCGACATTGACGTGGTCGATCTCAAGCAGCTGCATTTTCTTGAGGCCGATCTCGGCGAAGGTCGCGAGCAGCTTGGCGGTGATCTCGTCGCCGGCCTCGGCGCGGATCTCGCCCGTCTCCATGTTGACGATGTCCTCGGCGAGGTAGCGGCCAGTCAACGCCTCGTCGCTCACGCGGAGCGCCTTGATCTTCTTTTCCTTGAGCTGGTTGGCGAGCCGAGCGGTGACCTTCTTGCCGGCCTCCGCTACGACCTCGCCGCTCTTGGCGTCGATCAGGTCCTCGATCGGCTTGGTGCCGCGCAGCTTCTCCGGGTCGAGCGGCAGCCGCCAGCCGTCGCCGTCGCGGGTGACCGTCACGGGCTCGTAGAAGGTGGACAGAATCGCTTCGCCGTCGAGACCGAGCGCGAAGAGCAGAGACGACACCGGAATCTTGCGGCGGCGGTCGATGCGCGCATGCACGATGTCCTTGGCGTCGAATTCGATATCGAGCCAGGAGCCGCGATAGGGAATGATCCGGGCGGCGAAGAGCAGCTTGCCGGAGGAGTGCGTCTTGCCCTTGTCGTGGTCGAAGAACACGCCCGGCGAGCGGTGCATCTGCGAAACGATGACGCGCTCGGTGCCGTTGATGACGAAGGTGCCGTTGTCCGTCATGAGCGGCATGTCGCCCATGTAGACGTCCTGCTCCTTGATGTCCTTGACGGACTTTGCGCCGGTTTCCTGGTCGACGTCGAAGACGATCAGGCGCAGCGTGACCTTCAGCGGCGCGGCATAGGTCATGTCGCGCTGCCGGCATTCCTCGACGTCGTATTTCGGCGGATCGAATTCGTAGTGGACGAATTCGAGCATGGCCGTGCCGGCGAAGTCGGAGATCGGGAACACCGACTTGAAGACCGCCTGCAGGCCTTCGTCGCCGCGCCCTCCTTCCGGCTCCTCGAGCTCGTACTTGACGAAATCGAGCGCGGCGCGATCGGCGAAGTCGCGCACTGGGAAAACCGAACGGAACACCTCCTCGAGCCCGACCAGGTCGCGCTCGGGGGCGGGCGTGTGCATCTGCAGGAA
>JBOHKB010000222.1:0-21862 GCA_050728815.1 Propylenella sp.
CAGATGGATAGTGTCACGCGCTCCTGAAATTTCAAGCTTAAAGCGACTTGCTCGAGAACGGCAATGTCTTCTGTAGAAGACTCAGATTGATCCCTCTACAAATCCTCCAGCGTCAGCTCGCGCGCCATCACGATGTTTCCGGCGGTGAGCCCGCAGTCCACGGGAAGCACGACGCCAGTGATCGCGGCGGCCGCGTCTGAGGCGAGGAACGCGACCGCCTGCGCCACCTCTGCGGGCTCGACGATGCGCCCGAGCGGGTACCAGCGCGAAAGCTGCTCGAACACTTTGGGGTTCCGCGCGATGCGATGCGCCCAGATCGGCGTGCGGACGGTGCCGGGACACACGATGTTGGCGCGGATGCCGTAGCGGCCGAATTCGACCGCGAGCGATCTCGTCAGGCTGATCATCCCGGCCTTCCCGGCGCTGTAGGCCGCATCACCGTAGGCGAGAAGCCCGTTCACCGAGCCGACGCTGACGATGACGCCGGCGCCGTTCGCCTTCATTCCGGGAAGCACGGCGTGGCAGCAATTGTAAGCGCCGTTGACATTGACGTTGATGTCGTCGGCAAAGCCGTCCGGCGTGGTCCCCTCCAGGCTTGGGTTCTTGGAGATACCGGCGTTGTTCACAAGGATGTCGACGGAGCCGAGCGCCCCCTGCAGACGAGCGAAAGCCACTTTCACGGCATTCGCGTCGCCGATGTCGGCGACCGCCGCTTCCACCTTGACGCCGGACGCGCGGAGTTCTGCGGCGAAGGCGATGACGGCATCGCTGCGATCGAGCGCCGCGAGCGCCGCGCCCTCGCCGGCGAAATGGCGGCAGAGCTCTTGCCCGATTCCGCCGGCGGCGCCGGTTATCGCGACGACCTTGCCCTCGAACTGCACGTTCCTACTCCCCGAACACCGCGAGCGCGTCGGCAATCCATGCGAGATTGCTCCGCCGAAGATGCCCAAAATTGTAGAAGGCAACCTCGGTGATGCCGGCGTCGCGGAGCGCGGTCGCCGCCGCGACCAGCTCGGACTTGCTCTGCAGGTCTGGATGCGCCGGCCGCAGGATGCCGCGAAGCTTTCCGGCGCCGCCGATCCTGCGTTTCACGTCAAAAATGTCGGCACGGATGCGCGCGGCGCTCGGCTCGTAGAAGCAGGCCTCGACGATCCCTGCCGCCTTGGCGAGCCCTGCGAGGTCGCTTCCTTCGTACCACGCGCCGCCGGTCGGCCGCGCGACCGAAGGGATGACAGCGACCGCAGCATCCGCGCGCACGGCCGCCCGAATCTCGGCGACAAGTGAAGTCACGACATCGCAACGAAAGCGCAGGTAGGCGGAGAACTCCCCATCCTCGACATCCGCGAGCCAGAAGGATTCCGCCATGTCGTCCGGAAAATCGATGTCGCTGTCGAGGTAAGCTTCTATGTCCCGGGCCGTCTTCCGCTTCAGGCCAACCGCATCGATGCCCTTTTCCGTCGCTCCACGCAGACAGTGCTCGCAAAAGCAAAGGCCGAGCCGCGCGTCGAGCCAATTGTTCTGCCGGACGAGCGCGAATTCGTGGTGGAAGCCATGTTGATAGGGGAGGAAGCCCGGCGTCTCCAGCGATAGGCCGACGACCGGATAGTTGTCCGTCACGTCCTTGCAGAGCGCGACCGCGTATTCGCGCACCTCCGGCGCCGACGGGCAAAGGCTGTAGACATAGCGGTCGCCGAACGCGTTCTCGACGGTCGAGCGCGGATGCTCCGTGCCGAGCCGGGTGTTGTGGAGTAGCACCATCCAGGCATTCGCAGCCATGTCCTCTGCGCGGCAAAGCTCGCTGAGAACGTCGCGACTTTCGAGCAGGCCGTTCGCGGCCGGCTTGATTGTTCCGTAGCGCGATAGATCCGGGCGGAAATAGACCGTGCCGTCTTCCGGGAAAAAGACTTTTCCGGACTTGCCCTTCGGGCGGAGGAACTTGCCGGCGTGGTACGCCCCGGCGAGCGTCACCGTATCGAGGCCGAGCGCTTGCATATCGGCGACGAACTTCGACGTGCCGACGTCAGCGACGTCCCAGGCGTAAGCGTAGATCGCGCGGTAGCTCGCGGGGCGGGTCGGCATCATTCCACCCTAGCGGCGAGCGCGCGTCCCAAACAAGGTGGGCGGTCTGGCGCCCCAACTCCGCGTACCGACACCCGGCCGGCCTGCCACTTTCACGCAAGCGCCCGCGAGCGTAGAAGCGGGGCCCTCACGATGCGAGGAAAAATGACCGCCGAGCCGCAATACGACCGCGTCTTTCGCGACGCGCTGCTGATCGACGGGACGGGCCGGAAGCCTTACCGGGGCGAACTGGCGGTCAAGGGCGACAGGATCGCCGCCGTCGGTCCGCCCGGCGCGATCCCCCCCGGCGCCGCCAAGGAGGAGCACGCCCTGAAACGGCTGGCGCTTTCCCCCGGCTTCGTCGACACGCACACGCATGACGACCGGATCGTGCTCGACGCGCCGGACATGCTGCCCAAGATCAGTCAGGGCGTGACGACCGTCGTCACCGGCAACTGCGGCATCAGTCTCGCGCCGGTCACCTTCTCCGGCGACCCGCCCGCGCCGATGAACCTGCTCGGCGGACGCAATGCCTATCAGTTCGCATCCTTCGCCGAGTATCGCGAAGCGATCCGCGCGACCGTTCCCGCCGTGAATGTCACCGCGCTGATTGGCCATTCCGCGCTCCGTCTCGCCACCATGTCCGACATCCGCGTCAAGGCAAGCGACGAAGAGATCGGCGCGATGCTCGACCACGCCGAGGAGGCAATGGAGAACGGCGCCGCCGGCCTCTCGACCGGGCTTTTCTATCCGACGAATGCGGCCGCCGACATCGACGAGGTCTCCCGCGTCGCTGCGGGCTTCGCCAAGCGTGGCGGCGTCTATGCGACCCACATGCGGAGCGAGATGGAAGCAGTTCTCGATTCGATCGACGAGACGCTTGCCACCGCCAGGCGCGCGGACATCCCTGTCGTAATCTCACACCATAAATGCGCTCATCCGAAGAACTGGGGCCGAACGCGTGAGACGCTCCCCGTCATCGAAGCGGCGGCGAAGCGCCATCCTGTCGCGCTCGACGCCTACCCCTACAACGCCGGCTCCACCAATCTCCGCGCCGATCTCGTCAGCGATGCCTTCCGCATCATGATCACCTGGTCGCGGCCGCATCCGGAGGCGACGGGCCGCGACCTGAAGGACATCGCGGCCGAGTGGGGCGTCGACCTGCACGAAGCGGCGCGGCGGCTCGATCCGGCGGGAGCGATCTACTTCCAGATGGACGAGGAAGACGTGCGGCGGGTGCTCCGCTTCCCGCTGACCATGATCGGCTCCGACGGCCTTCCGCACGACGATCATCCGCATCCGCGCCTGTGGGGCACGTTCCCGCGCGTGCTCGGGCACTATTCGCGCGAGCTCGGCCTCTTCCCGCTGGAGACCGCGATCCACAAGATGACCGGCCTTTCGGCGAAGACGTTCCGCCTAGTTGGGCGGGGCATTCTTGCGGAAGGGAATTTCGCCGACCTCGTGGTGTTCGATCCGGAAACGGTGATTGATCGCGCCACCTACGACGAGCCGAAGCAGCTTTCCGCCGGCATCGAGCGGGTGTTCGTCAACGGCATCCTCGCCTACGAGGCGGGATCGACGAACGTGCGGCGGGCGGGACGGCTGGTCGGCGGGCGAAACGCAGCATAGCCGCCTCATCGTCGGACTCTCACCACAGCGTGTAGCCGCCGTCGATCACGAACGTCGCGCCGGTCACGTAGCTCGACGCAGGCGATGCGAGATAGACGGCGAGCGGGCCGATCTCCTCCGGTTCGCCGGCGCGGCCCATCGGGATCGCGCCGATGAAAGTGCGGATCACGTCGGGATTGCTCCTCGCCCATCTGACATTCGGCTCGGTCATGAACAGGCCGGGGCAGATCGCGTTCACGTTGACGCCGCGCGGCGCCCAGTCGGCGGCGGTCGCACGAGTAAAATGGATGAGCGCCGCCTTCGCCGTTTCGTAGTGGCGGCCGCCGATGCCGCGATTGGCGATGAGGCCGCTGATCGACGCGATGTTGATGACACGGCCGGCGCCGCACTTCAGCATCGCCCCTCCAAGCATCTTCGTGCAGATGAATGCGTGCGTCAGGTTGAGGTCGAAGAAGCCCTGCCATGTCGCAATATCCTCATCCTCGATCGCCACATTCTGGACGCGGCCGCCGACATTGTTGACAAGAATGTCGATTGGCCCCGCCTCGGCAAGCACGCGCTCGCACAGCGCCTCACACGCAGCAGGATCGGAAATATCCGCCGGATACGTCAGGACCGCGCGTCCCCGCTCCCGCGCCTCGTCCGCGACCTTGGCAAGGTCTTCTGCGCCGCGTGCCGAAAGCACGAGGTCAGCGCCCGCTTCTGCCATTGCCAGAGCGATCGCCCGGCCGAATCCGCGGCTGCCGCCGGTGATGAACGTTCGTTTGCCGTCGAGACGAAAGCGATCGAGCACGCTCATCCGATCTGTCCTCCCACTGCCACATATCCGCCCGCGATTGCCACGATAGATTGAGCACCGGAGCAGTCGGCGGCGGTCACGAGCCCGATTGTCGTTGCGGGTCGCCAAAGTTGCTAGGATAATCGCACGAGCGAACCTGTAGAGCACGGATCGCGATCGGGAGGAGAGCGATGAGCGTACGCAAGGAACGGGAACTGATTCTTCAGCATCTGTCGCGGCAGCAATTGCTGCGCGGCGCGATCGACAGACGTGAGTTTCTCACGCGAAGCCTCGTTGCAGGCCTCGGCATGGCGGGGGTCGGGACGGTTGCAAAGACCGGCTTTGGAACGGCCTTTGCGCAGGACCGCCCGCTGACGCCGACCTTCTATCAGTGGATCGAGGATCTTCACCCGGCGATCCCGCAGGTGAACGCGAAGTTTCCCGACGTCAACTACCAGATCGCGCCGGTCGAGGGTTTCGGCATCGAGCGCTTCGTGGCCGAGGCGAAAAGCCAGGAGAGCACCTGGGACGTCTATGTGGGCCAGACGCCGTTCGTCGAAATGTCGGCGATGATCGAGGCCGACGTCATCGAGCCGTGGGATCCCTACATCCCGCAGGACGTGCTCGACGACATGATCCCCTCGATCCGCGAGGAGAACACCATCGACGGCAAGATGTACGGGTGGCCGTTCCTGCTCGACGTGATCGGCAATTCCTGGCACTCGGGCCACACGACGACCGCCGGCCTTCCCGATGACGCCCCGGCGACTTGGGACGACCATCTTGCCCGCGCCAAGGCGATCGTCGATTCCGGCGCGGCGCCGTTCGGCGCCACCTTCGATTCGCACGGCTGGCGGTCGCTCGCGCCGATGACCCACAGCATGAGCAGCGACGTCTATACGTCGGAGGGCCTGTTCGACTTCACGCACGACGCCTCCGTCGAGGCGTTGATGCTGATGAAGGAGATCATGGCGCTGTCGCACCCGGATATCCTACTCGAGGGCGCGACCGACGGCGGCGTCAACGGGACTCCGGACGAAGTCGCCTTCGCGACGCAGCGCGTCGGCTACTACCACAAATACTTCAACGCCCCGCTGCGCATGGCGCAGAACTGGGACGACCCGAAGCTCCTGCACCTCGGCCCGCTGCCGAAGTTCGCGAACGGCGAGGGCTCGACCGTGTTCTGGACCACGGGTTGCGCGCTGTTCAAGCACGGCAAGAACAAGGAGAAGGCGGCCGAGTACATCCGGGCGCTCACCTACGACCAGCAGATCTGGAAGGACTCGATCCAAGGCACGCCGAGCGGCCATCCCGGCCAGTTGCCGCCCTACAAGTCGATCTACGCGGAATGGGACGCCAACAAGCCGGATTGGATGCCGGATTTCGTCGCGCTCGTCCGCGGCCAACTCGACCAGGCCAAGGCCATCACCAACCACATCTTCGGCCTGCAACAGTTCGTCATCGGCAAGCCCGTCTGGGAGACCTACTTGAAGGGCGAAGAGGCCGATCCCAAGGCCGCCCTGCAGAAGGTGGTCGAGGCCGTCCAGGCCGAGATGAAGCGCGGCTGACGCTCCTCGACGCGAAGCGGCCGGCGACGGAGCATCGACCGTCGCCGGCCGCTTTTTTTCAGGGCGGTGCATGAATTTCAGGGGATGCGGCTCGCAGCCGCCGAGGCGATTGCGCGCCGCCGCGAGTCCGTTAGCATAGCCTGATGGCGCAGACGATCGCCTCGGGCGAGGACACTCTGCTGCGGCGCCGGCTGAGCGCCGGCGAAGCGGGCAAGGGAAGGCTCGCGAACCGCGTCGCCTTCGCGCGGACGAGCATGAGCGCCTGGCTGTTTCTGGCGCCGGCACTCGCCTTTTTCGTCGGCTATCAGGTCTACCCGATCTTCCGGGTGCTGTGGATCAGCTTCACCGACTTCCAGTATCTCTCCAACGAACCGGCGAACTGGGTGGGGCTCGGCAACTATGTCGATGCGTTCTATGACCCGCTCATGTGGAAGAGCCTGTGGCGGGCGGCGCTCTTCACCATCATGTTCCTGCCCGGAACCATCATCCTCCCCCTCCTCCTCGCTATCCTCGTCGACCGTGTGACCAATCCGCGGCTTGCCACCTTCTACCGCGTGGTGCTGCTCATCCCTGCGGTCATTCCAAGCACGCTCATCTTCGTGCTGTGGAAATGGATGTACAACTATCAGGTCGGCCCGATTAATCACTTCCTGGTCGACGTGCTCGGCCTCTTCACGCTCCACAACGCGCCGCAATGGCTGGGCGGGACTCCGCTGACGCTGCCCGCGGTCGCGGTCATGGAAGTGTGGTGGGGTCTTGGCTATCACACGATCTTCTTCCTCGCTGGCCTCGCGGCGATTCCGAAGGACCTGCCGGAAGCCGCCCGTATCGACGGCGCCAACGAGTGGCAGGTCTTCTGGCACGTGACGCGGCCGCGGCTCGCGCCGATCATGATGATCCTGGTGGTACTGCGTTTCGGGACGTCGATGGCGGTGATCGACGAGTATCTGATCTTCGGCGGCTTCAACCGCGACTCGCCGACCTACACCTGGACGATCTTCATGTACGACCAGGCGTTCAAGCTCGGTCTGTGGCGGCAAGGATTCGCCGCCGCCATCGGCATGATCGGGGCGGTTGCGATGATGTTCGTCATGGTGCTCCTGCTCCGTATCTTCCGGCCAAAGGGCTGACCGCTATGACGCTCGAAGCAGCACAGCGCGCACCTTTTGCCCTGTCGCGGGCTGACGCGACGACGTCCCCACCCGGATGGTTCAGGCAGAACCGCGGCGCGATCGTGCGTCACGCGGTGATCAACTTCTTCATGGTGATCATCATTCTGCCGCTCGCCTGGGTCTTCATGATGTCGATCAAGTCGCGCCCCGATTCGATGCGCGGCGACTTTTGGCCGCGAAGATTCGACTTCACGCACTACAACTATGTCTTCGAGAAGATCGACACGCTGCCGATCAATCTCTTCAACAGCATCTACGTAACCATGGGCACCGTGCTGCTCACCTCGATCTGCGCCGTGCTCGCCGGTTATTCGCTTGTGCATTTGCGACCCCGAGGCGCGGGCGTCATCGTGGCCGTGCTACTCGTTTCCCTATATTTCCCGACGCGGGTCGTCTCGATCATCAGCATCTATGAGATCCAGGACTATCTCGACCTCATCAACAGCACGAGCGGCCTGATCCTGCCTTACGTTACGCTGAATCTCGCGATCAGCGTGCTGATCATGCGGAGCGTCTTCCAGCTCGTGCCGCATGAGATGTTCGAGGCGGCGAAGGTCGACGGCGCCGGACCCTGGAAGGCGCTGTGGATGGTCGGCCTGCCGATGGTCAGGAACGGGCTCGTGGTGATCTTCATCGTCAATTTCGTCACGGCCTGGGGCGAGTTCCTGCTCTGCACGACGCTCACCAACGACCAGGTCGTCCGCACCATGCCGGTCGTGCTCGCGGGCGCGCAGGGCGGGCTCGGACAATGGTCGTGGCCAGCTCTTGCGGCGGTCTACGTGCTCGTCGTCACGCCTGGCCTCGTTGCGTTCACGCTGGCGCAAAGGCTTTTCTTCAAGGGGCTCATGGAGGGCGTCGTCAAGGGATAGCCCCATATCGTGGAGCGACCGACGCCTTGACGCGCTTATTGCGGCGACGCCGATGTGATCATTGCCAGATGTTTATCGTGGCGAGCGTCCGCATCAAGTGATCAGAGATCAGCGCCTCGGCTTTCTTCGCGCTGCGCTCCGAGATCGCGGCGACGATGGCGGAGAGCTCGTTGTGTGTCTGCTCGCGGACCGGCTGCGGCGCCGGCTTGTCGGTATCCTTGCCGTCGAAGAGCACGGCGCGCCGGTCGGCCAGAATGCTCTCCATGATCTGCATGAGGAACTTGTTCTTCGTGGCGGCGAAAATCTGCGCGTGCAGCGCGTAGATCCGCTCCTTGAAATCGCGCCAGGTCGGAGCGGCCAGGATGTCCTTCAGAATCCGCCGCATCGTGTCGATTTCCCAGTCCTCCACCCGGTTCACCACGAGCTGCATCATGGCCGGCTCGAAGAGCAGGCGTCCCTCGACGATCTCGACGAAACTCGGCACGTCGTCATGGGCGCCGACGCTCGTCTGATCCATTCGGCCGAGATAGCCGTCGGCATCGTCGGCGAGGAAGGTGCCGCTCCCGACCCTCCGGTGGATGAGGCCCTGCCGTTCCATCATCGCGAGAGCGCTTCGCACGGCGGTGCGGCTGGTCTTCAGCTGACGCGCAAGGTCGCGCTCGTTGGGCAGCCGGGCGCCCGGCACCATCAGCCCCTTGTTGATGCTCCTCAGCAGCGACCGGTAGACGAGCGAAGGAGTCGCCCGTTCGTGCGTGGCGATGGCTGTCAGTGCGTCGCTTGCGGACTTCGGCGGCATGGATCGACCCGTGGTGGCGGACCGTGCCGACAGAGCGTGCTTCCCGCGAAATGTCAACCGATTCGCGCCAATTCGAGCCAATGGTCCCTAATGCGGCAAACCTGGTTTGTCTTAGGCTGGAAGCTTCCAGCCGGCGAAATCCTCGAGGAACCGCGCGAGTTCGGCGACAACCGCTTCGAAGAAACGAGCGCCCATTTCCGGCGTGGCAAGCGAGGGGTCGCCGAACGTGCCGCTTTCCGACAGATCGGCGAAGTCCCGGTAGGTCCGGACCGCGGATCCGCCGAGGAGGTCCGTGGTCAGGTAGCGGGAGCCGGTATCTGGATAGGTCGTGACGGCGCGTTCAATCGCAACCAGATCGGCCCTCAGGTGCATCACCATGGATGTCTCGAACTCGCATGCATGTCCCATCCCGCCTGGGGCCGAGCGGCGAAGTGCGGCAATGGCGTCGCGCGCAAGCTGGAAGTAGGTGAGCGCTGCAATCCGCGCCTTTCCGTAGTGCTTGTGGCCCAATTTGGATGCGAGAACGTCGATCGCGCCGTTGTTTCCGCCATGTCCATTCACGATCAGGATGCGGCGGAAGCCGTGTGCGACCAGGCTCGCGGTTATGTCCTCCACAAGGCTCAGGAGCGTTTCCGGGCGAAGCGTAACCGTGCCTGGGAAGCGCATGTGGTGGGCCGAAAAGCCGTACCAGGGGGGCGGCAGCACGGCCACGCGCCCAGCAAGCCGCTCGGCGGCAGCGAGAGAGACCGAATGGGACAGCAGCGTGTCGGTGCCGACGGCCATGTGGCGGCCGTGCTGCTCGACCGATCCGAGCGGCAGGACCACAATCGTCCGGTCGCGATCGAGTGCGGCGATCTCCGGGGCGCTCAGTTCCTCCCAGCGCATCTCACGTTCTCCGGTTCAACAAGATGGTTGCGAATGGTCCAAAGTAGTTTCTATAGTCCTTCCAATCGGCGGCGCGTCCGTGCCGCGACCATGGCCGGTCCCGCAAGCCGAATGCCTACGCCGCCGCAGCGGCGCAATAAAGGGAGGTAGCGGAAAATGGCACTCAACAGGCTTTTCGCCGCCGGAGCGATTGTCGCCGGCACGCTTCTGGCGCAGCCGGTGGCCGCCCAGGACATCACTCTCGAGTTCACCGTCTGGAACTATTCGCTCGACACGATCCAGGACAACATCAAGCAGTTCGAGGCGGAGAATCCCGGCATCAAGGTCAACCTGACCGACTACACGTGGCAGGACTACCACGATTCGATGGTGCTTCGCTTCCGTGGCGGCACGCCGACCGACATCGCCTATGTCGGACAGGACTGGCTGCCGGCGTGGGCGGCTGCGGGGTTTCTCGCGTCGCTCGAAGACATCGCGCCGGCTGACGTGATCTCCGACCTGAAGTCGGACATTGCCGGCTTCTCGCTCGCGGACATGACCTACCAGGACAAGCTCTACGGCTTGCCCTACTACGCCGACACGATCTCCTTCATGTACAACAAGAAGATCCTGGAGGACGCGGGGATCGCCGTTCCATCGACCTGGGATGAGGTCATGGCGGCGGCTGAAAAGCTGAAGGCGGGCGGGGTGGAGCACCCGATCGTCTACGAGTTCGACCAGGAACTTCCGAACTTCTTCGATGCGTTCGTGAGCCAGGTCTATGGCCGCGGCGGCGATCTGTTCGACGCCGAGCAGAAGGCGATCTTCAACGATCCGAACAACGCCGCCTACCAGCAGCTCGAGTGGCTGGCGGAGGCGTTCAAGAAGGACCTCGTGCAGCAGGAGCCGCACGAATCGAACGTCACGCAGTCCATGAACACCGGCAAGCACGCCTTCACCGTGCTCTTCAACTACGTGCTCGCGGCGATGAACAATGCCGCCGAGCAGCCGCTTGCCGGACAGTTTGCGATCGCCCCGATGCCGGGCGAGGCGCACGCGGCGCTGGGCTTCACCAAGTTCTATTCCGTGACGGCCTCCGCCGCTTCCGATCCGGCGCGCGCCGAAGCGGCGTGGAAATTCGTGAACTACATGGCTGGAAAACCCTACAAGGTTGCAAAGCGTTGGGCGGTCGAGAAGGGCCTCGGTTTCGGCCAGCTCTCGCTTTTCGATGACGCGGACGTGCAGGCGGCCTGGAACAAGTGGATCGATTCCGCGACCCTGAAGCAGCAGGTGGCCACCGCCCGCAACGGCACCTGGACCGAATGGACCTCCGTCTGGGCGGCATATTTCCGTCCGCTCCTCGCGCAGGCGATGGTCGGCGAGGCGAGCGTCGCCGACGTGATGGAGGACGGCGCGGCCAAGTGGGAAGAGTATCGCGAAAAGCTCGCGAAGAACTGATCTTGAGGCCGGGCGGCGGACGCGGCCGCCCGGCCCTCTTTCCGGGGATACGATGCTGAGGGCCGACCGCTTTCCGGCGCTCTGGCTGCTGCCGGTGCTCCTGCCGGTGGCGGCCTTCACGCTCTTTCCGGTCGCGCATGCGCTGTGGACCAGCCTGCATCAGGTCATGCTGCTTTTTCCCGAGCAGGAATGGGTCGGCCTCGACAACTACGAGAATGTCGTCACGGGGCCGTATTTCCTGACCGCGCTGAAGAATTCTCTGATCTTCACGCTTTTCTCGGCGCCGGTGGCGGTGGTTTTGGGGACCGCGACCGCGCTCTTTCTCAACCGCCAGTTTCCGGGGGTGAACGCGCTTCGCTCGATCATCCTCCTGCCCTGGGCGCTGCCCGGAGCCATCAGCGCCGTCCTCTGGGTCTGGGTGTTTCACCCGAGCTGGGGCGTCATCAACTCGATCCTCTTCGAGCTCGGCGCGATCGACCGCTCGATCCAATGGCTGAGCAATCCGAGGCTCGTGCTCTTCTCGGTCATCGTCGCGCACGTATGGACGCAGATCCCCTTCACCATCGTTCTCATGATGGCGGCGCTGTCGACGCTCGATCCGGAGCTCACCGAGGCCGCCAGGATCGACGGCGCGAGCCGATGGCAGCAGTTCCGGCACGTCATCTTCCCGCACATCAAGGCGATCGCCGTCGTGCTCCTCATCTACAATGCGCTGACTGCCTTCACGAGCTACGACATCGTCTATGCGATGACCGGCGGAGGGCCTGGGACCGCGACGACCCTTCTTTCCTTCCAGATCTGGAAGGAGAGCTTCTCGATGTACGATTTCGGCGCCGGTTCGGCGGTCGCCTTCATCGTGGTGGCGATCTCGGGGCTGCTCATCGTCGCCATTCTGAAGGCGCTCCCCTCCGATCTTTTCGCGGAGACCTGAGATGCGGTTTGGCGGCATCCTCACCGCGATCGGCGCGTTCCTGATCCTGCTCTTCACCGCCGGACCGGTCGTGCTCGCGATCGGTGGCAGCGTCATACCCGATCGGGTCATGTTCGCGAGCGATCGCGGCCTCTTCGACGAGGTGACGCTGGAGAACTATCACTTCGTCTTCACCGGCGAGGTGCCGCCCGCTTATCTGAAATCGGGCGCCAACCGCACGATGATCTCGGACGCCGCGCGGCAGGCGCCGCGCAGCCTCTGGAACAGCGCTCAGATCGCGCTGGCGGCGCTGGCGATCAACATCGCGCTCGGCACCCCGGCCGCCTACATCTACGGCCGCTATCTCTTCCGGGGAAAGCGGCTGAGCTTCATGTTCCTGACGCTGAGCCCGCTCGTCCCGACGATCGCGCTGATCACGCCCATCTACATGATTATGCAGTCCGCGGGGCTGCTCGGAACGAAACTCGGAATCATACTCGTCCATTCCGTGCGCGCTCTGCCGTTCACGGTCCTCATTCTTTCGGTGTTCTTCCGCAAGATGCCGCTCGAGCTGTTCGAGGCAGCGGCAATCGACGGGTGCTCGCGCTTCCAATCATTTCTTCGTATCGCGGTGCCGCTGGCGCTGCCGCCAATGGCGGCGACCGGGCTCTTCGCCTTCATGCTCTCCTACGCCGAGTTCATGTTTTCCATGGTGCTTTCGGGCCAGGCGACGAGCCGGCCGGTTTCCGTCGTCATGGCTTCGCTTG
Source organism: Propylenella sp. (assembly GCA_050728815.1). Classification (GTDB taxonomy): domain Bacteria; phylum Pseudomonadota; class Alphaproteobacteria; order Rhizobiales; family Afifellaceae; genus DASWJZ01. Next base: position 12,870 of record JBOHKB010000222.1, read on the forward strand.
CGCGCAATCCAGACGTGTCGTGGAGCCTGCTCAACACCGGCATCGTCATTGCGATTCTGCCGACCGTAGCGATGGTTGCGCTCGTCTGGCGCTACGTACTGGCCGACCTCGTGAACGTCAGCGGCGCGGTGAAAGGCTGAAGGCAGGACCGATGCTGAACGGCGACCATCCTCTGAAGCGGCTGCCAAGCGGGGCGGTTCAGCACGTGACCGCCGGCCCCTACTCGCCGGTGCTCGAGATCAAGGCGGAGCGCCTCGTGGTCCTTTCCGGGCAGGTCGCGGTCGATCTCGACGGGAGGGTTATCGGCGCGTCGATGGAGGAACAGGCCGAAGCCGCGCTGGCGAACTGCCGCAGGCAACTGGCAACAGCCGAGTGTGGGTTCTCCGATGTCTTCAAGGTCAACGTCTATCTCGCCGACCTCTCCGAGTGGTCACGCTTCAATGCTATCTACGAGAGAAGCATGCCGGCTCCGCTTCCGGTTCGGACCGCGGTGCAGGCAATTCTGCTCGATGGTTTCCGGGTCGAGATCGAGATGTGGGCGGTGAAGCCGGACGGGCGTGAGCCGGAAACGGTATGAGCGGGCAGTTGCTCTGTTTAAGCCGGCTTCTTACCGCCTGCTCGCAGGCAAGTGTCCGGAGCAAGTCGCCTATAGAAGCGTCGCCGCGATAAGCCATGCGACCGAAACGGCGCGTGCAAACCAAGCCCAATGCAGAGGCTTCCCTTCCGAACCACGCCACACTGATGCGACCAGGAAAACATTGAACGGGAGCGGCGCCAGAAAAACGAATACCCCCACAGCGATCGGGACGCCGGCGACGAACAGGAGGAGCGCCAGTATGGTCGCCAGGAGGTTGACGGTCGAGCCGACGACCAGCATGTGCAGCAAGACAAGGTCCGTCAAAGGCACATCCCCGTTCCACAGGCTGCGTTGATATCGTCTTGCGGCGCGCCAGGGAGAGCGCTGAAGGCTCCTTCCGTCGGTTGGCGGAGGAGGCGGCGGCCGATCGGGCGTCGCCAGTCGGATTTGCGGCAATCGCACCCGCTTTTGCTCCTCTTAGCTCGCACAACAACGCAAGCGGACTGCCAGAAAGGCGCGCCCATTCCGGTGGCCAGCTGTCGCTGCTTCCGCCGGAAGCCGGAGTCTACCTGATTCAGCGAAATGACCGCGACAAGGCGTTGGAATCGCAGACAACGGCCGGGTCGGGAACGCCGAGGCTCCGGAATCGTTAACCAGCTGCCGTCCTGCGCAAAAGGGCGTCCGCCATGCCTGCCGCACGTCCGATCTGGAAGGGTCAAATCCGGCTTTCGCTGGTGTCGATACCGGTCGAGCTCTATTCGGCGACGAAGTCGTCGAGCAAGATCGCCTTCCGGCAGATCCACAAGCCGACAGGCAAGCCGATTCGCTATCAGAAAGTGGTGCCGGGCGTCGGACCGGTGGACACCGACGAAATCCTGAAAGGGTTCGAGTACAAGAAAGGCGAGTACGTCCTGCTCGACGACGAGGACATCGAAGCCGTCAAGCTGGAGACCAAGAAGACCTTCGACCTCACCCAGTTCGTCGGCGCCTGCGACATCGAGCCGATCTATTTCGACAAGCCCTACTTCGTCGCGCCGCAGGACGAGCTGGCGGAGGAAGCGTTCCGCGTACTCCGCGACGCGTTGCGAAAGACCGGGATGATCGGGCTCGGGCAGCTCGCCATGCGCGGCAAGGAATATCTCGCGTCGGTGAAGCCGTGCGGCGCCGGCCTTCTCCTTGAGACGCTCCATTACGAGGAGGAGATCCGGAAGTCGGATCAGTTCTTCTCGTCCATCAGCAAAAAGAAATCGGATGGGGACCTCGTATCGGTGGCGGAAGAGCTGATCGCGCGAAAGACCGCGCCCTTCGATGCCGCGGCCTTCAAGAACCACTACACCGCGGCGCTCCGACAGCTGATCCAGCAGCGCCTCAAGGGCAAGGCGCCTAAGGTTGAGGCGGAGGAGGAGGAAGCGCGGCTATCCGGGGATAACGTCATCGATCTGATGGCGGTGCTGAAGAAGAGCCTCGAAGGCTCCGGCAAGGGATCTGCGGGCGTCGGCAAGCGCGGCCCGAAGCGACCGGCTGCGAAATCCCGCGCCAGGGGCGCCTCGAAGGCGCGGGCAACAAAGTCGGCAAAGCGGAAGCCCGCCGCGCCGAAGAAGCGGAAGTCCGCCTGATCGATGGCCGCACGGGCTAACGACCGGCTAGCCGAATACAAGCGCCGCCGCGACTTCAGAAAGACCGAAGAGCCGGTCGGGAAAATCGGACGCAAGCCCGGAAACAGCTTCGTCGTGCAGAAACACGACGCCACGCGCCTCCACTACGACTTTCGCCTGGAGCTCGATGGCGTGCTGAAGAGCTGGGCGGTGACCAAGGGACCGAGCCTCGACCCGTCGGAGCGGCGGCTCGCAGTGCAGACGGAGGATCACCCGCTCGACTACGGCGCATTCGAAGGAACGATCCCGAAGGGCGAATATGGCGGCGGCACCGTCATGCTCTGGGATCGCGGCACGTGGGAGCCGGTCGACGAGCCGCATAGGGGACTCGAAAAGGGCAAGCTGCACTTCCGGCTGAAGGGCGAGCGGATGAAGGGCGGCTGGACCCTCGTTCGCATGCCTCGCCGCGGCAAGGAGAAGCGCGACAACTGGCTCCTCATCAAGGAGCGTGACGAGACGGCGGACGAAGCCGACCCGCTGCTCGACAAAGAGACCGGCGTCGCCACAGGCCGCACGATGGCGGAGATCGCGACAGGCAATTCCGCAGTCTGGCAATCCAAACGGAGCGGACGCGGCAATCCGAAACCGACGAGACGGCGGCGGCCAAAGGGGCTGAAGCTGCCAAGATTCCGCCCTCCGCAGCTCGCGACGCTCGTGGACGAGCCGCCGGAAGGCGGCGACTGGATCCATGAGCTGAAGTTCGACGGCTACCGCGTCATCGTCTCGGCGAACGGCTCGGAGGTGCGCTGCTACACGCGGAGCGGCCAGGACTGGACCCGCAAATTCCGCTCGATTGCCGATGCCGTCGCGAGCCTCGACCTTCCCGGCGTGCTCATAGATGGCGAGGTCGTCGCTTTCACGGATGGCGGCCGCACCGACTTCTCCATGCTGCAGAAGGCGCTGTCGGAAGGCGGGCGGCTCGATCTTTTCGTCTTCGATATTCTGGAGGAGGCGGGGAAGGACATCGCGGCAGAACCGCTGTTGGAGCGCAAGCAGCGCCTGCAGACGCTCCTTGCCGACCTGCCCGAAAAGAGCCCGATCCATTTCAGCACGCACATAAAAGGAGAGGGGAAGGCAGTGCACACCAAGATCTGCGCCGCCGGCCAGGAGGGCATCGTCTCCAAGAAAGCGTCGTCGCCCTATCGCGGCAAGCGGACCGGAACGTGGCTCAAGACGAAGTGTTCCAAGCGCCAGGAATTCGTCATCGGCGGATGGACGCCGTCGGATCGCCGCACCGGCTTCAAATCCCTTCTCCTCGGCGCGTGGGAGGGCGACAAGCTCAGATATGTCGGGCGCGTCGGGACCGGCTTCGACGATCGCGACCTGCAGGACCTCGCCGCACGCTTCCGTAAACTCGCGCGCAAAACCTCACCATTCGAAGGTGTGCCACGTGCCGCTTCGCGCCGCGCGGAATGGGTCGAGCCAAGGCTCGTCGGTGAGATCGCCTTCACCGAGTTCACCTCGGACGGCATTCTTCGCCATCCGTCGTTCCTCGGCCTTCGCGAGGACAAGAAGGCGCGGCAGGTTGTGGTGGAGCGTCCTGCCGAAGTGGAGGAGGTCATGGCCGAGAGCGGAAACGACGCTGTGCGGGCAGGCATCCGTATCACTCATCCCGAACGCGTGCTTTTTGCGGATCAGGGGCTGAGCAAGGCCGATCTTATCTACTACTACGAGGCCGTCGCGGAGTTGATGTTGCCGCACATCGCGAGGCGGCCGCTCAGCCTGGTGCGCTGCCCGCAAGGGCGGAGCGGCCACCGCTTTTTCCAGAAGCACGACACCGGCGGATTTCCGCAAGAGATGCGGCATGTGCCGATCGAGGAATCGTCGGGCGTCAAGGAGCAGTATTTCTACGTCGAAGACCTTTCGGGGATCGTCGCCGGCGTGCAGATGAGCGTGCTGGAGTTCCACATCTGGGGCTCTCGGGTCGACAGCGTGGAAAAGCCCGACCGCATCATCTTCGACCTCGATCCCGACGTCGGTCTCGACTTTGAGGATGTGCGCGCCGCCGCCTTCGATGTGCGCGACCGGCTCGCGGAGATCGGGTTGACCAGCTTTCCCATGCTCTCGGGCGGCAAGGGCTTTCACATCGTCGCGCCGCTCGTCCGCCGTGCCGAATGGCCGCAGGTGAAGGCTTTCTGCAAGGGTTTCGCCGTGATGCTCGGCGAGGACGCGCCGGACCGCTACGTCGCCAACATGGCGAAGGCGCGTCGGAAGGGCCGCATTTTTGTCGACTACCTGCGCAACGAGCGCGGGTCGACTGCGATCGCTCCGTACTCGACCCGCTCACGAACGGGCGCGCCCGTTGCCGCGCCTAACGACTGGGACGAGGCGAAACGCGTCAAGAGCGCTCATGATTTCAGCGTCACGACAGTGCCCGCGCGCGCACGGAAGCGAGGCGATCCGTGGGCGCGTTATTTCGACGTGAAGCAGTCGATCACGAAGACGATGATGGCGGCTGTGGGCGCGGAGGCCTGAAGCACAAGTCTGAGGCGCCAGGGAGTGGGGTTACGAATGAAGTCGCGCTACGCGAGCGCCGGAGCGTAAGACACTAGGCGGGAGTCTTGGATATGTCCTTCGGCGCGATGCGCTTGATCTCCCGGATCAGAGTGGCTGGATCGTAAGGCTTTGCCAGCCTCGGCGATGCCCTGAACCGTTCGGGAAGATTGGCAACCCCATAGCCAGTCAGAAACAAGAATGGGACGCGAGCGGTCAACAACTGATCTGCCAAAGGGTAGACCATCTCGCCGTTCAAGTTGACGTCTAGGACAGCCGCGTCGAACTCGGCGCCGTGCGCGGCTTGCATGGCGACCGAGAGGGTCGTGAACGGCCCAACCACCGAATAACCCACCGAACGTAGTTCGTCCTCAAGGAGGAGAGCCACGAGGAACTCATCCTCCGCGACGAAGACACGGAGTCCTTCAGTCGACATCGACGCTATGCATCGCAGGCAGGGCGACTTGGTGTACCGAATCCGTTGCGCCGGTCACGCGGGCATGCCAACGCCAGCGGCCGCATGCAGCTCATCGAGCGGTATTGCAATTGCGCATGTCAGTCCGCCCTTGTCGAAGTCCAGTCTCACAACGCCCCGCAGTTCGGAAGCCAGCGCGCGTTCGATCAGCAGCCTGCCGAACCCGCTGTGTTCGGGGAGCGAGACAGGCGGGCCTCCGCTCTCGCTCCAGAGAATCCGAAGCTCCCGGTCGGCAATGTCGGTACTCCAGACGACCTGGACCGATCCTTTCGGTGTCGACAACGCGCCATATTTCGCCGCATTCGTCACCAGCTCGTGCACCGCCATTCCGATCGTCAAAGCGCACCTCGGAGACAGGACGATCGGCGGTCCGGAGATGCCAACATTGCTGCCGTCTTCCACCCGATAGGGAGCAAACTCATCGAGCAGCATCGTCTGCAGGGAGACGCCGGACCAATTGCTCTCCGCGAGACGGCCATGGGTCTGAGCGAGCGCCCGAATGCGCGCACTGAAGGCGCCGCTTGCTTCTTCTACCGACCGGGCGTTCGAGAAAGACCGCCTCGCGATCGAAATCACAGTCGCGAGCGTATTCTTGACCCTGTGGCTCAGCTCCGCCACGAGGAGATCGCGCTGGACCTCGGCGAGCTTGCGGTCGGTGATGTCCATGCAGACGCCGGCCAGCTTCAGCGCCCCGTTGCCGCCGACCGCAAATCGGCCGAAGGCCTCCAACCAGCGCAACGCCCCATCGGGACGCACGATGCGATAGGCCACGTGATAGTCGCGGCGCGTCTCGAGGGCTTCCTTGATACGGGCAACCAACGACTCGATGTCTTCAGGATGGACGTCGCGTTTGAAGTCCTCGAACGTTCCGCCGAACGAGCCCTCCTCTATACCGTGAATGCGTTCGAGGCCCGGCGACCAGACGACCTTGCCGGACGCCATATCCCACTCCCACGCGCCCATGCGCCCGGCCTCCAACGACAGCTGCAATCGCTCCTCGCTCTCGCGGAGGGCTTTTTCCGCGTGCTGCCGATCCGTGATGTCGATTGCCATCCCGCCGATCTGTGTCGCCTGCCCGCTCGAGCCAGGCATCGGGAACTTGCTCACGAGCGAGTGATGGAGCACGCCATCTTCGTGTTCGAGAGTCTCGACCACGTGTATGCCAGTACCACTCGCCAAGGCCTTTCTGTCATTCTCAGTGAACTGGACCGCGATCTCCGGCGGGAAGATTTCTTCATCAGTCAAGCCGTTGAGCTGCCCGCGCCCGGTGCGAAAGACTCGGGCAGCAGCGTCATTGGCGTAGATATAACGGCCCTCCACATCCTTGATCCAAGCAAGACCTGGCAGGTGCTGCATGAAGCGGATGAAGCGCTCCTCGCTCTTATGCAACGCTTCCTCGGCAAGCTTGCGATCATGAATGTCGGTCGTCGACCCGTACCATTCGACCACATGGCCATCAGCATCGCGAATTGGCGTTGCCCGCGTCAGAAACCAGCGGAACTCTCCGTCATGACGGCGGTTGCGGACCTCGACTTCGTATTCCGCGCCCTGTTCGAGCGCTCGCCTCCACGCCTCGACGCAGCGTTCATAGTCGTCCGGATGAAGAACATGCGTCCAGTCGCGAGCGTTCTCCCCCCGCGCAAGTCCGGTGTAGTCGAGCCAACGCTGATTGTGGAAGGTGATCCCTCCGGCTGGGTCGGCGGTCCAGATGATGGCCGGCGTGGTGTTCGCCATTGAACGGAAGCGCGCCTCGCTTTCGCGCAGCTCCTGCTCGGCTTTGCGCCTCGCCTCCTCGGCGCGCATCCTCTCAATGCTGAAGCCAAGCTGGCGGGCAATCGTCACCGCAAGGTCGATCTCCTCCGGCGGAAACGGATGCGGCGCTTCGTAGTACGTCATGAACTTGCCGACGAGCTTTCCCTTGGAGACCAGCGGGATGAAGGCCAGGGCGGATATCCCTTCCCGCCTGACGGCTGATTTCAGCGCGTCGTCGAAACCAGCCGATTCGACGTCGTCTACTACGATCGGCTGTGGAGCGGTTTCGTCCGGCGTCCACGGGGAGTGGCCGTCCACCGTCCTTCGATACTCGTCCGACAATCCCCGCCATGCCACGAAGTGCATGACATCGGCTTCGTCGAAAAGCAGGATCGAGGCGCGATCGCACCGAAGCGCGCGAAGAATCGCATCGAGGGCCGCGTCGTAAACGGCATTGGGCGATTCGGCGCGATGCAGACGATCGGTGAAGCGATAGAGGGCGGCCTGCTCGTCCATCCGCCGCGCGAGGGACCGCTCGGCGTGCCTGCGCTCGGTGATGTCGCGCGCGATCTTCGAAGCGCCGATGGTCCTGCCCGCGGCGTCCTTAACCGGCGAGACCGACAATGAAACCTCGAAGAGGCTGCCGTCTTTCCGACGGCGGACCGTTTCATACGGCCCGACGGAATCGCCGCGCCGAATTCGCTCAAGGATCTTGGGCTCTTCGTCTTGGTACTCCGCCGGGATCACGATCGTGATTGGCTGGCCCACGGCCTCCGCGGCCGAGTAGCCGAAGAGCCGTTCGGCCCCTTTGTTCCAGCTGACGATCACGCCGTTCAGGTCCTTGCTCACGATCGCGTCGCCGGAGGATTCCACGATCGAGGCGAGCCGGTTGGAAAGCTCCTCGGCGTGGCGGCGCTGCTCAAGCTCGCTCTGCGCCGCCCGCAGCAGGCGGGCATTGTCGATGGCGATCGCGGCATGCGAGGCGATGCCCACGATCAGCTCCTCCGACTCCTTGGTGAAGACGCCAGGCTGATCATGACCAAAGAAAAGGCCGCCCAAGACCTCGCCGGAGCGTGAGACGACCGGCACTGCGAGATAGCTCACCACCGGCAGGTGACCCTTCGGCATGCCGTAGTGCGGTGCGCTTCTTCCGTAGCGAGGATCGGCGCGTATGTCGTCGGAGCGGACTATTCCAACGCCGCGGAACGTCGGCTCGAACACCGCAGTGTTGCGCGGCAGCCCGAACTTGTCGAACGCCTCTCGCGGCGCGCCGGAGAGCGCATAAAGGAGGTAGCTCTCGCCCTGCTCACCAAGAGTATTGTAGAAAAACGCGCCGAACTTCGCGCCGCTCAGCTCCGTTGCAATATCGGTCACCGATTGGACGGTGCGCTCAAGATCGAGATCCTCCGAGAGCGTCTTTGCGATCCGGTTGAGCGTCTTCCACCGGCGCTCGGAGGCGTTCTGTTTCGATATGTCTAGGATGCTGACCAGCGAGTGCTCGCAGCGCTCGCCTCCCCATGCGATGGTGAGCAGCACCTTGAGCCGGCGGCCTTTCAGCGTGCCTACAAGCGACTCGGCCTCGAAACGCCGCCTACCTTCCCAAAGAGCAGCGATTTCGTCGAGGAAGACGCGGTTCGTCTCGGGCAGGAACGTCGCCCCGAGCGCGCCAAGGAGCGCTTCCTTGCACTCCGCCTCGAATAGTTCGGCGGCGTAATTGTTGACGTCGCGCACCCGGACGAGTGGAATCGCCTTGGCAAGCTCCTCCGGACGCGCCTCGAAATAGGCGCGCGCGTCGCTCACCCCTTCCCCGCGCAGCTCATCCAGGCGATCAAGGAGCAGAGAAAAGTCCTGATCCCAAAGCGCGACGCGGGCGCCTTCGAAAATAGCGCGATACCGCACCTCGCCGGCGTCGACCTGAGTGTCCCCCGGTGGTTCGGTCTCGTCGGCGAGCACGGGAACATCGCGGAAGCGTGGCTCGCTTTCGCGCTGGACGCCATGGTTGCTCATGGGATGATGCCCCTCCCTGGCATGATCCGACGCG
>JBOHKB010000223.1:0-4838 GCA_050728815.1 Propylenella sp.
ATGCCGCCCTTCAATATCGGGGCGAGCACGATGGGCTATGGGCTAGGGCCGGCTTCCGCCTCCGCCTTCAACGTGGAGGCAAAGAAGCGGCCGATCTCCATCATGGGCGACGGCGGCTTCTGGCATAACGGCCTGAACAGCGGCATCACCAACGCCGTCTTCAACAAGCACGACGGCGTGACGATCATCGTCGATAACTACTATTCGGCTGCCACCGGCGGGCAGGACATTCCGTCATCGCGGGCACGAAACCGCTCACGCGCGACGAACCATCCGATCACCGACGCGGTGAAAGGTGTGGGCGCGAAATGGGTCCGCCACATCGACCACACCTATGACGTGACCAAGGTGCGCGACACGCTGAAGGAAGCGCTGACGACGAAGGAGAAGGGCCCCAAGATCATCGTTGCCTCGTCGGAATGCATGCTGAACCGCCAGCGCCGCGAGAAGCCGCTTCAGGCCAAAGCCATCGCTGACGGCGAACGGTCGATCAAGCCGCGCTTCGGGGTGGACGAAGACGTATGCACCGGCGATCACGCCTGCATGCGGCTCTCCGGTTGCCCGTCGCTGTCGGTGAAGATGCTGGACGATCCGCTGCGCGACGATCCGGTCGCTGCCATCGACGAATCGTGCGTCGGCTGCGGCAATTGCGGCGAGGTGGCGGACGCAGCGGCGCTCTGCCCCTCCTTCTACCGCGCCGACGTGATTCACAATCCGAACCGGTGGGACAGGTTTGCCGCGCGGATGCGCATGCGGGTCACGGCTTGGCTGCAGCGCCGCCGCGATAGCCGGCGGCTTGTGTTCGGGACTGCGGAGGCCTGATCCTCGTGAACAAGATGACTGCCCCCGACGACACGATCATCAAGCTCGCCGTGCTTGCGGTGGGCGGGCAGGGCGGCGGCGTCATCACCGACTGGATCATCGCGCTTGCCGAGCGGAACGGCTGGTATGCACAGGCGACGTCGGTGCCGGGAGTGGCGCAGCGCACGGGCGCTACGATCTACTACGTCGAGATGGTGCCCGAGAGCATCGGCACGCCGATCCTGTCGCTCATGCCGTCGCCAGGCGATGTCGACATCGTGCTTGCCGCCGAGTTGATGGAGGCGGGGCGCGCGATGCAGCGCGGATTCGTGACTCCGGACCGCACCACGCTCATCACCTCCACGCATCGCACGCTCGCCGTCATCGAGAAGGTCGTGCCCGGAACGGGCATCGCCGACTCCAATCCGGTCCTCGATGCGGCGCGACAGTCGTCGAAACGCTTCCTGGCGACCGACCTCAACCGGCTCGCCGTCGAGAACGGCAGCGTGATCTCCGCGAGCCTCTTCGGCGCGCTCGCCGGCGCGAACGTGCTGCCGTTCCCGCGCGAGAGTTTCGAGGCGACCATCTCCGCGGGGGGGCGGGGCGCCGCCGCCAGCCTGAAGGCGTTCCGGGCGGGCTTCGAGGCGGTGCAGCAGCCGGAAAAGCAGGGCGCAAAAGCAATGGCGAATACCGCCGCGACCGGCGCGCCGGGATTGCGCATTTCCGGGCCGGAGCGGCAGACAAACGCCTGGCGCGCGCTGACCCAGCGCGTTGCGCGCGACTTCCCCGAAGAAGCGCGCGCGATGCTGATCCGCGGTCTGGAGAAAGTCGTGGACTTTCAGGATGTCGCCTACGGCGACGAGTATCTCCGCCGCATGCGCAGCGTGAGCGCGATCGACGAGGCTGCCGGCGGGGCGGGGCAGGGCCACCGCTTCACGATCGAGGCGGCGAAATACGTGGCCAACGCAATGGCCTATGACGACGTGATCCGCGTCGCCGATCTGAAGACGCGCGCCTCGCGCTTTCGTCGCGTCGAGCGCGAGATGGGCGTCGGCGCCGATCAGGTGATGCATATCACCGAGTTCATGCACCCGCGCATTGAGGAGGTGTGTGGAACCATGCCGGCGGGGCTCGGAGCCTTCATCCTGAAGCGCGAGCGCTTCGTGCGTGCGCTGAACCGCGTGGTCAACAAGGGCCGGCACGTCCGCACAGACACGATCCGCTGGTTCCTGGCGCTCTATGCGCTCTCCGGGATGCGGCGGTTCCGCCGCCGCACGCTCCGCCATCGTATCGAGACACGACACATCGAGGAATGGCTGAAGCTCGCGGAGCAAACCGCTCGCAAGGACTACGCGCTCGGCATCGAGGTGCTCCGCTGCCGCCGCCTGATCAAGGGCTACAGCGATACGCACGAGCGCGGCACATCGAAATACGACCGCGTTGTCTCCGCCGTGCCGGTTCTCGCCGGGCGCAGCGACGCGGCCGACTGGCTGCATCGGCTGATCGAGGCGGCGCTCAAGGACGAGAAGGGCGAGATGCTCGACGGCGCGCTGAAGACGATCAAGACACTGTGAGGCCGGGTTCCTCACCCGCGAAGCGGAGGAGGGTACCGCCGAAGGCGGTGGAACGGGCGAATGACAACCGCAGCGTTTGCGTCTGCCCCCTCGACCATGCTTCGCATGGTTCCCTTCCCCGTCGCTGCGCGACGGAGGAGGAGCCAACGCTTTAAGCTTGAAACATCTCCCACCCGGTGTCACAAGCGGTGGAGCCCTGAGAGGTCCAGCGATGCGGGTCGTGTGTCTCGGCGGTGGTCCCGCCGGGCTCTATTTCGCGATCACGATGAAGCTTCGGAACCCCGACCACGAGCTGGTGGTGGTCGAGAGGAACCGGCCTGACGATACCTTTGGCTGGGGCGTGGTCCTCTCCGACGAGACGCTGGAGAACCTCGCCAGGAACGACCCTCTGAGCGCGGCGGCAATCCGCTCGCATTTCGCCTATTGGGACGACATCGCCGTCAACTACCGCGGCACGCGCACCGTCTCCACCGGCCATGGCTTCTGCGGGATCGGCCGCAGGATGCTCCTCATCCTTCTGCAGGAGCGGGCGCGCGAGCTCGGCGTCGAATTGAGGTTCGAAACCGAGGCGAAGTCGGCGTCGGCCCATGCGCGGGAATTCGACATTGTTGTCGGGGCCGACGGCATCAACAGCGCCGTGCGCCGCGACTATGCCGAGTTCTTCAGGCCCGAGATCGACGTCCGGCTTTGCAAGTTCGTCTGGCTCGGCACGCACCAGAAATTCGACGACGCCTTCACCTTCATCTTCGAGGAGACAGAGCACGGCTGGGTGTGGGCGCACGCCTACCAGTTCGACGACGATACGGCGACGTTCATCGTCGAATGCGCCGACGATACATGGCAGAAATTCGGCTTCGGCGCGATGAGCCAGGAAGAGTCGATCGCGACCTGCGAGCGCATCTTCCGGGAGCATCTCGACGGTCATCCCTTGATGTCGAACGCGCGCCATATCCGCGGCTCGGCGTGGATAAATTTCCCGCGCGTGTTGTGCGCGCGCTGGCGCCACGAGAATATCGTGCTGATGGGTGACGCCGCCGCGACCGCGCATTTCTCCATCGGCTCGGGCACGAAGCTCGCTCTCGAAAGCGCCATTGCGCTCGCCGACTATCTCCATTCCGAGCCGACGATCGAGGCGGCGTTCGAGAAGTACGAGGACGAGCGGCGAATTGAGGTGCTCCGGCTGCAATCGGCGGCGCGCAACTCGATGGAATGGTTCGAGGAGGTGGAGCGCTACCTCCACCTCGACCCCGTGCAGTTCAACTATTCGCTGCTCACCCGCTCGCAGCGCATCAGCCACGAAAACCTGAGGCTCCGCGACAAACAATGGCTGGAAAGCGCCGAGACCTGGTTCCAGCGGCGGGCCGCTGCCGAGACGAATGTCGTCCGCCGGCCGATGTTCGCGCCCTTCAAGCTGCGCGAGCTGAGACTCAAGAACCGCGTCGTCGTCTCGCCGATGGATCAGTACCGCGCGGTGGACGGCTGTCCGACCGACTGGCATTTCGTCCACTACGCGGAGCGCGCGAAGGGCGGCGCCGGCCTCGTCCACATCGAGATGACCTGCGTCAGCCCGGAGGGGCGCATCACGCCCGGCTGCACCGGTCTTTACGCTCCGGAGCACGAACGCGCCTGGAAGCGCATCGTCGATTTCGTGCACGCCGAGACGGAAGCGAAGATCTGCTGCCAGCTCGGGCATTCCGGCGGCAAGGGCTCAACCCAGCTCGGCTGGGAGGAGATGGACGCGCCGCTGCTCGAAGGGAACTGGCCGGTCCGTTCGGCGTCGGATGTACCGTGGTCGGAGAAGAACCAGATCCCGAAGTGCATGGACCGGGCCGACATGGAGGAGGTCAAGGCGGAGTTCGTCGCCTCGGCCGAGATGGCGGAACGCGCCGGGTTCGACATGCTCGAAATCCACTGCGCGCACGGCTACCTGCTTTCGTCCTTCATCACCCTTGTCACCAACACCCGCGACGACGAGTACGGCGGAAGCCTCGAAAACCGCATGCGCTATCCGCTCGAGGTTTTCGAAGCGGTGCGCGCGGTCTGGCCGGAGGAGAAGCCGATTTCGGTGCGCATCTCCGCGAACGACTGGGTGGGCGATCGCGGCGTGACGCCGCGCGAGGCGGTCGAGATCGCGCGCATGCTCCAGGCGGCCGGCGTCGACATCTGCAACGTCTCCGCCGGGCAGACCTCGCGTCAGGCGAAGCCCGTCTATGGCCGCATGTTCCAGACGCCGTTCTCCGACCGCATCCGCAACGAAACGGGCATGGCCACGATGGCGGTCGGCAACATCTACGAGCCCGACCACGTCAACTCGATCCTGATGGCCGGCCGCGCCGATCTCGTCTGCCTCGGCCGTCCGCATCTCGCCGACCCCTACTGGACGCTGCATGCAGCGGCGCAGCTTGGCGACCGGCACGAGGCCTGGCCGCCGCCCTATTGGGCGGGGCGCGACCAGCTCTGGCG
>JBOHKB010000224.1:0-9759 GCA_050728815.1 Propylenella sp.
GGCGAGGGCGATGCGGAAGCCGTCGCGGGCATGGCGCGCGCCCTGTCGGACGACGTTAGCGCGCTCAGGGGCTCCGCCGAGGCGTCGGAGAAGAAGACGAAGGAAGCGCTCGACGCCGTGCAGGAAACACTGGAGGCCGTCGTCAAGCGCATGGCCTTCCTCGAGCGCGACTCGGAGGCCGCCGCCGAGAGCCGTCCGAGCGACGTGTTCGAGCCCACGATCGAGGCCGCGCAGCCTGAACCCACGCCAGCGAAGGCAGAACCGTCCCGGTCCGACGACGCGGCCGAGGCGATCGAGCGGTTCCTTTCCGCCCCAGCTGTCGAACCGGAACCTGCGGAGCCGATAGCGCCCGCCGAGCCTCCCGCTCAACCGGAGGAGCCGAGCGCGCCTCGGGCCGGGGGCCTGCTCAGCCGTTTCACATCGCGGCAACTTTTGCGGCGCGCGACCGGCGGCCGCGCCGAGTCCTTCACGCCCGAGGCTGACGAGAGCGAGGACGAGTCCGACTTCCCAATCGAGCCGGGCACCGACGCGCCGCTTAGCTCCGCGCTGACCGGCGCGCCAAGCTCCGACACCGAGTTCATGTCGGGCGCCCGCAGCAGGGGGCGCATGGGCCAGCCGCTCGGCGGCGACTATCGCGGTTCGGCGGCGGACGCGGGCAAGCCGGACTCCGCCGTAGACGAGGACTTCCTTGCCGCCGCCAGGCGCGCGGCTCGAGCGGCGTCCACCGAGGCGGCCGGCGGCGAAGGCTCCATGCACCGGGCCGGCCGCCTTGGGCGCATCGCAAGGGCCGTGAAGTCTCGCCGTGGCGCGCTCATCGCCGCTGTGCTTACCGTGGCCGTCGCGTTCGCGGCTTTGCAGATCGTGCGCAGCCAGATGAACTCTGGCGGCGGCGAGATCGCCATGGCGCCGGAGTCGGTCGCGCCGGAGGCGGCCGGGGATGCGGTCCCCGCCGCGCCCGTCGCTCCCGCCGTTCCGCCCGTTTCCGTCGCCACGCCGGCCGAAACGCCGGAGACCGGCGAGCGGGTGACCGACGACGGGTTTTCGGAGACTGCCGGCCGCGCCGCCTTCGAGGGTACCCGCGACGCCGAACCCGTCCCCGACGATATCGCATCAGAACCGCCGCTCGCGGCGACGCCTGCCGCGCCCCGCGCCGAAGACGACGTGGCCGCGCTCACCCCGACGCCGGCGACGCCGGGCGATGGGCCCTCGGCCGCTCCCGCGCCCGAGCCGGCGCTTCCGGAACTCCCGGTCGCGATTGGCTCTCAGCGCCTCCGCGACGCGGCCATGGCCGGCGACCCGGCTGCCGCTTTCGAGATCGCGGCGCGCTACGCCGAAGGGACCGGCGGCGTGCAAGACATGCGCACGTCCGTTGCCTGGTACGAGCGCGCCGCCGATGCGGGACTGGCGCCCGCGCAGTACCGGCTCGGCTCGATCTACGAAAAGGGGCTCGGCGTGCCGACGGACCTTGCCAAGGCGCAAGAGTGGTATCGCCGCGCCGCCGACGCTGGCAACGTGAAGGCGATGCACAACCTCGCGGTCCTTTACGCCGAGGGCGCCGGCGGCGAGCCGGACCTCGAGCGGGCGGCCGCCCTCTTCCGCCAAGCCGCCGAACACGGCGTGCGCGACAGCCAGTTCAACCTGGCGATCCTGCATGCGCGCGGCCTCGGAGTGCCGGAAGACCTGATCGAGGCCTACAAATGGTTCTCGATCGCCGCCAGCTCCGGCGACGAGGAATCCGCCAAGCGGCGCGACATCATCGGCGCGGCGCTTCCGGAAGGCGACCTCGCCAAGGCGCAGGCCGCAGCAGCGGCATTCGAGCCCGTTCCCCTGATCAGCGAGGGCAACGAGGTGCCCATGCCGGATGGCGGCTGGAGCGACAAGCAGGATTCCACCAGCGTCGAAGTCCTGCCGGACGAAGAGGGCGAGCAGGCTGGAAGCGACCTCTCGGAGAACGACCTCGTGGCGCTCGTGCAGAAGCTCCTGACGGACAAGGGCTTCAACCCGGGACCGACCGACGGGCTGCTCGGGGAACGGACCGTGCGGGCGATCCTCGACTTCCAGGATCAGGTGGGACTGCCGAAGACCGGCGAGGTCGATCCGGAACTTGTGAAAGCGCTGCAGGACGCGTCGTCGGGCTGATCGGGAGGCGCGGGCAGAGCCCGCGCTTTCTCTCTGCAAGGGGAGGCAGACCCTTCCCTCGCTCTCAGAGGGCCGCAGCCGACAGAGCGCGGTTTCATTTACAGAGCTTTGACCCGTCCTCCCGCAATATTGGCGTGGCTGCGTCCGATCGGCATTTGACAGCGCCGCTTTGCTAAGCGCTTATTCGTTCCGGGGCCGCCGCTACGAAAAGATATTAAACGGGCGCCGCGGGTGCAGCTTTACCTACCCATCGCCGAGCTTACGGTGAACATGTTCCTCTTCTTGGGCATGGGCGGGGCGGTTGGATTTCTCTCGGGCATGTTCGGCGTCGGCGGCGGGTTTCTGCTCACCCCGCTTTTGATCTTCCTCGGCATTCCGCCGGCGGTGGCGGTGGCGACAGTGACGCCGCAGATCGTCGCCTCGTCGACTTCCGCCGCCATCTCCTACTGGCGCCGCAAGCTCGTCGACGAGAAGATGACGCTGCTCCTCGCGCTCGGTGGCGTCGCCGGGTCCGCGCTCGGCGTTTTCGCCTTCCGCGCGCTCCGCGCGGTCGGGCAGCTCGATCTCATCATCGCGCTCGCCTACGTCGTCTTTCTCGGCTCGATCGGCGTGATCATGCTCCGCGAATCGCTCCGCGCCATCTGGCGGACGCGCGCGGGGCGCCCGGCGCGCCGCGGCCCCACGCACCACAGCTGGGTGCATGGCCTGCCGTTCAAGATGCGGTTTCGCCGGTCCAAGCTCTACGTGAGCGTCCTCCCGATCGTCGTGCTCGGCGCCGGCATCGGCTTTCTTGGCTCGGTCCTCGGCCTTGGCGGCGGGTTCATCATGGTGCCGGCGCTGATCTACCTGCTGCGCGTCCCCACCAACGTCGTGATCGGCACGTCGCTCGCCTACACGCTCGCCACCATGGCGGTGGCCACGGTCTTGCACGCGACCGCCAACAAGTCGGTCGACATCATGTTGGCGGTGCTGCTCATGGTAGGCGGCGTAGTCGGCGCGCAATTCGGAGTGCAGGTCGGGCAGGCGATCCGCGCCGAACAGCTGCGCGCGCTGCTTGCGCTGATGGTGCTGGCGGTGGCGCTCCGTGTGCTGTTCGGCCTCTTCGCGCGGCCCGACGAGATTTTTTCGCTGAGCGTGATGGGGGGAGCGCTATGAAGCGGCCCCTCCTCGTCCTCGTGCTTCTTTTCGGAATGCCGGCCATAGACGTGCGCGCCGAAAGCCTCGTCTCCACGCTCTCCGACGAGGCCGTTTCCATCACCTCCAGCTTCACCGGCGAGCGCATCGTCGTCTTCGGCGCGATTCGCGGCGGGCCGGAGAACGCCGCCGGCTACGAGGTGGCGGTGGTCGTGCAGGGACCGGCGCAGGACGTGATCGTTCGGCGGAAGGAGCGCCTGCTGGGCGTCTGGGCGAACCGCAACGCGCGCGAGTTCAAGGCGGTGCCCTCCTACTACGTCATGCACCTCAGCGAGAATTTCGGCGCCGAGGTCACACCGGAACGGCTCCTGGAATACCGTCTCGGCGTGCCGAGCCTTCCCTTCGTGAGGGCGGCGAGCGGCGAGGCGACGTCCGAGCGCTTCGCCGAGGCGCTGGTGAGGCTGAAGACGCAACGGGCGCTCTATGTGGAGCGCCGGGAGGCGGTGCAATTCCTCGCGCCGAACGTCTTCCGCACCACCTTCTTCCTGCCGAGCGACATTCCGACCGGCGAATACCGGGTGAGCGTGTACCTCTTCCGCAACGAGGCGTTCCTTGCCGGCTCGAACCAGATTCTCTCGATCGCCAAGGCCGGCTACTCCGATCAGATCGCCCGCGCCGCGATCGACTTCCCGCTCCCCTACGGGCTTATCTGCGTAGCGCTTGCGATTTTCACCGGATGGCTCGCGGGAGTGATCTTCAGGCGGACGTAGGTCACCTCTCCCCGCGCGGTTCACGCCGCCTATGCGGCTCGGCACGATGCGCGCGCCTACAAGCCCCGGTGTAGGCGCACGGAAGGTCGCTGGGTGGTCAGACCCCCTGGCCAAGCTGTAGGATAGACCATCGGTGAGAAAGCGCTTGGGGAGGTGGCGATGAAGGGCGTTCTGCCGCGGCTCACGGCTGCCTTGCTTGCGCTTGGCGTCATCACCGCGTGTCCCGCTCTCGCCGCTGGCGAGCGCGTAGCGCTGGTGATCGGAAACAGCGCCTACCAGAACGTCAGCCGGCTGCCCAACCCGGCCAACGACGCCGCCGCGCTGGCCTCCGCCCTGCAGCGGCTGGATTTTGCCGTGACCCAGCTCAGCGATCTGACCGGCGCTGAGATGCGCCGTGCTCTGCAGGATTTCGAGCCGGCCGCCGCCGGAGCCGAAATCGCGGTCGTCTACTATGCCGGTCACGGCATCGAGCTGAACGGAACGAACTACCTGATCCCCGTGGATGCGGCGCTGAAGCGCGACACACATGTCGAGGATGAAGCCGTGTCGCTCGTGCGCGTTCAGCGAGCGGTGGAGGGGGCCTCGCGCCTGCGGCTCATCCTGCTCGACGCCTGCCGCGACAATCCCTTCATCGCTGAGATGGAGCGAAACGAAGCGCAGCGCTCGATCGGCCGCGGCCTGGCGCGGGTCGAGCCGCCGCCGCAGACGCTGATCGCCTATGCCGCCAAGGGCGGCACGACTGCGGCCGACGGAGACGAGGGGCACAGCCCATACGCCGCTTCGCTGCTCAACCACATCGAGACGCCCGGCCTGGAGCTCAACTTTCTTTTTCGCATCGTCCACGACGAAGTGCTCGAGGAAACTGGCGGCCGGCAGGAGCCCTTCGTCTACGGGTCGCTGGGCGCAACGGAGATCTATTTGAAGCCCGCTGGCGCGGAGCCGACAGTCGCGCCCGCTCCAACGCCGACGGCTCCGGCCGAGGGCGATCAACTCGCCGAAGTCGATTATCTGGCCGCGCTTTCCGATAACACCGAGGAGTCCTATCGCGCCTATCTGCGCAAGCATCCGGGCTCGCCGCGCACCGCGCAGGTCAACACGCTGCTGAGCGCGCTGGTCGAGAACAAGCTTTGGGAGACCGTTGAGGACGAAGACACCATCGCCGCATATCAGCGCTACATCGCGGCTTTTCCGGAGGGCGTCTACGCCGACGATGCGCGCACGCGAATGCAGCGGCTGATCGACGAGCGCCGCGCGCTCACGGCGCGTGAACCGGAGCAGCCGCCCTCATCAGCGGTGGATCAATGCGGCCACCCGCACGGCGACTATCGCGTCGTCGGCATCGCCTCCAACGACGTGCTGTGGGTGCGAACGGCGCCGAACCGCGACGCGGCCGCGACCGGGAGCATGCCGCCGGGCGCGCAGGGGATCGGTATCGGCCGGTGCGTGAACGTCGCCGGCTACAGCCAACCCTGGTGCGAGGTGCGCTACAGATGCGTCGCCGGGTGGTCCTATTCTCGATACTTGTCCGCCGCTGCGGGCGGCTCGCCTTCAGCACCGGAGACCTTTCGGGTAGTCGGGGTCGCCAGCAACGACGTCTTGAACATGCGCAGCGGCCCCGGTACCGGCTACGGGATCGTCGCCGAGATTCCCCCGAACGGCGCCGGCATTGCGGTCTCGGCCTGCCAACCCGTCACGGGCTTTAGCAGCAAATGGTGCACCGTCACGTGGCAGGGAGTGAGCGGTTGGGCTTCCGCGTGCTGTCTCGCCGGTGAGCGAACCGGCCGAAGACCTGACTGAAACTGGCATGCCAGGGCGGCTGGCCGCAGGCGTGGCGCTCGCATTGTCGGCGAGCAGCGCCTTCGCGGAGCTGCCCGGCGGCTTCGTCTACCTGCGCAGTGTCGACCCGACCATCCTCCAGGAGATGCGCTATGCTGGCGCGCACAATTTCACCGGCCGTCCCGTCGCCGGCTACGAGGCCGCAGAGTGCATACTGACGCTGCAAGCGGCGGAAGCGTTGAAGCGCGTCCAGGATCAGGTGCGCGGCATGTATCTCACGCTCAAGGTCTACGACTGCTACCGGCCGAAGCGTGCGGTCTCGGCATTCGTCGCTTGGTCCGAGGTGGCGGGCGACGAGGAGACGAAGGCGGAGTTCTTCCCCGACATCGACAAGAGCCGGCTTTTCGAAAGGGGATGGATCGCGCGGCGCTCGGGCCATTCGCGCGGCAGCTCGGTGGACCTCACTATCGTGCCGCTGCCGCCGCCCAGCCAGCGCGCCTACCAGCCGGGCGAACTGCTGATTCCGTGCGATGAGGAGCGGGAGAACCGCTTTCCCGACAATAGTCTCGACTTCGGCACCGGCTACGACTGCTTCAACCTTAGGAGCTACACCGCCGATGCAAGGGTGGGCGACGAGGCCAAGAAGAACCGCACGCTGCTGCTCAAGCTGATGGCGGAGGCCGGCTTCAAGAACTACCGGCGCGAATGGTGGCACTTCGATCTCGTCGACGAGCCCTTCCCAGACACCTATTTCGATTTCCCGGTGACCGCGCCCCCGCCATAGGGCGGGAGCTGCACCTTACCCTTGTCGTACTCTCGGGTTTTGTGGTGGCCTGGGCTGCTCCGCTCACGCAAGCTTTACGACGCGGTCGCCGACGGAAATGCGCCCATCCTTCGCAACGCGCGCGTAGATGCCGCGAAGCCTGAGCCGCTTCCCCTCTCCGGTGTTGACGAAGACACAGGCATCGCGGCCGTAGCGGTTGATGAAGCTCTGGCAGCCCATGTGCGGGATCGCTGTGATCTCGATGACGGCCGAACCGATCGCGAGGCGCTGGCCGGGCGGCAGGTTCTCCGCCGTCAAGTCAATGTCGATGTAGAGATTATCGCCGGCGGGCGGCCAGTTTTCCCGGTCCTGCGCGAGCAGCGCGATGCAGCGCGCGTTCATGATGCAGATCTGAACGTCCGGGTGCGGATGGCCGTCCTCGGTCGATTTCCAGCAGCCCTTTGCCCAATGGTCGCCATCGAGGCCGCCGGCGAGGCTGATCTCGACGCTCGGCAAATCGTGGCGCGCGCCGTGCTCCGGCCTCACGACGATCGCTTCGAGCGTGCCCTCGTCGGCGGGAGACGCGCGTATGTGCAGAAGCCCGGCCTCAAGCTCGGCACGGGTCAAATGTCTCGGCATGGAGCGCTCCGGATATTCGCGCGGGCGAAGGCGAGAGCCAGTACAGAGCAAGCGCGGAACGCGCAATACCGGGAGGCGTCACCCGATCGTGAGCCGGCTCTCGGCCGGGAACGTCCCAGCCACACCCGGGTTAGGAAACCAGAAAGCGGCCAAGGAGGTCACGATGGAGGACATCCTGGCCCGCCTCCGCCGTGAAGATCGAAGGCGGACCACAGCGGCAAATGCGGTGCTTGCCTGCTTGTTCAGTTTCGTGGTGATCCTGTTCCTCTTCGGCGGGCCGGATGAGGGGCCAATTCAGCTCGCGCCCCCCGAGCCGAAGCTGGCGTGGCTACACGTGAACCGCTGAGCTGGAATCGGCCGGCCCGAATTAGTCCGGGCAAAGCGCCTCGAACGCGACTGGAAAAAGCCGACCGTCGCCGATGAGGTATGGTCGGAGCGCGCCCGGCGCGAAGAGCGTGGCGAAGGCGCGGTCGAGCACGTTCAGCCCACCCGCCAGCACGCCGAAGGCGGGCAGTATCATCCGCGTTCCGTCGGTCGCGAAGGCGCGGCATCTGACGCTCCGCCCGTTGCCACGGATTTTCGCAGCCGGGTGCAGGTGCCCGGCGACCTCGCCTGGCGCATCGCTCTCGGCCGGCTCGTGGCGGAACAGAAGCCCGTCGGCGGAAAGCTCAGCGACCGCGTCGCCGCCGACCCCTTCGGGAAATTCCGGATCGTGATTGCCCTTGATCCAGATCCATTCGCGCCCGCCCTGCAACGTGGCAAGCCGCAGCCGGTCGGCGTCCGCCAGCCGGCCGTAGCCCTCCACATCGTGGAAGGAATCGCCGAGCGCGATGACGCGGCGCGGGTTCCGCCGCGCCACGACCTGCGCAAGGTGGGCGAGCGTCGCGCCGGTGTCGTACGGCGGAAGCAGCATGCCGCGCCGCGCGAAGCTCGACGCCTTTTCGAGATGCAGGTCGGCAACAACGAGCGTGCGGCTTGCCTGAACCCACAAGGCGCCCGCCGGATCGAGCACGACCTCTGCGCCTGCGATCGTCGCGCGCATCTCAGCGAGCCCCGGCCGCGCGCGCCGCGCGTCTCGGCTTGGGAACGGCAGGCTGAGCTCGAGTTGCAAGCGCCGGTCCCTCCCCCATCGCCTCGCGGATCAGCGCTTCGGAAGCGTCCACGAGGATGTCGGTCTGCGCCTCGCCGAACACCGGCTCACGCCCGATCTGCAGCATGACCGGCACCGCGAGCGGCGAAACCCGGTCGAGCCTTTGATGTACGATTCGGCCCTTCACGCGATAGAGCATTTCGCCGAGCCGCTGGATGTCGAGCAGCCCCGACGCCGCGTCGGCGCGTGTCGCCTGCAGAAGGATGTGGTCGGGCTCGTGCGTGCGGAGCACGTCGTAGACGAGGTCGGTCGAGACCGTGACCTGCCGCCCGGTCTTTTCCTCGCCCGGATGCCTGCGCTCGATCAGTCCGGAGATGACAGCGCAGTTCCGAAACGTGCGTTTCAGCAGGTAGGACTCCGCCATCCACGCTTCGAGATCGTCGCCGAGCATGTCTTCGTCGAAAAGCGCCGCGAGCGACGGCCGCCCGGCCGTAAACGCCGCGCCGAGGTCGCGGAGCGCCCAGACGGCGATCGAATAGTCGGTCGCGACGAAGCCGAGCGGACGCGCGCCCGCGCGCTCGAGCCGCCGCGTCAACAGCATGCCGAGCGTCTGGTGCGCGAGCCTGCCCTCGAAGGGGAACGCCGCCATGTAGAATTTCTTGTCGTGCGGGAATGTCTCGACCAGCAGCTCGTCAGGGCCCGGCAGGCGCGAGCGCTCCTGCTGGTACTGAAGCCACTCGCACACCTGCTCGGGCAGTTTCGACCAGCGCGTCCGGTCGGCGAGAATCTCTCTCACCTGGCTTGCAAGATAGGTGGTGAGCGGGAATTTTCCGCCCTCGAAGGAGGGGATGCTCGGGTTCTCCTCCCCGCCCGGCGTCACATAGGCGGTGTTCTCGCGAATCCCCTCGAAGCGAAGCACGCGGCCGGCGAAGCGAAAGCTGTCGCCGGGCGTCAGCGTTTCCAGAAAATACTCCTCGATCTGGCCGAGCCGCTTGCCGCCGCGAATCACGCCCTTCCTGAGCCGGCCGAGCACGACGTGCAGCATCGGCGCTTCGACGATCGTGCCCACGTTCAGCCGGTACTGCTGCGCGATGCGCGGATGGGAGATGCCCCAGCGACCCTTGAGCGGCCCGTCCTTCTTCCTCCTGATCTTGGCGTAGCGCTCGTAGTTGCGGAGCGCGTAGCCGCCGGTCGCGACGAAATCGACCACGCGCTCGAACGTCTCCCACGAGAGATTCCTGTAGGGCTCGGCGGACGTTAGCTCGTCGAAAAGTGCAACTGCGTCAAAGGGCTCCGCTACGGCCATGCCGAGCACGTGCTGCGCCAGCACATCGAGCGCACCTGGACGAAGTGCGGGCGTGTCCTGGTGGCCGAGATAGTTGGCGTCGAGTGCCGCCCGGCATTCGAGCACCTCGAAGCGGTTGGAGGGCACGAGGATGCCCTTCGAC
>JBOHKB010000225.1:0-1936 GCA_050728815.1 Propylenella sp.
CAAGGAGTGGGATATTCGGGTCGGACGACGAACGATACGAGGAAATTGATACGGAACTCCTAGAGGTAGAACGGAAGTTTGGCGTGTTTGCGTTGAAGGGCTTTCTTTAAAGGAAGCGATTAGTAAGGCCGACTGATGTTGCGGCTGGCTTTGCTGGGGAGATCAATGCCCGAAATCGTCATCTTTCTCGCCGAGGGCCGAACGCAGGACGTCAAGCGCGCCATCATGAAGGACATCACCGACGCGGTCGTGCGTCATGCCGGTGTTCCCGCAGAGGCCGTCACCGTGTCGATCATGGAGACGCCAAAGGCCAACAAGATGAAAGGCGGGCTCCTTTTCACCGAGCGGACAGCGCCGAAGAAGTAGGGAGCATCCCTCCGATTTGTCATCCCGGGTTGCCGCGAGAGCGGCAAGACCGGGACCCATAGCCACCGAAGCTGGAGAGAAATTCGCCAAAGCGCCTTTACGCATTTTGCAGTGTTCATGGGTCCCGGCTCTCGCTGCGCACGGCCGGGATGACAAACGTGAACGACGGGCTCAACCCCCGAGCCGATAGAAGCTCATAGCGTTGTCGCGAAAGAGCTTTCGCTTCTCGCTCTCGCTCGCGCCCGCCACCGCCCAGTCCACCAAGGCCACCCAGTCCGGATAGGCGATGGCAAGGTCGCAGACGTGCCAGTCGCCGCCGAACATCACCCTGTCGAAGCCGAAGCACTCGATCGCGTGGTCGATGTAGGGCCGCAGCTCTTCGCGCGTCCAGTTCTTGTGGTTCGCCTCGGTGGCGACGCCGGAAATCTTGCACCAGACGTTCGGCAGCGCCGCGAGCTCGCTTATGTGCTGCCGCCAGGGGTCGAGAAGCCCGTCGCGGATTGCGGGCTTGCCGATATGGTCGAGCACGAAGCGAACCTCCGGGCATTGCCGCGCCATCCGAATCGCCGCGGGAAATTGGTGGTGGTAGATGCAGATGTCGAAGCTCAGATCGTGCTTCGCGAGGAGCTTCAGCCCGGCGATGAAGTCCGGCCTGACGCAGAACTCCGGGTCGGGCTGACTCTGGATCAGCCGTCTGATGCCGCGAAGGAGCGCGTGCTCACGCAGCTTGTCGAGTTCTCTCTCGATCGCACTGCCGCGCTCGATCGGCAGCGAGGCAACCATCCCGGCAAGCTGTGGCTCCGGCCCCGCCACCTCGGCAATCCACTCGGCCTCGGCGAGATGCAGCGGCGCGTCGACGTCGACCTCCACGAAGACGAATTTTTCGATCTCCACCGGTGCTGCGGCGCGCAGGAAATGCGCCGGGAGCAGCCGGCGGTTCAGCGACGGTGCGTCCCGCGTCCATCCGTAGGACAGGCGTCCCGGTTCGACGAGATGCACATGCGCGTCGACGATCGGAAAGGTCGGCAACCGTGTCTCCCGTGGCTACCCTATTGCAGACCGCAGAGGGCTTCCGTTCTTAGCGGGCGGGCGCGGCCTCGCGAAGGGGTATAGGGATTTTCCGGCTGCGTAGGCGCTGCACTTCATGGCAGTCGCAAAACCCTTGTGCGGCAGCCGCCAGGTAAGTCTTCGATGTCCGACAACACCGAAAGCACGCCGACGGCTTCGCAGGTCCTTCGTTCGCTCGCCGCCTCGATGGAGGATACCGTCGCCGTCGGCGCACTCATGAGCGCGGTCGGATCACGCGCCCACGGCATCGCGCTGATCGTGTTCGCGCTCCCCGACGCGGTGCCGCTTCCGATTCCGAGCCTTTCCACTGTCCTCGGCGTTCCACTGGTTCTGATCGCCGCACATCTGGTGTTGTTCGGCGAAGACGCGGGCCTGCCGGACCGCATCCTCGCGACCGCAATTCCGACGTCGGCCCTCCGCGTCGGTGTGCGTTACGTGGCGCCCGTGCTGGAGGCGATGGAACTGGCGACGCGGCCAGCGCCCTGGCCGCGATTATGCGCCC
>JBOHKB010000226.1:0-21043 GCA_050728815.1 Propylenella sp.
CATGCACCGTCATGCGCGCATTCTTGTGGATGTTCATCCGGGGCTCCGGCTCAGGGTTGGTTGGATTCGCAACCCCAACCTCGCAGCCCCGTCCCGGATGAACAACCTTCATAGCTTCGACACCTAGGGCATGTCGGCCAGCTCTTTCGCTTCGGCCGCGCGTGGGCTTGTGAACTCAGGCGCGGAGCGGCATCCTGCCGGACGTGGCTTGGGGGTCGATGAGGAGGGCGTGATGATCAAGGTCGGACTTCTATCAGGCGCGTCGGCTGTGATTCTCGGCACGTGGATGAGCATTGCCGCGGCCGACACCGCGGATGTGCAGTGGCAGACAAAAGTCGTGCTCGCGAAGCAGGGAGCGCACTGTGTTGACGATCCCGGCTGTTTCAACCGCTATCACCCGGCCATTCCGCCGGTCGCGCGCGCCAACCCCGGCGACATGATCGTTTTTCACACGCGCGACGCGCTCGATTCCGACCTGACGCTCGACTCCAACGCCGACGACATGGCGGCGCTCGATCTCAACCTCGTGCATCCGATGACCGGGCCGGTGTACATCGAGGGCGCCGAGCGCGGCGACGTGCTCGCCGTGACGCTGGTCGACATCGAGCCGGACCAGTACGGCTACACGGTTATCGTTCCGGGCTTCGGCTTTCTCCGCGACATCTACACGGAGCCCTTTCTCGTCAATTGGAGACTCTCGCGCACGCACGCGGTCTCCGATCAGATGCCCGGCGTAAAGGTGCCGTACGAGGCCTTCATGGGCTCGGTCGGGGTGCTGCCGGGGCAGGAAGAGGTGACCAGGTGGGTTGCTCGTGAAGCCGCGCTTGGCGCCGCCGGCGGCGTAGCGTTGCCTCCGGAGCCCACCGGCGCCCTGCCGACGGCGATCTGCGGCCCTGAGGGCACCAACAAGGACGAATGCCTGCGCACCATCCCGCCGCGTGAGAACGGCGGCAATATGGACGTGCAGCAGATGCAAGTCGGGACGACGCTGCTCCTGCCGTGCTTCATCGACGGGTGCGGCCTCTTCGTCGGCGACGTTCACTTCGCGCAGGGCGACGGCGAAGTGTCGGGCACCGCGATCGAGATGGGCGGCGTGGTCACGCTGACGACCGAGATCCGCAAAGGTCAGGCGACGGTGATCAAGGGCCCCGAGGTCGAGGGCGGCTCACAGATCAAGGACATCGAGCCGACGAAATTCCATCAGACGATCGGGCTGCCGCTGAAGGGTGCGGGGGAGGTGCCGACCCAGCACACCTATATTGACGGCGAGAAGATCGCGAGCCTCGAGAACCTGTCGGAGGACCTGACGCTCGCCGCGCGCGACGCGTTGATCAAGATGATCGACTACATCCAGCGCGAACATGGGCTCACCGCGGAGCAGGCCTACGTACTCGCCAGCGTCGCGGTCGATCTCAGGGTCGGCCAGGTGGTTGACGTGCCGAACTACATCGTGACCGCCGTCTTGAAAGAGGAAGTGTTCGACGAGTGATCGACGGCAGGTCCTGAAACTCGGTGTGGCCGCCGCCGCGGCGCTTCTGCTCGGCGGCCACACGCCCTATCGCCAGTGGGTCGTCTATCGCCGCAAGCACCTGCTGATCGGCTGTCACAGGGCGGATCCGCGCACATATGAACTGGCGCAGCGTGCGGTCCTGCAGCTTGTCCAGCACCTGCCGTCATCGCGCGCGCGCGTCGCCCGCGCCCCGAATGCCGGGCGGCTTGCGAGCCTGCTTGGGACCGAGCAGATGGAGGTCGCGATCCTGAGCCCGGCCGACGCCGCCGCGATGGTGAGCGGAGCCGGCGGCTTCGAGCCCTACGGCCCGATCGCGCTCCGCCTTCTCACGCCGATCGCCGACCGTCTGCTCGTCTCCCGCGCAGAGTTCCCTGCGCGGCATGCCTGGCTTGTGGCAGGCGCGCTGGTTGGAACTCCGCTCGCGCTGGCGCCTGCCCCGGAAATTGACCACGGCGTGCCGTGGCACGTGGGGAGCCGGGCCTTCCTGAACGACGAGCCGGAACCTTCTGGGGAGCCTGAGGCTGTTCACGAATAGCTCCGGACTGATGCGATCGCGGCGGCGGGCGCGCTAACCGATCGCTTTGTTTATCCACCCCGCCGCGGCGTCAGCCGCGTCGCGGAGGTTCTCCTTCGCTGTAACGCCAGCGCCTTTCGCCGGGCGGAAGTCGTGATCGCCGTCCGTGACCCAATGGAAACGGATCACGCGCGACAGGCGGTAGCCTGAGACGTCTTCCTTCGTGCCGAACGGATCTCGCGTGCCTTGGCAGATGAGCGCCGGGGTCTTGAGCTTTTCGAGATGCGCCGTGCGGAGCTTTTCAGGCGATCCGGGCGGATGGAAGGGGTAGCCGAGGCACACGAGCCCGGCGATTTTTCCTGCGGCGAACAGCTCGTCCGCGACCATGCTCGCGACGCGGCCGCCCATCGATTTTCCGCCGATGAAGAGCGGGCCGTCCGGTGCGAGCGCCGCGACCGCCTCCCGATACTCGTCCATCACGCGCTCCGCCTTGGGCGGCGGCTTGCGGCCGGCGCCGGTGCGCCGTCCGGCCATGTAGACGAACTCGAAGCGCGCGGTTTTGATGCCGCGCTCGGCGAGAAGCGCGGCAAAATCGTTCATGAAGCGCGAATCCATCGGCGCGCCGGCGCCGTGTGCAAGAAGCAAAACGGCGGGCGAGTCGTCAGGCCCGGTGTGAAGAAAATTCATCCGACGACGCGGAGGCCGGGCTTGCGGTCGCGGGCGCTGGGAGAGCCGGGGTCGCGCGGATTCTTCATCATCCCGATGAGTTGCAGGCCCTGCCGCGCCTTGTGCCCCCATTCTGAGGCCGGATCGAGCTCGAGATAACGCGCCCAGAGCCGCGCCGCTTCGTCGTGCTTGCCGTTCTCGAATTCCAAGAGCGCGAGATTGTAGATCGGGTCGGGGTAATCGGGGTCCGCCTCGATCGCTTTCATCAGATGGCGACGGGCTGTGGCGCGGTCGTTCTCGCGCCGCGCGATCGAGGCAAGATTGAACCAGGCCTCGGCGAAGCGCTTGTCGAGCGTCAGCACCTTGTTGAGCGTGCGGCGCGCGCCTTGCAGGTCGCCGAGCTGCAGGAGCGCGTGGCTGAGGTTGAATGCGATCACCGGGTCGCGCGGGTCCATCGCGTGGCAGCGCTGATAGGCGGCGCGGGCGCGTTCCCAGTCTTCCTCGTCCTCGGCGTCTTTGCCCTCCTCGAAGAGCTGGTCGACGCTGTCGCGCTCGTCCGGCAGCGCCAGGATGTGCTGGCCGGAAAGCTCGGTCAGCGCGTCGCCGGTGCGCATCAGCACCCGGTTCCATTCTGAACGCTCCAGCCGCACCTGCGAAAGGCCGCCATCGGGAGAGATCGGGCTCCGCGTCTGCACCGCGCGGATGAGGGCGGTCGCCTCAACACCGTCGCGGATCAAGCCAGCGCACTGGCGGCCTGCAACGAGGTCGCGGAAGCCGAAGGGCTCCTCGGCCACGTCGAAGATGTCGAACAGCCTGAGAAGCTCGAAGGATTCCGTATCGAGGCCCGATTGCGCGAGAAGGCCCGCCGCCGAAAGCCGGCGCTCGCCCTCCGATTCGCGCGCGAGGCCGAGGAGGCGCAGGAAGCCGCGCTCGCTGACGAGCCGCGCGCCTGCGCGCCGCGCCTCGTCGAGCCGTTTCGCTATTCGGGTAGGGGTGGCATTCTGGATTAGCCGGTGGCCGACTACCGCGATGTCGGTGCCGCGCGAAACCCCGCGGCGCAAAATACCGCCCCACGCCTCGATCGCTCGCGCCGCCAGGCGGTGGGGAAACGCGTCAAGCGCTCCAATGATGGCAAAGACCGCGCCCTCGCCCTTCATCCTCTCCCCGGTTCACGCGCTCTTTCTCTTGGGCGCGGCCTTCTTCGGCGCCGCGGCCTTGGGCGCCGCTTCCTTCCGCGCCTTGCCCCTGGCCGGCGGCTTCTCGCCTTCCAGGCTCTTCTTCAGCGCATCCATGAGGTTGATCACATTGCCGCGCGCCGGCGCCGCCGCCATGACCGGCTCCTCGCCGGCGATCTTCGCCTTGATCACCTGCAGCAGCGCTTCCTCGTAGCGATCCTTGTACTGGCTCGGATCGAACTTGCCGCTCTTCTGCTCGATCAGCTTCAGCGCAAGCTCGAGCATGTCCTTGTCGGCGCCGTTCGCCGGTATGTCCTCGAAATAGGCTTGCTGGCCGCGGACCTCCTGCGGCTGACGGAGCGTCTGCACGAGCATGCCGTTGTCGCGCACGCCGATCGCCACGACGCGCTCGCGGCTCGAAAGCACGAGGCGCGCGATCGCGGCCTTCCTCGACTTCTGCATCGCCTCGCGGATGACCACGAAGGTTTCCTCCGCAACAGCCCCGTCGGGCGCGAGGTAGTAGGGCGCGTCGAGATAGATGCCGTCGACGGAATCGTCGTCCACGAACGCCTCGATGTTGATCGTCTCGGTGGTCTCGATGCGGACCTTCTCGAAATCCTCGTCCTCCAGGATAACGTACTGATTCTTCTCGTATTGATAGCCCTTGACGAGGTCGCTCCGCTCGACCTGGCCGAGCTCCGGGTCAACCGGCTTCATCTGCACCCGGTTGTGGGTGTCCTTGTGGAGCATGTTGAACGCGATCCGCTCGCTGGAGCTGGTCGCGTTGTAGAGTCTCACCGGACAGCTCACCAATGAGAGCTTCAGATAGCCCTTCCAACTTGCACGCGGCGCCATTTCAGAAACCTCGCTTACTCGCCTAACTCGCCAGCTTGTCCGCCAAGTCCTTACCCAGCGAACAGGCGCTGGCGTCCATTTCGGCCCAAGGATCGCCGGAATTGCTTAAAAAGCCTGGTAACGTAGCGTAGTTCAAATCCGCCGGGCCGTCGATTGACCGAAGGTCCTCCCAGGAGAGTGGAGCGGAAGCCGGCAACCCCTTGCGCGCCCTCAGCGAATACGCGCCGACCGAGGTGGCGGAGCGGGCGTTCCGGTGGAAATCAACGAAAATCCGGTTGGCGCGTTCCTTCTTGGCCATTGAGGTCAAGAAGGTGGCGGGGAATTTCTTCGCCAGCAAGGCTGCGATCTTGCCGCTCGTCTGGTGCAGCTCCTTCCAAGTGTGGCGGCGGTTGATCGGCACGACCACGTGCAGCCCCTTGCCGCCCGAAGTCTTCACGAAAGGCACGAGCCCGAGGTGCGTCAGCTCCGTCCGCACCGTTTCGGCCGCGGCGACGATGTCGCGCCATCTAAGGCCCTCGCCGGGGTCGAGGTCGAAGAACATGCGGTCGGGTCGCTCCGGCTTGTCGACGCGGCAGCCCCAGGGGTGGAACTCCACGACGCCGAACTGCGCGAGCGCGAGGTATCCTTCCGCGTCCTTGACGAAGAGGTAGTCGCGCTCCTCCTCGTCGGCCTTCCTCGACGGGAAGATACCGATCTCGGGCGGCATGCCGGAGAAGACGTGACGCTGGAAGAAGCTGTCCTCCTCTTTGCCGGTCGGGTTGCGGACGAGCGAGACGGGGCGATTGACGATGTGCGGCAGCATGTAGTCGCCGACGCGCGCATAGTAGACGGCGAGGTCGAGCTTGGTCGGCCCGTCTTTGGAAAACATCCGGCGCTCCGGGTTGGTCACCCAGATCGAAGCGAGATGCTGGTCGGTGATGAAGCGCTCGGTCACCTTCGGACCCGATCGCCCGCTTTCCGGCTCCTGCAGGCCCTGGAACACGGCATGTCGCAAATTGCCGTCGCCAGTCTTGTCTGAGTACTGAATGCGCGCCTTGAGGACGGGTTCCACCCAAACCGCCTTGGGCGTTGGCGCGGCGAAGTGAACCGCCGGCTTTGCGCGCGCGTGCTCCTGAAGCCGGGCGGCGAGCGCCGCCGCCTCCGCTGCTGAGAACCCGGTGCCGACCTTGCCGACCGCGCGGAGGCCCTCCGGACCGTTCTCGGCCAGGTGGAGCGCGGCAAGCCCGCCCGCCGCCTTCGAGGTCGTGTAGCCGACGATCGTGAAGGTTCCGCTCTGCCTCGCCTTCGCCTTCACCCAGGTCTTGGTGCGTTCGCTCCGGTAGGCGCTGTTGACGCGCTTGGATACGACGCCTTCGAGCTGCATCTCGGACGCCTGCTTGAAGAACTCCGCGCCGTGGCCGACGACATGGTCGCTGAGCTGCAGCGCGGAGCTGATGTGGGCGAAAGGGCGGATGAGCTTCTCGAGCAGCGCCTTGCGCTCGATGAGCGGCACGTCTGTCAGGTCGTAGCCGTTCAAGTACATGAGGTCGAAGGCGTAGAAGATCATCTTCCACGTCTCACCGACGGCGATTGCGTCCTGCAGCGCGCCGAAGCGCGTGATCCCCTGCGCGTCGGGCACGACGACCTCGCCGTCGATGATCGCCGACCCGCAGGGCAGGGCCTCGAACGCTTTCGCCACGTCGCCGTAGCGGTCGGTCCAGTCGTGACCGTTGCGGGTGATGAGCTTGGCTTTGCCGTCGCCGACGATGGCAATGGTGCGGTAGCCGTCGAGCTTGATTTCGTGCAGCCACCCCTCGCCCGTGGGAGGTGAATCGATGGTCGAGGCGAGCTGCGGCTTGAATGTCCTGGGCAAGGGCGCTTTCCGCGCGCCCTTCAGCGTGCCGGGACGAAGCTCGACGGGTTTCGCGGGCTTCGGTGCTTCGGCGATCTCGACCCGTTTTGTTTGACGGGTGGCCTTCTTGCCAGAACTCCATACCGCTGATGGCTGCTTGAGAAGGTCCTCGATGAGTTTTCCCGAGGCGACGCTTTCGGGCCGGTCGTCAAGAATGTCTCCCTCCGTGGAGGCCGCGTCGTCGTGCTCCTTGATGAGAAGCCAGCTCGGCTGCTTGTCGCCCGGGCGTTGCTTCAGGCGGACGAGCGTCCAGCCGCCTTTCAGCTTCTCGCCGGCGAGGCGGAACTTCAGCGTGCCCGACTTCAGGCTTTTTTCGAGATCGCCCATCGGCGCCCAGGTTCCGCTGTCCCAGATCAGCGTCGGGCCGGCGCCGTACTGGCTCTCCGGAATGACTCCTTCGAACGCGCCGTATTCGAGCGGGTGCTCTTCCACCTCGACCGCCAGCCGCCGTTCGCCCGGGTCGAGCGACGGCCCCTTCGGCACCGCCCAGCTCTTCAGAACGTCGCCGATCTGGAGGCGCAGGTCGTAGTGGAGCCGCGTCGCGTCGTGCTTGTGGATCATGAAGAGGTTGCCGGCCTCGCCGGTTTCGACGCCGACGGGCTCGCTGGTCACGCGGAAATCGCGCTTCTTGCGGTAGGTTTCGAGCTTGCGCGGGGCCATGGGCGGACGGGCGGAAGTCGTTGCAAATTCAGCGCTGGTGATACCGGCCGGAAGCCGCGGACGGAAGCCGGCTTCCCCTACTCAAAAACGGCGTCGCCGATAATCGGCAGATGATCCGACGCCTTTCGCGCCTCCGGGTCGGTCCAGGTGCGGATCATCAGTCCCGCCGGACGCCAGTAGATGCGGTCGAGCGCAAGCAGCGGCAGCGGAGAAGGGAAGGTCTTGTGGCGCGTTCGCGCCGGAAGCGTTTTGGCCAAAGCCCGCTGCACGGAGCCGCGCCAGATCCAGTCGTTGAAGTCGCCGAGGACTATGGTGCGGTTCGGCGCCGATTGCGCGAGCTTGCGCAGCAACCTCGCCTGACGGTCGCGCTCCTGGAGGCTGAGGCCAAGGTGGGCGGCGACAACGTGCAGCGCTCCGTATGGCGTGTCGATCACGCACTCTATCGCGGCCCGCGGCTCGCGACCCGGAAGGCTGATGTCGTGAAGCGCTTCCCGCACGATCGGCCAGCGGCTGAAGACCGCGTGCCCGTAGTCGCCATCCGGCGCGGTGATCAGCCTTGCGGCGGCGCTGTGGCGGCCGATGGCATTGGCAAGGAAGGCGAAGGCCGGCTCGGCATCGCGCGCGCGACGACGCGAATCGACCTCCTGAAGCGCCACGACGTCCGGCCGATGCTTGAGGATGAGCGCCACGATTCGATCAAGGTCGCTCGCGCTGGCAACGGTCCTGCCGCCATGGATGTTCCAGGTCATCACGCGAATCGTGCGTCGGTGGCGGTCCACTAGGTTTGCTCCTTATTTCATTCGCGGCCGTGCCCCGCGCCATTGTGACTCGTCAGGAGCGGACCCGTTCCAGGAGGCGCTCGGGAACTTCGCATCGTCCTTTCTGTTGAACTCGTGGCAGCCGGAATCCGTCGGTTACGCGCACGCGAGCAATCCAAGAATGCTACGCAAAACGAGTGAGATAGCGGCGTCGACGGAGGCGGGAGGCAGCACATTCACGCGCGGCGACTACTGGCGGTGGGCCAAGCCTGTCGCGCTTGCCGCCCTCTTCGCGCTCGCCGGCTTCCTGCTCTATCGAACTCTTCGTGGTTACGACTTCGACAAGCTTGTCGACTCCGTCCTTTCGGTGCCGCTCGATCACCTCGCGTCGGCGATTTGCTGGGCCGCGGCAAGCTATCTCTGCCTGACCGGCTTCGATTGGCTTGGTCTTCGCTACGTGAACAAGCCGCTGCCTTACCGCAAAGTCGCGCTTGCCTCCTTCGTCAGCCTTTCGCTCGGACACAATATCGGCTTCGACGGCCTGAGCAGCGGCGCGATCCGCTACCGCTTCTATTCGCGCGAAGGACTGACGGCGGCGGAAGTCGCGAAGCTGGTCATGTTCAGCGCGACCACAGTCGGGCTCGGCCTGATGATACTCGCCGGCATCTCGCTCATCGCCCGCCCCGAAGAGGCGGGGCGCATCGTCGGCCTCGGACGTACCCCGCTTCTCGCGATTGCCGCCGCGTGCCTGATCGTGCCGCTTGGCTACCTCCTGCTGGCATGGCGGGTCAGGCGCCCGCTCTCCATCTATCGATGGGAGTTCGAGACGCCGAACATCCGGCTCGCTCTCGCACAGATCGTCCTCGGGCCGCTGAACTTCGCTTGCGTCGCCGCGTGCCTGCATCAGGTGCTCTCATCCTCGTTCGACGTGAGCTACCTCGCGACCGCCTCCGTCTTCGTGCTTGCGGTGACGGCGATGCTGCTTGCGCACATTCCGGGCGGTCTCGGCGTGATCGAGAGCGTCATCGTCTACCTGATGCCCGAGAGCGGGGTGCTTCCGTTGGTGCTCGTCTTCCGCTTCGTCTATTTCCTGCTGCCGCTCTCGATCGGCGGCGCGCTCTTTATCCTCAGCGAGTTCCGCGCGAGCGGAACGGGCGACGAGGCCGCGCGCTGACGTGGCGGTGCGGCCGGCTCCGGCGGAACAGCGATATCAGCGAGAACGGCTTCCCCGGGTCGAGCAGACGGGTTCCGAACAGTGGGCGGGTCGGGCCCTTGCGCCGAATACTGTCGAACGGGCGGAGGGTGCGGCCGTGACCTGAGAGCGCGCCCATCGCGCCAAGCAGGCTCCCCCGCCGCTCCATTTGGCGGTCCACTTCGTGAAGTGTGACGCCGAGGTGCTCGGCGAGCAAAGTGGAACGGATGCGGGCGACGGCTTCGCGCGTCACCGGGTCGGACGCCTCGATCGCGAGGTCGCATTCGGTGTCGAGGCCCGTGGAGCGGCGGTTGAGGTTGGCGGAGCCAATCCGCAGCAGGCGATCGTCCACGATCATCAGCTTGGAATGGACGAAGATCTCGCAATCGCCGCCGGGCGCCAGCACGACCGGGAAGAAGGCGCCGAAGCGGCCGTGGCGGTCGGCTTGCTTGAGGCGGCGGATCATGCGGTCGCGGTTCACGCCCATCACCAATTTCTCGAGCCAGCCATGGTCGGAATGGGGAACGACAGCGACGATTTCCGGACCATCCTGTTCGGCGAGGCTGGCCGCCAGCAAGTCTGCGACGCGCGGGTCGGCGAAGTACTGCGCTTCGATGTAGATCGAGCGCTTCGCGGCGCCGAGGATGTCTTCGACCAGCGCCTTGATCTCTCGTACCTGAGGTTCGCTGCCGGACGCGGGAATCGCGCGGGAGACAGCGACCGGCACGTCGGTGAAATCGGGCTCGAAGTCCGCTGGCCAGAGGTCGCTTTCCGCCGCGCGCTCCGTCAGCTCCTCGCCCGTCGCCTGCTTCCATCGGTGGCGCGCAACCGACGCGACTGCCCGCGCCGCGTCTCCCTCGATAACCATTTGCAGATCGTGGGTGGGGCCATGCATCGTTCCATCGGGATGCCTGCGCCGGGTATCTTCAGGCGCGTGAAGATTTGTGTCCCAGCGGTCGATCGTAAGATCGATGCCGCCGACGAATGCGATGCCGTCGTCGATGCAGACGAGCTTCTGGTGCTGCGCGCCGTAGATCGGATGGTTGTGATCGAGCCACAGCTGGATCCGAGGATGATTGTGCCACTCCGCCCCGAAGATGAGGGGTAGCGTTTCGCCCGGCGCGTGGATGGTGGCGAGGTTCCAGACCAGGATGCGCACCACCAGCTCCGGCCGTTCCTCGACCAGCGAACGCAAAAGGTCGCCGAACGGCGGGCTGCCGTCATGGTCGGGGCGGAGGCGCGTGGCGGCGTCGAAATCCCACCCCAGGATCAGGATCGAGCGTCGCGCCTCACGGAGCACCGTTTCGAGGCAGGCGAAATAATCCGCCGCGTCGATCAAGACGGCGGCGCGGCGGGCGGTGCTGACGGAACAGCAGTTCCGCCCCGGCTGCAGGATGGGAGCTTGGGCGGGTTCGATGTGGGATTGAGAAGCGGGCGTACTGTCGTCTGTCAGCGTTCTCATAGAGGAAGGTGCCGAGAAAGTTTCGGGCGCAGGGAATCAACGCGGCAGACGCGAAACGGTTCGAATGGCGGCAGACTTTTCGGCGGGGAAACGACGACGGAGTGCCTCTGAAGGCCGCCCGATTGCCGGCGAACGCGAACGCGCTTGTTGTGGTCTTTTGCGAGCATTGCGTTCCCGCGTTCGCCGGCTCGGGCTAGACTCCACTTGGCTACGAGCCGAAAGGGGCGCGGGGGCTTGCGGGATGAACGGTGCTGCTGCGGCCGAAGGCGAAGCGACCCCCTTTCTCTCAATCCGCGATGTCGTCGTCCGGTTCGGCGGCATTCTTGCCCTGAATGGCGTCAGCTTCGAGATGCACCGCGGCGAAATTCTGGGGCTGATCGGCCCGAACGGCGCCGGCAAGACGACGCTCTTCAATTGCCTGAGCCGTCTCTATGCGCCGTCCTCCGGCAGCATCGTCTTTCGCGGCCGGAACGTCCTTGAAACGCCGGTGAACCGCATCGCCGGCTGCGGGATTGGCCGCACCTTCCAGAACGTCGCCTCGTTTGCGAATCTCCGCGTGCTCGACAACATCCGCATCGGCGCGCACTCCCGCTTCAACGGGGACTTTCTGAGCGACGCGCTACGGCTGCCCGCCTCTCGCCGCACCGAACGCGCGATCGGCAGGATTGCAGATGCGCTCATCGACGATCTGGGGCTCGGCGACGTTGCGCTGACGCCAGCGCGGGCGTTGCCGTTCGCGATGCAGAAGAAGGTCGAGTTGGCGCGCGCGCTTGCCGCCGATCCGCAGCTGCTGTTGCTCGACGAGCCGGCGGGTGGGCTCAATCACGACGAGGTCGCCGCACTCGGCCGGCTGATCCGGCATATCCGCGACGAACGTCAGATCAGCATCCTTCTGGTCGAGCATCACATGAATCTCGTGATGTCGGTCTCCGACCGAGTCGTCGTGCTGAATTTCGGGCAGAAGATCGCCGAAGGCGCGCCGGCGGCGGTGCAGAACGATCCGGAGGTGATCCGGGCCTATCTCGGAGGCCGCGCCGAATGAAGACGCTGCTCAAAGTACGCGCTCTCGAGGCCGCCTACGGCGACCGCATCGTGTTGCGCGGTCTCGACTTCGACCTCGCCGAGGGCGGCGCAACGGTGCTGCTTGGGGCGAACGGCGCCGGCAAGACGACGACGCTCCGCGCGCTCTCCGGCATGACGCGGCGCTCAGGCGACATCGTCCTTGACGGCGTTCCGATCGCCAGGAAATCGACGGAGGAGATCGTCCGGCTGAGGGTCGCGCACGTGCCGGAAGGCCGCGGTACCTTCGCCGCCTTCAGCGTCGAGGAGAATCTGAGGCTTGGCGGCATCATCCGACCGGGCAGGGAAACCGCGGCCGACATCGAGCGGGTTTACAGCTATTTTCCCATCCTCGGCGAGCGGCGCCGGCAACAGGCCGGTACGCTGAGCGGCGGCGAGCAGCAGATGCTCGCTATCGGCCGGGCGCTGATGCTTCGCCCACGCCTGATGCTGCTCGACGAGCCGTCCTTCGGTCTCGCGCCGATGGTGGTCGCAGCGCTGTTTCAGATGCTCGACCGCGTCCGGCTCGACGAGGGCGTGAGCCTCTTGATCGCCGAGCAGGACGCCGAGCTGGCGCTCGGCATCGCGGACCACGCCTACCTGCTCGAAACCGGCGTGATCCTCCGGTCGGGCACGTCCGCCGAAATCCGCGCGGACGAAAGCGTGCGCAAATCCTATCTCGGCTACTGAGGACGCCTCTCATGGAGCTTTTCGTCCAGCAGGTCCTCGCCGGCATCGCCACCGGGGGCATCTATGCGCTGATGGCTCTGGCATTGGTGATGATCTACCAGGCGATCCACCACCTGAATTTCGCCCAGGGCGAGATGGCGATGTTCTCTACCTTCGCGGCCTGGCAGCTCATCGCTTGGGGCACGCCATATTGGCCCGCCTTCGTCCTAACCGTCGCCGTCTCTTTCGTCGCCGGGATTTTCATCGAGCGCGTCGTGTTCAAGCCGATCCGCGATGCACCGGCGCTCAGCCATCTCGTCGTGTTCATCGCGCTTCTTACGATCTTCAACAGCCTTGCCGGCTTCATCTGGGATTACACGATCAGGCCGTTTCCGAGCCCGTTCGGAACGTCGCCGCTGTTCGGCGCGGGACTGATCGGGGCCCATCAGGCCGGCATGCTCGTCGTGATCCTCATGGTGCTTGGCCTCGTCTTCCTGTTTCTCCGCTTCACCCGAATCGGCCTGGCGCTACGTGCCGCCGCGGCCAGCCCCGAGAGCGCCCGGCTGGTTGGCATTCGGGTGGGCTGGATGATGGCGCTCGGCTGGGGGCTCGCCGCCGCGATCGGCGCGGTCGCCGGCATGATGATCGCGCCCGCCGTGTTCCTTGAGCCGAACATGATGCTGAGCGTGCTGCTCTACGGCTTCGCCGGCGCCGTGCTCGGCGGTCTCACCAGTCCGGGCGGCGCGGTCCTTGGCGGCTTCACGGTCGGCGTCGTGGAGAATCTCGCCGGCACCTATATCCCGGCTGTCGGCCCGGAACTGAAGCTCCCGATCGCACTCCTCCTCATTGTCGCCGTGCTGGTCGTGAAGCCCTCCGGGCTCTTCGGCCGCCGCGTTGTGCAACGGGTTTGACGATGAGCGTGGGCGGCGCGGCCAAGCTCGGCGTGGACCGGCAGCTCCTTGCGGGCTCCGGCGTCGCTCCCACGGTCGCGCTTGTCGTTGCTCTCGCGATGGCCGCGGCGCTCCCGTTCCTCGTCAAGGGCTTCGTCGTCTTCCAGCTCACGCAGGTGCTGATCTACGCGGTCGCGATCCTTGGCCTCAATCTCCTCACCGGCATCAACGGCCAGTTCTCGCTCGGCCATGGTGCGTTTTTCGCGATCGGGGCCTACGCCGCGGCGATCGCCATTGACAGTTTTGATATCGGCTACCTCTGGACGCTGCCCATCGCCGGACTGGTCTGCTTCGTGGCGGGCTTCCTTTTCGGGCTTCCGGCGCTTCGCCTGGAGGGCATCTACCTCGCGCTCGCCACCTTCGCCCTCGCGGTGACGACGCCGCAGCTTCTGAAGCTGTCCGTCCTCGCGCCCTGGACCGGCGGCGTGCAGGGCGTGTTCATCAAGAAGCCGGGCGCCCCATTCGGCCTGCCTCTCAGCGCCGACCAGTGGCTCTACTTCCTCACCCTTGCGGTCGCCCTCGCGCTCTATTGGGCTGCGCGGAACCTCGTCGCTAGCCGCACGGGGAGGGCGCTTCTTGCGATCCGCGAGAACCCGATCGCCGCGAGCGCCATGGGAATCAACGCGCCGCTCTACAAGTCGCTCGCCTTTGGGGTGAGCGCGCTCTACACTGGCGTCGCCGGGGCCTTGAGCGCGGTCGTGGTGCAGTTCGTCGCGCCGGACAGCTTCACTTTCACGCTCTCGGTGGCGCTGCTTGTCGGTCTGGTGGTCGGCGGCGTCGGCTGGCTCCCGGGCGCGTTGGTCGGCGGTATCTTCATCGTCTTCGTGCCGAACATCGCCGAGGAAGTGTCCAAGGGCCTCTCCGGCGCGGTCTATGGGACGATGCTCATTCTGCTGATCTACGTGATGCCGACCGGGGCAGGCGGTCTCGTTCACAAGCTGGCGGGCATCTTGGCCAGGCGTCGGTCGAAGACCTAAGCTCTCTTCGGAGGAGGAACGACCATGCTTCAATTCGCTTCACTGAGAACGCTGATCGCGGC
Organism: Propylenella sp.; assembly: GCA_050728815.1. Taxonomy (GTDB): domain Bacteria; phylum Pseudomonadota; class Alphaproteobacteria; order Rhizobiales; family Afifellaceae; genus DASWJZ01. The sequence goes on from JBOHKB010000226.1 coordinate 14,401, forward strand.
AGGCGCGTTGGTCGCCGCGGCAATGGCGTCAGCCGCGGCTCAGAACATCCCCGGCGTCACCGATACGACGATCAGGATCGGTAACATCAATCCCTACAGCGGACCGGCGTCGGCCTATTCGCAGATCGCGAAGACGATCGATGCCTATTTCAAGAAGGTCAACGCAGCCGGGGGCATCAACGGCCGAACCATCGAATTCATCAGCTATGACGACGGCTACTCGCCGCCGAAGGCGGTCGAGCAGGCACGCAAGCTGGTGGAGAGCGACGAGGTGCTACTGATCTTCCAGGCGCTCGGCACCCCGAGCAACTCGGCCATCCACGAATACATGAACAGCAGCGGCGTGCCGCAGCTCTTCGTGGCGACCGGCGCGTCGAAATGGGGCGATCCGGAGAACCATCCGTGGACGATGGGCTGGCAGCCGGACTACGTGACCGAGGGCAAGATCTACGCGAACTACATCCTGGAGACGAAGCCGGACGGGAAGATCGGCATCCTCTATCAGAACGACGATTACGGCAAAGACTACGTCGTGGGACTGAGGGCGGGCCTCGGCGACAAGGCCGACGCCATGATCGTCGCCGAACTCTCTTACGAGACGACGGACCCGACCGTGGATTCGCAGGTCATCAACCTGAAGGCCTCAGGCGCGGACATCTTCCTCAACATCGCAACGCCGAAATTCGCCGCGCAAGCGATCAAGAAAGCGGCGGAGATCGGCTGGCAGCCGCTGCACCTCCTGAACAGCGTCTCCAACTCCGTGGGGGCGGTGCTGCAGCCGGCCGGCCTCGAGGCGTCAAATGGCATCGTCAGCACCGCCTACTACAAGGATCCGACCGATCCGCAATGGCAGGACGACGAGGAGAAGGCCGCCTGGACCGCCTTCATGGACGAGTACTACCCGGACGGCGACAAGAGCTCCGGCTTCACCGTCTACGGCTATGCGGTCGCCCACGCGCTGGAATACGTGCTGAAAACAGCCGGCGACGATCTCAGCCGGGAGAACGTCATGAAGATGGCCGCGAGCCTCGAGGGCGTTGCCTTGCCGATGCTTCTCCCCGGCATAACGATGAATACCAGCGCGACCGATTTCTACCCGCTGCAGGAGATGCAGCTCATGCGCTTCGACGGCGAGCGCTGGGAACTGTTCGGGGACGTTATCGCCGGGTCATGACGGCGGCGAGCGGCGGCTCGCCGGCGACTTCCGAGAACTCCGTCCGCGCGCGGTCGTGGGTGACGACGGAGTCCCCGCCGCTCGCCTTGGCGGCATAGCAGGCGACGTCGGCCTCCCGCATAAGAGCGGCTGGGCGGGGAGAGGTGTGCGTGATCGTCGTGATGCCGACGCTTGCGCCGATCCGATAGGTGCTGCCCTGGCGGGTGAAGCGGATGTCGCTGATCGTGTCGATGACCTGCCGCGCCACCCGCTTGGCGGTCGTAAGCGAGCAGTCGGCGAGGATCAGGGCGAACTCGTCGCCGCCGATGCGGGCGGCGAAGTCGCGCCGGCGCGCGCACTTCCGTATCGCCCGCGCGACGCGCTGAAGCAGGGCGTCGCCGGCGGCGTGGCCGGCGTTGTCGTTGACCGCCTTGAAGCGGTCGAGGTCGATGAAGCAGAGCGCGTGCTCCCGCAATTCCGAGCCCGCTTCGGCCCGCGCCTCCTCCAGCCTGCGGTCGAACGCGGACCGGTTTGGCAGCCCGGTCAGGTCGTCGTGCATGGCCGAGTGGGCAAGCTCCCGCTGGCGGGCGCGCGAGCGTGATACGTCCTGGAACGCCAGAACGGCGCCGAAAATCTCGCCGGCGGGCGTGACCAGCGGCGCGGCGGAGTTGCGGATGTCGATCCTCCGGCCCGAGCGGCTGACGAGGACCAGGTCCTCATCGACGTAGCGGGCTTCGCGCCGGGCGAGGCATTCCGCGACCGGGTTTTCGCTCAGCTCTCCCTCCCGGCCGGCGAGCACGAGCACGTCCCCAATTCTGAGTCCGAGAGCCTCGGAGGAGGTCCAGCCGGTCATCTGCTCGGCGACCGGGTTGATGAAGGTGACGCGGCCCTCCGCGTCGGTCGAGATCACGCCGTCGGCGATCGACCGAAGGGTGACCCGCAGGCGTTCCCTTTCCTCGGCAAGCGCGCTCTCGGCCGCCTTCAGGCTGGTGATGTCGGTGTCGGTCCCCACCATGCGCGCCGGCCTGCCGTCCGGCATCCATTCGACCGGCTTGCCCCGGCTCAGAATCCAGATCCAGTGGCCGTCCCGGTGGCGCTCCCGGTATTCGAAGCAGTTCTGACGCAGCTCGCCCGAGTCGAGCCGGCCAACGATCGCCAGCACGCGGTCGCGATCCTCGGGGTGGATCCGCTCCAGCCATGCCTCGAGCGAGCTGTCGATTTCCGCCTCCGCATCGAAACCGCGCATCAGCTTCCAGGTGCGGGAAAAGAAGGCCCGGCGCGTCCTCAAATCGTGATCCCAGACGCCTTGCTCGGCGCCCTCGAGCGCGAAATTCCAGCGGCTTTCGCTCTCGGCAAGGGCGGCCTCCGCGCGCTTCTGCCGATCGATGTCGACGATCTGCACCGTCGCGTAAATGGGGCGGCGGGTCCGTTCGTGCCGCAGCAGCGCGGCCGAGGCCAGGCCCCAGAAGACGCGGCCATCCTTGCGGAGGTAGCGCCGCTCCACGCGGTATTGCCGGATTTCGCCCTTGATCAGCTGTTCGAGCTGTTGCTGCGCGAGAGGCTGGTCGTCCGGGTGGACGATGTTGGCGACCTGCAGGCCGATACACTCGTTCAGCTGGTAGCCGAACATCTCGGCATAGACCCGGTTCGCATAGCTGACGCGGCCGTCCATGCCGACGAGCGCCATTCCAACGGCGGCGTTTTCCATGATCGTGCGAAGAAGCTCTTCGCTCTGTGGAAAATGGAAGATGCGGGCGTCGGCGCCGTTTTGGTTTGGGACGGCCATGCGAGCGAGGATACGCGCCTGCTCTAAACGAGCCGTTTCCTGATCTTCGGCATTTTAACGACTTGCCAAGAAACCGATGTCGGCCGCCGCATTGCGGTGATCGCAACGCCGGCGTCGTTTACCTCGCATCAATCATTCCTCTCACCCGCGTCACGTGCTTTAATGCCGACGGCTTCGGGGGTGCCGATGGCTTCACCAGCGTATCTTGTCGCCGTCGTGGGTCTGGTGATCCTTGCGTTGCCGCTGCCCGTCCGGGCGCAGGCCCCTGCGGCGCCGCCGGCCGCCGCACCGACTGAGCCGCTGCAGCCACTCGAGCTGACGCCGCCAGCGGAGCAACCGGAGCCTGTCGAAGACACTCCGGATTGGGTGGTCACCTGCGCGCCGGTAGCCAACGGCGCGAAGACCACCTGCCAGATCGCGCAGGTCATCTTCGCGGAGGAGACTGGGCAGCCGCTCGTTTCGGTGGTCATCCGCCGGCAGGCGGAGGACCGGCGCATGGGGATGCTGCTGACGCTGCCGCACGGGCTCTATTTCCCGCCCGGCCTGAGCATCGCGGTCGACCGTGGCGAGACGACGAACGTCGCGATTCAGACCAGCGACCAGAACGGCGCCTATGCCGCCCTGCCGCTCTCCGATGAGTTCCTTCACGCAATGCGGCTTGGGAAGGCATTGAACGTCGCAATGCGGTTTGCCGACGGGCGCGACGTGGTCGTGCAGTTGACGCTCGACGGCTTCACCGGTGCACTTGAAAAGCTGGCCAGCCTGCTTTGACCGGCGCTAACGCTTGGTGTCGGTGAGCCGCCGCCTGATCGGGAAAAGCTGCAGGTCGAAGCGCTGCGCGACGAGGCCCCAGATGCCGCCGGGGGCGACGAGCATGATTGCGATGGCGATCGCCCCAAGCAGCATCAGGTACCAGGCACCGAAGGTGGCGAGATAGTCCTGCAGGACATAGAGGACGACGGCGCCGACGATCGGCCCCTCGATCGTGCCGATGCCGCCGATCACTACGATGAAGATGACGTAGGCCGTCCAGTCGAGCACCGAGAATGCGGCGTCGGGTGAGATGCGCGCCTTCTGCAAGTAGATGAGCGCGCCGACCATGCCGGTGCCGAACGCGGTCAGCACGTAGACAAAAAGCTTGGTGCGAAAGCCGTCGACGCCGAGGCTGTCGGCGGCGGCTTCGGAGTCGCGTATCGCCGAAAGCGCCAATCCCCTCCGCGAGCGGAGCAGGAAGAAGACGAGCGCCAGCGTGCCGACAAGAAGCGCGAGCGCCAGCCAGTAGTTGGCGATGTCGCGCGCCGCCGAGATGCGGACATCGAACGCCGCGGCGAGCCACTTCAGGCCAGCCATGCTGTTGGTGATGTCAGGCCCGAGCGAAGTCCCGGTGCCGCCGCCGAGCTGCTTTGCCTGCGCGAGGATCAGGCGAAAGACCTCCGCCGCCACCCATGTGCCGATCGCGAAGTAGGCGCCGCGCAGGCGGAACACGACGAGGGCGGTGGGTACCGCGAGCACTGCGGCTACGATTCCGCCGATGACGATGCCGAGGAGCGCATCGAGCTCTGCGATCAGCGTCGTGGCGAAGAGCGCGTATGCGCCGAGGCCGATGAAGGCCTGCTGGCCGACCGAGACAAGGCCGGCATACCCGGCGAGCAGGTTCCAGTACTGCGCGAGCGCGAGCATGGTGAAGACGAAGAAGAGGTCCTGCAGCACCGCGCGCCCGACGAAGGCCGGGACGACCGCGAGCAGAGCGAAGATTGCGGCGAGCGCGAGAAGGCGCGGTGTCTGCCCGGTGGCTTCGACGACGAAGCGCGGCTCTGCGCGGCCGGTTTCGGCTTGCCTCGCCATCGCGGCTCAATCCATGGCGCGCGGAAAAAGGCCGCGCGGCCGGACGACGAGGACCACAAGGAAGGCGACGTGCCCGGCGAGAATCTGCCATTCCGGATTGATGCGGGCGCCGATCGTCTGCGCCACGCCGACGACGATGCCGCCGGCAAGCGTTCCCCAGAGGCTGCCGAGGCCGCCAATGATCACCGCCTCGAAGGCGTAGATCAGCCGCGCCGGGCCGATGGTCGGATCGAAGGTGGCGCGGCTTCCGAGGAAGAAGGCGGCGACGGTGCAGACCGCGAGCGCAATGCCCATCGCGATGGCGTAGATGCGCGCATTGTCGATGCCCATCAGCTGCGCCGTCTCCGGGTCGTCGGAAGTGGCGCGGAAGGCGCGTCCGAGCGCCGAGCGGTAGAAGAGCTGGTTGAGGAGCAGGATCACGAGCACCGCCGCGGCGAGGCTGAGGAGCGGCATGATGCCGGCGGCAATGCCGCCGCCGAGCGGGATCGAGACGCCGGCGATCCGGCCGATCGGCAGCCGGCGCGTGTCGGCGGAGAACGCCTCGAGCAGGCCGTTCTGGATGATGATCGAAAGCCCGAAGGTGACGAGGAGCGGCGGCAGGATGTCGGCGCCCAGCGTGCGGTTGAAGAGCGCTGACTGCAGGGCAAAGCCGATCAGGAACATCAGAGGCAGCGCCGCGGCGAATGCGAGGACGGTGTCGATGCCGAGCGATTGGGCGAGCGCCAGGATGAGGAACGCGGCGAGCACGATCAGGTCGCCATGCGCGAGGTTGACGAGCCGCATGATGCCGAAGATGAGCGACAGCCCCGCCGCATAGAGCGCGTACAGCCCGCCGAGCAGCACGCCTTGCACGAGGGTGTCGAGCCAAGCGGTCACGACGCCGTTCCTTCGAGGTGAACGGTCCTTGCTAGTGGAGAAGCAGGTTGTCTGCGGAACCGCGCGCTCCTCTCCCCATCGGGGAGAGGTCGACGCCGAAGGCGTCGGGTGAGGGGGGCGTCGAGCACGCCAGTGTTTCCCCCTTCACCCGGGCTCCGCTTCGTTCGCCCGACCTCTCCCCGATGGGGAGAGGAAAGCGTCACCACCGCGATCATTCTCACTCGTCGCCGCATCCTCAGACCCCGAAATAGGCGGCGTGGATCGCTTCGCGCGTCAGCTCCGCGGGGCGGCCGGTGAGCGACATGCGGCCCTCTTGGAAGCAATATACGCGGTCGGCGACCGCGAGCGCCTGGACGATGTCCTGCTCGACGACGATGAGCGACGTGCCTTCCGCCTTGATCGTGGGGAGCGCCGCGTAAATGTCGCGAATGACGATCGGGGCGAGCCCGAGGCTGATCTCGTCGCAGAGGAGGAGTTTCGGGTCGGCCATCAGCGCGCGGCCTATCGCGCACATCTGCTGCTGTCCGCCAGAAAGCGACATGGCAGGGAGCTTTCGCCGCTCCCTCAGCGCCGGGAAGAGGTCGTAGACACGTGAGAGCGTCCAGCGCCCGCGACGGCGGTAGCTTCCGACGAGGAGGTTCTCCTCGACCGAGAGGGAGGGAAAAAGGCGGCGGCCCTCTGGGACAAGCACGATGCCGCGGCGGACGTTTTCGTATGCGCGCGCGTCACCGATGTCGTGGCCGTCGAAGCGCACGGTCTCGGGCGGGCTCGGCAGGAGGCCGGCGACGGTTTTCAGGAACGTCGACTTCCCCGCGCCGTTAGCGCCGATGATGGCCACCGTCTCGCCCGGTTCGAGCGAGAGGCTGATGCCGAAGAGCGCCTGGAAATCGCCGTAGAAGGCGGTGAGATTCTGCGTCTCGAGGAGGGACATTTGACGTCCTGACTATCGCAAAACGGCGCCAAGGAGAGCGCTGGGGGTAGGC